>DAMCRY010000070.1:0-12735 GCA_032115075.1 Massilia sp.
GAGACCGAACACGGCCGCGGCATGCGGCTGATCGCCGCCACCGGCTGGGGCCAGGAAAAGGACCGCCAGCGGGCCTTCGCCGCCGGCTTCGACCACCACCTGACCAAGCCGATCGACTTCGAGCGGCTGCGCAGCGCGCTGGGGCCGGACGCGCCGCGCTGAGCCCACCGCGTCTCGCGCTGTGACAATGTGCAAATCTTGGGACCGGCTGCGCGTGCTATCTTGGCCCGCTGTCCGATATCGCTTTCGCGTGCACCCATGATCATTTATCTTCTTCCCCTGCGCGTCCAGCTCGCGTTCTACGCCTTCGCGCTGGCCCTGCCGACCGCGGCGATCAAGACGTTTTCGTTCCTGAGCGACATGCCCGTCGCGGCGGGGTTCTACGTCCTGGGCGCGCTCGCCAGCGTGCTGGTGTTCTGGATCTTCTTCATGCTCATGTGGAGCGTGATGTCCTGGGCGGGCGAACGCGCATGATGGATGCACGGGACGGCCTGGCGCGTCCTTCCGACTGACCGAATTCGACGAAAGAAGACATGGACTACGATTCCCACAACCCCTTCGCCCGCATCCTGCGCGGCGAACTGCCTTGCGTGAAGGTCTACGAGGACGAGGCCACGCTGGCGATCATGGACATCATGCCGCAGGCCGCCGGCCACGTGCTGGTGCTGCCGAAGGAGCCGGCCGTGGAACTGTTCGCCCTGTCCGACGAAGCCGCCGCTGCCTGCATCCGCACCACGAAGAAGGTGGCGGCCGCGGTCAAGGCGGCGCTGCGGGCGCCGGGCATCATGGTCGCCCAGTTCAACGGCGCGGCGGCGGGCCAGACGGTGCCGCACGTGCACTTCCACGTCGTGCCGCGGCAGGAGGCGGCGCCGCTCAAGCCGCATGCGGCGGCGCCCGCGGACGCCGCCGAACTGCGCGAGATCGCCGCCCGCATCATTGCCGCGCTGGGGAATCCGGACGGGCCGGCCTGACAGGTCGGCGCTCCGGGTTCAGGCGTCCTTGTCCTGCCGGATCACCCGGTCCGGCGTCCCCGTCCATTCGGTCATCAGCGAGTAGCCCACCGCCAGCAGGGTCGGCCCGATGAACATGCCGACGAAACCGAAGGCGATCACGCCGCCCAGCACCCCCAGCAGGGTGAGCAGGAACGGCAGGCTGCTGCCGCGGCTGATCAGCATCGGGCGCACGATGTTGTCGACGCCGCTGATCAGGAAGGTCCCCCAGATCACCATAAAGATCGCCCAGCCGGTCTCGTGCTGCAGGAACAGCCAGAACGCCGCGCCGCCCCAGATGATGGGCGGCCCGACCGGGATCAGCGAAGAGATGAAGATCATCACCGACAGTAGCGGCACCGCCGGCACGCCCGCGATGGCGAAGCCGATCGCGGCCACCACCGCCTGCGCCAGCGCGGTACCGAGCAGGCCGTACATGACGCCGCGCACCGTCTGGCTGACGGTGTGCGACACCGACTCGGCGCCCTCGCCCATCACCCGCCGCATGGTCACGGCGACCACTTCCAGCAGGGCCTTGCCGTCGCGGTAGAAGAAGAAGCTCACGAAAGCGGCCAGGCTGAGCTGGACCACGCCGGTGCCGAGCATCAGGCCGCCGGCCAGCAGGTAGCGGCGCGCCGGTTCCAGCATGCGCTGGGCCAGGGCGATCATCTGTTCGCGGCTGGCGACCAGTTCACGCAGGTAGGTGTCGATCGTCGCGCCCACCAGCGGGATCTCGCGCACCCAGGGCGGCGGCATCAGCTCGCGGTGCTCGATCGCCACCCGCAGCTCGGTGAAGCCGCGCGCGACGTCGTCGACCAGGTTGTAGGCGACCATCGACAGCGGAATGATGATGAGCAGGGTCAGCGACAGCGTCATGGTCAGCGCGGCCATCGTTCGGTGGCCGCGCATCGACGCCTGCAGGCGCAGGTACAGGGGCCAGGAGGAGATCACGACGCAGGCCGCGAACAGGATCGCGGCCAGGAAGGGTTTGAGGACGTAGAGGCAGCCCAGCGTCAGCAGGACGACAATGGCGATGCGGGTGTAGTTCCTGCCTTGGCGTTGTTCCATGCCGTCCCTGTCGAGTGGTGTTTACACCATCATAACAGCAGCGTTGTTAACGCTGGCTTAGCCGGGCGCAGCACCAGGGCGGGGAAACCCGCCCGCAGGTATGGCTTACAGCAGCTGGCGCAGGTCGGCCGCGAGCGTTCCCGGGCCGTTGCCGTGGCGCACGAACAGGCGCAGCTTGCCGTCGCGGTCGAACACATAGCTGCCCGCGGTATGGTCCACGGTGTAGTTCTTCGGGTCGTCGCCCGAGGGCACTTTCGAATAGAAGACCTTGAATTCCTTGGCCGTGCGCGCGGTGGCTTCCTTGTCGCCGTACAGGCCGATGAACGAGGGGTGGAAGGCCGGCACGTAGGCGGCGAGCAGTTCCTGGGTGTCGCGCTCCGGGTCGAGCGTGACGAACAGCACCTGCACGTCCTTGCTGGCCGGGCCCAGGTCCTTCATCACGGCAGCCATCTCGGCCATCGTGGTCGGGCACACGTCCGGGCACTGGGTATAGCCGAAGAACAGCACCACCAGCTTGCCGCGGAAGTCCTGCAGGGTGCGCGGCTTGCCGGTGTGGTCTGTCAGCGAGAAGCCTTTGGCGTAATCGAGGCCGGTGACGTCGGTGTTGTTGAAGGCGGGGGTCTTGTTCGCCAGCTTGTCGCAGCCAGCGGCCAGCACCGCCAGCGTCATCGCCAGCACGGTCAGGAGTTTTTTCATGGCTCAGAACTTGAAATAGTGGTCGACCAGCAGCGCGGCGAACAGCAGCGACAGGTAGACGATCGAGTAAGCGAAGGCATTGCGGGCCGCCATGTCGCTGTAGTGGCGGTGCACGCGCCACGAGTGGCGCAGGAACAGCACGTTGAGCACGACGGCGACCGCCAGGTAGATCAGGCCGCTCATGCCGACCGCGAACGGCAGCAGGGTCGTCGCGGCCAGCGCCACGGTGTACAGCCAGACCTGCAGGCCGGTGTATTTCATGCCGTGCGTAATCGGCAGCATCGGCAGGCCGGAACGGGCGTAGTCCTCGCGGCGGTACATGGCCAGCACCCAGAAGTGCGGCGGGGTCCAGACGAAGATGATGAGCACCAGCAGCCAGGCTTCCATCGGCACCTCGTTGGCCACCGCGGCCCAGCCCAGGGCCGGCGGCATGGCGCCGGACAGGCCGCCGATGACGATGTTCTGCGGCGTGGCCGGCTTGAGCAGCATGGTGTAGATGAATGCGTAACCGACGAAGGTGACGAAGGTCAGCCACATGGTGAGCGGATTGACGAAGGCGTACAGGACGTACATGCCCAGGCCCCCGATCACGGTCGAGAAGGCGATCGTCTGGGTGCTGGTGAGCTCGCCCATGGCGGTGGCGCGGCGGGCGGTGCGCGCCATGCGCGCGTCGATCTCGGCTTCGACCAGGCAGTTCACGGCGAAGGCGGCGCCGGCCAGCAGCCAGATGCCGGCGGTGCCGGCCACCAGCACCCGCCATCCCGGAAAACCGTCGGTGGCGAGGAACATCCCGATCACCGCGCAGAACACGGCCAGCTGCGTGACCCGTGGTTTGGTCAGGGCCCAGTACTGGGCAACGCGGCTCGGGGATTTGTGGAGGGCTGTCTGGGTCGTCATCGATGGGGTGCTGGCTGGATCGGAACACGGCGGCGCCGCGCGCGACATGGCGCGGCGCGCTCATTTCACGGCTGGGTTCACGGCCGGATTTGCCGCTGACTTTGCTGCCGCTGACTTCGCTGCTTGCGCGCCGTTGGCGTCGCGGTTCGCTTCAATCTGGTATTTCACCCGGTAGTTTAACATGGTCGCCAGCAGGACCAGCAGGGCGGCCCCAGCGTTATGCATTACTGCAATGGCGAGCGGGAAGTCCAGATAGACGGTGGCCACGCCGGTCAGCAGTTGCACGAACAACACCAGGGCCAGCAGCCGCGCGTGCTTCGCCAGGTAGGGCTGGCGCCAGGCGCGCCACACCAGCAGGCCGAGCACGGCGACGACGACGATGGCGAAGTTGCGGTGCACCCAGTGGATCGCCACCAGCGCCGAGAACGGCAGGTAGTGGCCGGCCGCCGTCTTGCCCAGCTCGCGCCACAGGTGGAAGCCGTGCTCGAAGTCCATCGGCGGCACGACATAGCCGTCGCACAGGGGGAATTCGTCGCAGGCCAGGGTCGCGTAGTTGGTGCTCACCCACCCGCCCAGCGCGATCTGGACCGTGATCACGACGGCGGCCAGGATGGCGAGGGCGCGGATGCGGCGCAGCGCGGCGGTATCGCCGGCCGGCGCCGGCCGCTGCATCAGGAAGTCTTCGCGGCCGCCGAGCCAGGTCAGCAAGGCGAGTAGCCCCATGCCCAGCAGCAGGTGGATCGTCACGATCACCGGCTGCAGCTTGAGGGTGACGGTCCAGGCGCCGAAGGCGCCCTGGATGCAGACGAAGACGAACAGCGCCAGCGGGATGCCGGGCTTGAACGCCTGCATCCTGGTCTTGCGCCATTGCCTGAAGGCGGTGAACAGCAGGGCCATGATGATGACGCCGATGCCCATGGCCAGGTAGCGGTGGATCATTTCGATCCAGGCCTTGACCACGGTAACGGGACCGGTCGGCATCGCCGCCTCGGCCGCCGAGATCTGCTCGTGCGCCAGGAAGGGATTCGCCATGCCGTAGCAGCCCGGCCAGTCCGGGCAGCCCAGGCCGGAGTCGGTCAGGCGGGTGAAGCCGCCGAACACGATCAGGTCGAAGGTCAGGAAGACGGCGACCCAGACCAGCTTGCGGAATTTGTTGGCGTCCGAAGACATCCAGACCATCGACAGCGGCAGGATGGCCACCAGCACGCCCATCAGGGCCAGTTGTAACAGGGAAGAAGCTTGCATTGTCAATCCGATTGCAGTTGGGCCAGGCGCGCCCTTAACCGATCGCCGAAGCCTTGAGCAGCTTGGCAATGTCCTTATACACCTTGCGCGGATCCGGGTCGGCCGGGAAGCGCATCATGAGGTTGCCCAGGGGGTCGATCAGGTAGATGTGGTCGGCAGGCTGGGTGCCCTGCCCGGCCGGCAGCCACTGGTTCACCACGTCGGCCGGCGCGCGCAGCATGTGCATGCCGTCGTACTGGCGGATCGTCATGGTGTCGAGCGGCTGGTCGTCCGTGACGAGCCAGACGCGTTCCACCCGGTCCATGTTCTTGCCTTGCATCAGGCGCCATTGGCGCATCGCGAACAGCTGCTTCTGGCAGGCCTCCAGGCATTCGCCGCCGCCGACCTTCAGCATGATCCACTTGCCGGCGTACTGCCCCAGCGTTTCCGGACGGCCGTCGAGGGTGGTGCTGGCCATGGCCGGGATCGGACGGGTGCGCGGATCGATCAGGTCGCCGTAGTTGGTACGGCCGCTCGGCTTGATGACGTAATAGGTCAGGTAGGACAGGATCATCGGCGCCGCGCACACGAGCAGCACGGCGAACAGCTTCCAGCGGCCGCGCTTGCGCGCCTTGGCGGCTTCACTCGCCGCCGGGTCCACGCCGTCCTGGTTTACGCTGTCCTGCCCGGGGGCTTCCTGCTTCAGGTTTTCCTGCATCACCGTTTCCTGCCTTGCGCTCAGTTGTTCCACTTTTCGATCCACTTCGGAATCCCGTTATCACAAAAAAGAGCACCGACATCGCCGCCAGCGCATACCACTGGAAGGCGTAGCCCCGGTGCTTGTCGATCCCGCTCGAGGGCGCCGGCCAGGCGCGCAGCAGGGTGTCCCCCGCCCCGTCGCTCCCGGTCTGCTGCACGAAGAAAGGCTGCAGCCGCAGTCCGGTCGCGCGCGCCACGGCCTGCGGGTCGATGTTCTGGACGATGGCGCGCGGCGCCAGCGGCGCCGCCTGGCCCAGGTCCATCACGTGCCCGGCCGTGCCGGCGACGATGCCCTCGATCGTGACGGTGCCCGGCGGCGTCGCGAATGCCGCCAGCTTGCCGTACTCGGCCGCGCGCGGCAGCCAGCCGCGCATCACCAGCACATGTGTGTCCGAGCCGGCTATTTTAAACGGCATCACGAGGTAGTATCCGGAGCGGCCCGCCATCGGGCGGTTGGCGAGGAAGAAGGGCCAGCCGGCGACGAACTCGCCGGTGACCGTCACGCGGCGGTATTCGAGCGCGGCGGCGGGGGTGATGGCGGGACCGAGCACGACCGGCGCCTGGGCGGCGAAGACGGTGATCTTCTCCTGCACCGCTTCCTTCTGGATCGCCCTGCCCTGCTGCCAATTGCCGAGCGCGATGCCCAGCAGGGCGAGGGCGGTTGCGGCGACGAAGGGAATGGGGCGGAAATGGAAGGCGAAGCGCATTACAATGAAGCCTCAACCTTTCCCGGGCCGACCATGAAACTGTTTGTTGCCATCGCCTTCATCCTGATCCTCGCCAGCCTCGCCTCGGCCCTGTTCTTCCTGATGCGCGACAAGGGGCAGAGCAACCGCACCGTGCACGCGCTGGCGATGCGGGTGGGCCTGTCGATCACCCTGTTCCTGTGCCTGCTGGGCGCCTACAAGATGGGGTGGATTGCCCCGACCGGTATTCGCTGACCGAAATTTCCGTCGGCCGAGCCCGGCCGGCATTTGCCACCTGCGGCCGTATACCACATCAACGTAGGGTGGGCGGCCTCGCCGCCCACCCTACGAAAGCGGCGGGTGCCGCTTTATCTCTTACAGCCAGTACACCACCACGTACAGTCCCAGCCACACCACGTCGACGAAGTGCCAGTACCACGCCGCACCTTCGAAGCCGAAGTGGTTGTCCGCCGTGAAGTGCCCCTTCAGCACACGGTACAGGATCACCGACAGCATGATCGCGCCCATGGTCACGTGGAAGCCGTGGAAACCGGTGAGCATGAAGAAGGTCGAGCCGTAGATGCCCGAGGTCAGCTTCAGGTTCAGGTCCGCGTAGGCGTGCATGTATTCGTAGACCTGGAAGCCCATGAAGATCGCGCCCAGCAGGATGGTCGCGAACAGCCAGAACGCCGTCTTCGAACGGTGGCCGGCGCGCAGCGCATGGTGCGAGATGGTCAGCGTGACGCCCGACAGCAGCAGCAGCGCGGTGTTGATGGTCGGGATCGGGAACGGGCCCATGGTCTGGAACTGGTCGACCACGCCGGCCGGGCCGGTATTGCCCCAGGTCGGCGCGAAGTCCGGCCACAGGATCTTGTGGTCGAGGTCCGACAGCCAGGGCATGGTCACGGCGCGGGCGTAGAACAGCGCGCCGAAGAAGGCGCCGAAGAACATCACTTCCGAGAAGATGAACCAGCTCATCGACCAGCGGTAGGACAGGTCGATGCGCTTGCCGTACATGCCCGATTCGGATTCGCCGATGGCGTCGCCGAACCAGAAGTACAGCACCACCAGGGTGGCGGCGATGCCGGCCAGGCAGACGGCCGGGCCCCAGGGGGCGCTGTTGACCCAGCCGGATGCGCCGATCATGGTCACCAGCATCGAAATGCCGGCGCACATCGGCCAGCGGGACGGGCCTGGCACGAAATAGTAAGGCGCGGTTTGTGGCGAACTCATCTTCATCTCCTCATCTGACTCTTCTGAATTTTCGGGTGATTCTCGTGTCGCTGAATTCTGCTGCTCGACCTGGGCTCCCGCCTTCGCGGGAGCGACGTCGATGTTGTTACGATGTCACGTTCCGTGACGCCTTCGGTATTGCCCTGCTTACTGCGCTACCGCGAACCTGACCGCCAGCATCAGGATGCCGATGAAGATCGCCACCCCGACCAGCCCGGCGATGATCACGTGCACCGGGTTCAGGTTGGCGGCGTCGTGCTCGTAGTCGCGGCGCTTGCGCACGCCGAAGAAGGACCAGAACACGGCCTTCATCGTGGCCAGGAAGCTGGCCGGCCTTTTATGCACCTGCGGCTGCGGCTGCGGCTGCGGCTTATCTTCTTCCATTTACTTCACCGTCGCCGGACCATTCGAGGCGGTCTGCACCGCGCCGCCGATCTCGAAGAAGGTGTACGACAGCGTGATGTTCTTCACCTCGCGCGGCAGCGCCGGGTCGATGAAGAACACCACCGGCATCTGGCGCGCCTCGTTGGCCTGCAGGGTCTGCTCCTGGAAGCAGAAGCACTCCACCTTCTTGAAGTGCGGCGTGACGACCTGCGGCGCGTAGCTCGGGATCGCCTGCGCCTTGACCGCCCTGCCCTGCGTGTTGACCACCTCGTACATGACGGTGGCCAGCTCACCCGGATGCACGTTGATCGTGCGCTGGGTCGGGCGGAAACGCCACGGCCCCTGCGCGTTGCCGTCCAGCTCGACGACGATGGTGCGGGTCTTGTCGATCTGGGTATTCTCGGGCGCCTTCACGAACTCGAACTCGCCCTGCCGGGTCAGCACGTTGATGCCGAGTACCTCGCAGATCTGGCGGTACACCGGCACCAGCGCGTAGCCGAAGCCGAACATCGCCACCGCCACCACCACCAGCTTGGCCAGCGTGGTGCGGTTCAGGCGCAGCAGCTTCCCGTTGGTGCTCATCGGCTCACCTCAGCTCAGCCAGGTGAACTTGACGAACACGCTGGCGAAGAAGAACAGCGCCACCCCGCCCAGGATCAGGGCGGTGCGCAGGTTGCTCGGTTTGCGTTGGGCGGACATTTATTTCACCAGCGGCGGGGTTTCGAAGGTGTGGAACGGCGCCGGGCTCGGCACGGTCCACTCCAGGCCTTCCGCGCCTTCCCACGGCTTGGTCGGGGCCTTGGCGCCGCCACGGATGGTCGGCAGCACGACCGCGAACAGGAAGTAGACCTGCGACAGGCCGAAGCCGAAGGCGCCGATCGACACGATCATGTTGAAGTCGGTGAACTGGGTGGCGTAGTCCGCATAGCGGCGCGGCATGCCGGCCAGTCCCAGGAAGTGCATCGGGAAGAAGGTGATGTTGAAGGTGATGAGCGACAGCCAGAAGTGCATCTTGCCACGGCCCTCCGGATACATGTGGCCGGTCCACTTCGGCGCCCAGTAGTAGAAGCCCGCGAACAGCGCGAACAGCGAGCCCGCCACCAGCACGTAGTGGAAGTGCGCCACCACGTAATAGGTGTCGTGCACCTGGATGTCGATCGGGGTCACGGCCAGGATCAGGCCGGTGAAACCGCCCATCGTGAACACGAAGATGAAGCCGACCGCGAACAGCATCGGGGTCTCGAAGGTCATCGAGCCCTTCCACATGGTGGCGACCCAGTTGAACACCTTCACGCCGGTCGGCACCGCGATCAGCATGGTGGCGTACATGAAGAACAGCTGCGAGGTCACCGGCATGCCGGTGGTGAACATGTGGTGGGCCCAGACGATGAAGGACAGGATCGCGATCGAGGCGGTCGCGTAGACCATCGAGGCGTAGCCGAACAAGGGTTTACGTGCGAAGGCCGGGATGATCTGCGAGACGATGCCGAAGGCCGGCAGGATCATGATGTAGACCTCGGGGTGGCCGAAGAACCAGAAGATGTGCTGGTACATCACCGGGTCGCCGCCGCCGGCCGCGTTGAAGAACGAGGTGCCGAAGTGGCGGTCGGTCAGGGTCATGGTGATGGCGCCCGCCAGCACCGGCATCACGGCGATGAGCAGGTAGGCGGTGATCAGCCAGGTCCAGCAGAACATCGGCATCTTCATCAGCGTCATGCCCGGGGCGCGCATGTTCAGGATGGTGACGATGATGTTGATCGAACCCATGATCGACGAGGCGCCCATGATGTGCATGGCGAAGATCGCCATGTCCATGCCCGGGCCCATCTGGGTCGACAGCGGCGCATACAGCGTCCAGCCGGCGGCGGTGGCGCCGCCCGGCGAGAAGAAGGAGGCGGCCAGCAGGATCGCCGCCGGCGGCAGCAGCCAGAACGAGAAGTTGTTCATGCGCGCGAACGCCATGTCCGAGGCGCCCACCTGCAGCGGCAGCATCCAGTTGGCGAAGCCCACGAAGGCCGGCATGATCGCGCCGAACACCATCACCAGGCCGTGCATGGTGGTCAGCTGGTTGAAGAACTCGGGACGGAAGAACTGCAGGCCCGGCTCGAACAGTTCGGTGCGGATCATCAGCGCCAGCACGCCGCCCGAGAGCAGCATGATGAAGGAGAACCACAGGTACAGGGTGCCGATGTCCTTGTGGTTGGTGGCGAAGAGCCAGCGGCGCAGGCCGTGCGGATGGTCGTGCGCATGATCGTGATCATGAGCGTGGTCGTGGCCGGGTGTGTGATCGATGGTGCTGGTAGTCATGTCGATTTCCCTGAAGCTAGATAGCTAAATCACTTGCTGCGTGCAGCCAGCACTTCTGCCGGTTGGACGATGTTTTCCGCAGCCTTGTTCGACCAGGTGTTGCGGGTATAGGTGATCACGGCGGCGATCTCGGTGTCCGACAGCTGCTTCCAGGACGGCATCGCCGACGGGTAGGCCGGGGTATCCTGGCCGTTGAGCAGGATGTCGATCTGGTGCGCCTTGGCGCCCAGCACGTTCGGCGAGCCGTCCAGCGGGGCGAAGGCATTGGGCAGCCCCTTGCCGTTGGCCTGGTGGCAGGCCACGCAGTTGGCGGCATACACCTGCTCGCCGCGGGTCTTCAGTTCGTCGATGGTCCACACCTTGTTCGGATCGTCGGCCAGGGCCGCCATTTTCTTCTTCTCGCCGGCCACCCAGGCAGTGTAGTCCTCGGCGGAGACGACGCGCACGACGATCGGCATGAAGGCGTGGTCCTTGCCGCACAGCTCGACGCAGTTGCCGCGGTAGACGCCGACCTTGTCGGCCTTGAACCAGCCGTCGCGCACGAAGCCGGGAATCGCGTCCTGCTTGATGGCGAAGGCCGGGATGGTCCAGGCGTGGATCACGTCGTTGGCGGTGAACACCATGCGGATCTTCTTGCCGACCGGGACGACCATCTCGTTGTCCACTTCCAGCAGGTAGTTCTCGCCTTTCTTCTCGGTGGCCTCCTGGCCCGGCAGGCCGATCTGGCTGCGCGGGGTCGACAGGTTGGACAGGAAGGAAATGCCCTCGCCTTCGCCGTTCAGGTAGTCGTAGCCCCACTTCCACTGCATGCCGGTGGCCTTGATGGTGATGTCGGCGTTCGAGGTGTCCTTCAGGGCGACCACGGTACGGGTGGCCGGCAGGGCCATGCCGATGACGATCAGGAAGGGAACGATGGTCCAGGCGATCTCGACGGCGGTCGATTCGTGGAAGGTGGCGGCCTTGTGGCCGAGCGACTTGCGGTGCTTGAACACCGAATAGAACATGACGCCGAACACGCCGATGAAGATCACCAGGCAGACGATCATCATCCAGTTGTGCAGGTCGTAGATGTCGTGGCCGACAGCGCTCACGGGGGTCTGCATGTTCAGCTGGTGTTCCTGCGGCCGGCCCGTGATGTTCGGATCGGCTGCCCATGCTGGGATGCCGGCCGTTGCTGCGAGCCCGAACATCCAGGCCCCAAGTCGCGATGCGTATGTCATGTTGTCCCCAACCACCCAAAATAAAAATATTTTTAACGGTCGGCAGCTCCATGAACGAACTGCCGCCGCTCCGAAACGTGTTTCGCAGAACGGTGATGACCATACCGCGAAATTGCGCTGCGGAACGGTGGGATTACCTACGCGCTGGTGGCTGGTAGCGTCGTGCTACCCGTCGCCGGCGGCTCTGCTCATGCTGCAATTCATTTCTATTTTGTGCCCGGAAGTGCTGTTTTTTTCAGCGATTTTTCTTACCAGACGACAAAAATAGCCATTGATTATATCCAAATCAGTAATTTTTATTCAAGGAAAATCGGGCCACTGCGGGGCAACAACATGGGGTAGCGATCGTTGTTCTATAGGTGCAATGCAACATAATAGGATGGGAAGCCCTTGCCTTCGTAGGGTGCCGGTACTGCCCCGGTTGTGGATCACTCCGGCTTGCGCGGCTGGAAGCGCACGATGGCCTCGCCGGCCGCCGTCACGCGCGGCGCCGGGCGGAAGGCGTGCCCGTAGATGACTTCGAAGGTCAGGCCGAGCTTGCCGTCCGGGCGGCGCCTCGCTTCGAGCGCGTCCAGCATGCGCTGCCAGGCCGCGCGTCCGACCAGCCCGCGCCTGCGCGTGGCCAGCGGGTTGCCGCCGATCGCACGCACGTCCGCCAGCAGGGCCTGCGCGGTGTCGTAGGTGACCGTGATGCGTTCCATGTCCATCACCGGGGTGGAAAAGCCCGCCTCCACCAGCTGGTCGCCGAAGTCGTGCATGTCGACGAAGGGCAGCGTGTGCGGCGTTTCGTCGAGCGCGGCGAAGGCGGCGCGCAGCTCGGTGAAGGTGTCCGGGCCGAAGTTGGAGAACATCAGCAGGCCGTCGACGCGCAGCACGCGGCGCCATTCGGCGAACACGCGGTCGGGTTGGGGATGCCAATGCAGCGCGAGGTTCGACCACAGCAGGTCGAGCGAGTTCGCCGCGAACGGCAGGTTGCCGAAGTCCCCGCACAGGACGTCGACACCGGCCTTGGCCGGCAGCAAACGGCTGAGCATCTGGTTCAGCGAACGGGTGGCCGGGGCCGGCGCCTTCGCGGCGGCGGCCATGGCGGGCGCCGCGTCGATGCCGAGGATCTGGGCCGCCGGATAGGTCTTTTGCAGCAGGGCGAGGTCGGCGCCCGTGCCGCAGCCGGCGTCGAGCACCTGCTTCGGCACGATCTTCACGAGCTGCAGGCGCTCGTGCATGCGGGTGGCGATCTCGCGGCGCAGGAAGCCGGACGGCGCGACGCGCTCC
>DAMCRY010000071.1:0-6656 GCA_032115075.1 Massilia sp.
GCGGTGGCCAGCACGGCGACCGCGCCCGGTTGCATGCGCGCGGCCAGGCGCGCGCGGCGTTCGGCGAAAGCGGCCTGGGTGGCCGTCATGAGCCGGTCCTGGCCGCCCCCAGCGGCGCGTTCAGTTCTTCCAGCTGGCCGACGGTGCCGACGTTGACCCACTGCCCGTTATACAGCTCGCCGCCGACGCGGCCCTGTTCGATGAACTTGCGCATCAGGGGGCCGAACTTGACGAAGTCGCCCGCCTGGATCCCCTCGAACATCTCGGGACGGTAGACGCCGATGCCGGCGAAGTTCCACTTGGTCGGGCCGTCGTTGCGGAGCGTGTACATGTCGAGCGCGAAGTCGCCTTCCGGGTTGTGCCAGGGGTTCGGCGTCAGCCACAGCCAGGCGATGTCGCGCTTGTCGGGCGGGTAGGGGATGCCCAGCATGTCCTTGTCCTTCAGGACGTCCACCACCTGCGAGAAGTCGAAGTAGGGCGCGTAGATGTCGCCCGACACGGCCAGGAACGGCTCGTCGCCCAGCAGGTGCAGGGCGTTGGCGATGCCGCCCGCGGTTTCCAGCGGGACCGGCTCGTGCGAGTACTGGATGCGCGCGCCATACTTGCCGCCGTCGCCCAGCTCTTCCTCGATCATGTGGCCGAGGTGGGAGTGGTTGATGACGATGTCGGTAATCCCGGCGCGCACCAGGTTCAGCACGTGCCAGGTGATCATCGGCCGTCCGCGCACCTTCAGCAGGGGCTTGGGGCAGGCGTCGGTGAGCGGGCGCATGCGTTCGCCGCGGCCGGCCGCGAAAATCATCGCTTTCATGATAGTGGACCCGTCTTCAGAAGGTGTAGCCGACCTGGGGCGCCTTGTCCTCGAGCGCGTCGAGCAGGCGCAGCAGCGGCTTGAGTTCGGTATAGCGGTTGGCGGTGCGGCGCACGTAATCCATCACGGTCGGCAGGTCGCCCAGGTAGTTCGGCTTGCCGTCGCGGTAGTTCAGGCGGCAGAAGATGCCGAGGATCTTCAGGTGGCGCTGCAGGGCCATGAATTCGAAGTCGCGATAGAAGGCGTCGATGTCCGGATTGACCGGCAGGCCGGCCTGTTTCGCGCTCTGCCAGTAGCGCACCACCCAGTCCAGCACGATCTCTTCGTCCCACTGGACGTAGGCGTCGCGCAGCAGGGACGCCAGGTCGTAGGTGACCGGGCCGTAGACGGCGTCCTGGAAGTCCAGCACGCCCGGGTTGCCCTGCTCGAGCCACATCAGGTTGCGCGAGTGGAAATCGCGGTGCATGTAGACCTGCTGCTGCGCCAGCACGTTGGCGGCGATCGCCTCGAACACTTTATCGAGTGTCGCCTGCTGCTTGTCGTCCAGGGTCACGCCCAGGTGGCGCCCGATGTACCACTCCGGGAAGATGTTCAGTTCGCGGTAGATGAAGGCGCGGTCGAACTCGGGCAGCACGCCCGGCTGGCTGGCCATCTGGAATTTCAGGAGGGCGTCGACCGCGTCCGAATACATGAAGGGCGCGTTGTCCGAATCGAGGCGCTGCAGGTAGGTCGTCACGCCGAGGTCGGACAGCAGCAGGAAGCCGCGCTCGACGTCCCGGGCGACGATCGCCGGCACGGTCACGCCGGCGTCCAGCAGCAGGCCCTGCACGTGGATGTAGGCCGGCACGTTCTCGCGCTCGGGCGGGGCGTCCATGGCGACCAGGGTCGCCCCCAGTTTTTCGCGCACTTCAGGGGCAACGTCGTAGCGGAAATAGCGGCGGAAACTGGCATCCGCGGATGCCGGGCGGCCGGTCCCGACTTCCACCAGGCCGGTCGAGGCCAGCCATTCGGTCAACTGCTGCAGGCGCGCATCCTGGACGGCGGAAGTGGGGGGATTTTGATACAAAGAAGACATGAAGGCAGCCTGGCGAAACGGGTTGGTTGAGCTAATTCCCATATAATAAGGGATTCATCCCAAAAATACCGCCCTTTATGGCGCTTGCAGATTCTCCATGAGCTGGACTACAGCCCGATCACCGGCCCCTATTACTTCCCCGCGGCAGGCGTTCGCGCTGACCGCATTGGCTGCCGCCGCCGCCGTTGTCGCCGCCACCGCATCGAGTCCCGTGCACGCGCAGGCTGTGCCGTCCGCGCCACAGACCGAGGCCACGCCCCAGGTGCCGGCCGAATCACAGGTGCAGCCGGCGCAGCCGGCGCAGCCGCCGGTTGCGCCGGCCGACGAGCAGGACTTGCCGATCACGATCCGCGCCGAGGACATCAGCGGCCGCCCGGACCGCCAGCTGAACCTCGAGCGCAATGTCGAACTGACACGCGGCCAGACCCGCCTCACCGCCGACACCGCCTGCTACTTCCGCATCGAAGACCAGGTCACGGCCACCGGCAACGTCAACATGTGGCGCTTCGGCGACCGCTACAAGGGCGACGAGCTGCAGCTGAACCTGGAAACCGGCAAGGGCTACGTGCTGCGCCCGGAATACCGCCTGCAGCTGAACAACGCCCAGGGCAATGCCTCGCGCATCGACTTCCTCGGCGAGGACGTGGCGCTGGTGCGCGACGGCACCTACAGCACCTGCGAGGGCCCGGACCCGGACTGGTACCTGAAATCGAGCACCCTGCGCCTGGACAGCGGGCGCGACGTCGGCCTGGCCGGCAAGACCGTCATCTACTTCAAGGACGTGCCGATCCTCGGCACCCCGGCCCTGTCGTTCTCGCTGTCGGGCGGGCGCCGCTCCGGCTGGCTGGCGCCCACGGTGGGCTTCGGCTCCAAGGGCAAGGCCGAGATCATGGTCCCGTACTACTTCAACATCGCGCCCAACCGCGACCTGACGGTCTACCCGCGCTACATGTTCGACCGCGGCCTGCAGCTGGGCGCCACCGGCCGCTACCTCGGCGTGACCGAGCGCGGCGGCTACCAGGGCGAGACCCACATCGAGGGCCTGCGCAACGACCGCGAGACCGGCGAAGACCGCTGGCGCGTCGACTCGATCCACACCCAGGGCCTGGCCCCGGGCTGGTCGTTCGGCTGGAACCTGCACGGCGCCTCCGACGACGAATACCCGAGCGACTTCTCGCGCACGGTGGCGGTCAGCGCCGAGCGCCAGCTGCTGCGCGAGGTGCGCACCGACTACGCCGGCCAGTACTGGAACCTGACGGCGCGCGCCCAGAACTACCAGGTGCTGCAGGACCCGGCCGCCACGCCGACCAACGGCCTGTTCGTGCCGCGTCCCTACGACCGCCTCCCGCAGATCAACTTCCACGCCGGCCGCTACGACGTGGCCGGCTTCGACTGGGCGCTGGATGCCGAGGCGGTGCGCTTCTGGCATCCCGACTTCGTGCGCGGCAACCGCGCCGTGGCCGTGGCCCAGCTGAGCTACCCGATCGTGCGCCCGGGCTGGTTCATCACCCCCAAGGTGATCGGCCACTTCAGCAAGTACGACCTGGACGAGCACAACTACACCGGCGAGCGCAAGCTGAGCCGCAACCTGCATACGGTCTCGCTCGACGCCGGCATGGTGTTCGAGCGCGACACCACGCTGTTCGGGCGCGCCATGAGCCAGACGCTGGAGCCGCGCCTGTTCTACGTGAAGACGCCGTACAAGGACCAGAGCGCCTTCCCGGTCTTCGATACCGGCCGCACGGGTTTCAACTACGCCCAGCTGTTCTCCGAAAACCGCTACGTCGGCCCGGACCGGGTGTCCGACGCCAACCAGCTGACCGCCGCCGTGGTGTCGCGCTTCATCCAGCCGGACGGCGCCGAGCGCCTGCGCATGGCCTTCGGCCAGCGCCTCTACCTCGACGCGCCGCGCGTGCGCCTGCCGGGCGAGCCCGAGCACCAGAGCCGTTCGGACGTGCTGGTGGCGGCGTCGGGCCGCATTTCCGAGACCTGGAGCTTCGATAGCGGCGTACAATACGACGCGACCGGCAGCAACCTGTACAGCTCGAACCTGAGCATGCAGTGGCAGCCGGCCCGGATGAAGGTCCTGAACGCCGAGTACCGTTACCAGCGCGACAGCTTCCGCAACGTCGACTTCTCGGCGCAATGGCCGCTGTCGGCGCGCTGGTACGGCGTCGGCCGCGTGAGCTACGCGCTGCGTTCGTACACCGTCGGGAACGCGACGCCGGGCAAGGGCAAGCTGCTCGAGAGCCTGGTCGGACTCGAGTACAAGGCCGACTGCTGGGTGTTCCGTTTCGGCGCGCAGCGCTTCGTGACCGCCGCCCAGACCACGTCGACGCCGATCTTCTTCCAGCTCGAGCTCAACGGACTGTCGCGCCTGGGCCTGGGCAGCAATCCGCTCGAGACCTTCAACAAGAGCGTCCCGGGCTATACGCAGCTGAATACGAATGTGGGACGACCTTAAGCCCGGCTTACCCAAATTACAATTAGTTAAGTAAAACTGACGCGAGCCGGTTTGCCAGAGCCGGCTCCTTTAAGTCAAACTTAACAGCGTGTCCGTAGACTAAGTCAGTTATACCGAACAATCTTTCACCTGAATGAGTGCTTTCCAGATGATGCGTTCCACCCGTTTGCACCAAATTACGCTCGCAGCGGCGCTGCTGAGCGCGCTTACTGCCGGCCAGGCCCTGGCCCAGCAAGCCGGCGCCACCGCTGCGCCCGCGGCCAAGCCGGGCAGCGGCTTCCTGCCGCCGGCGTCCAGCAACGCCAAGGTGATCGATTCGATCCACGTGGTCGTCAACGATGAAGTGATCACCAAGAACGAGGTGCGCAACCGTCTCGCCCAGACCGTGCAGAACCTGAAGGCGCGCAACGTCCAGCTGCCGGACCAGTCCACCCTGGAGCGCCAGGTCGTCGAATCGATGATCGTCGAGCGCGCCCAGGTCCAGCTGGCCAAGGAAATGGGCGTGCGCGTCAACGACCGCGAACTCGACGCCACCATCGGCCGCATCGCCGAGAACCAGAAGATGTCGGTGCAGGAGATGCGCAACCAGATGGAAAAAGAGGGCATGACCTTTGCCCAGTTCCGCGAAGACATCCGCAACGAGATCATGCTGAGCCGCCTGCGCGAGCACGAGGTCGACTCCAAGATCCAGATCTCGGAAGCCGAGATCGACACCTACCTGGCCGCCTCCAAGGCCGCCGCCGCCGACCGGGTCGAGATGAACCTGGCGCAGATCCTGGTGGCCGTCCCCGAGAACGCCTCGCCCGAGCAGATCGCCGCGCGCCGCGCGCGCGCCGAAGAAGTGGCGCGCCAGCTGCGCACCGGCGCCGACTTCAGCAAGATGGCCGCGACCTATTCGGATGCTCCCGACGCCCTCAAGGGCGGCGACATCGGCTGGCGCGACCCGGACCGCCTGCCGCCGGTGTTCGCCACCGAGCTGCGCAAGCTGAAGCCGGGCCAGGTCACGCCGATCATCAAGACCAACGTCGGCTTCCACCTCCTCAAGATGGCCGACCAGCGCAGCCTGGCCGCCGCCGCCCAGGCCGGACAGGAAGTGATCCAGCAGACCCGCGCCAGCCACATCCTCATGAAGCCGACGCCGGCCATGACGGCGGACGAGGTCAAGAAGAAGCTGGCCGAACTGAAGCAAAAGATCGTCAGCAAGTCGGCCACCTTCGAAGACCTGGCGCGCCAGTTCAGCCAGGAGCCGAACAGCGCGGCCAAGGGCGGCGACCTGGGCTGGCTGGCGCCGGGCGACGCCGGTCCCGAGTTCGACCAGGCGCTGTCCTCGCTGAAGCCGGGGGAGGTCTCGGACGTCATCGAGTCGCCGTTCGGCTTCCACCTGATCCGCGTGACCGAGCGCAAGTCCGAGGACGTGACCCAGCAGAAGGAACGCGGCGTGGCGCGCCAGGTCCTGCACGAGCGCAAGATGCAGGAAGCGATGGAAGACTGGATGCGCCAGGTGCGCGACCGCGCCTACGTCGAGTTCCGCGAAGAGGCGTAACCATGTCGATGCCGCAGGCAAGCCGTCCGGCGCATCGGCCTAGCTTGGCGATCACGGTCGGCGAGCCGGCCGGCATCGGTCCCGAGATCGCGATCCGCGCGGCCTGGGCGCTGCGCGAGGCCGCCAATTGCGTGCTGGTCGGCGACGCCGCCTTCCTGGCCCTCACCGCCAGCCTGATCGATCCCGCCATCCGCCTGTCGGCGCTGTCGACCCAGGCGCTGCGCAACAGCGGCCTGCCGCACTTCGGCCCGGAGCGCCTGGCCGTGATCGACGTGCCGCTCGCCGCCCACGTGGTGCCCGGCACGCTCGACGCCGAGAACGGCCGCGCCGTGCTGGCCACCCTCGACCTCGCGATCGAGGGCGCGCTGGCCGGCTGGTTCGAGGGCATCGTCACCGCGCCGCTCCAGAAGAGCACCATCAACGACGCCGGCGTCGCCTTTTCCGGCCACACCGAATACCTGGCCGAGAAGACAGGCACACCCCGGGTCGTCATGATGCTGGCGGGGCAGCCGCAGGGCGGGCAGCCCTACCTGCGGGTGGCGCTGGCCACCACCCACCTGCCGCTCAAGGACGTGCCGGCCGCGATCACCCGCGAGAGCCTGACGCAGACCCTCGGCATCGTCGACGCCGACCTGAAGGACAAGTTCGGCATCGCCGCCCCGCGCATCCTGGTCACCGGCCTGAACCCGCACGCGGGCGAAAACGGCTACCTGGGGCGCGAGGAGATCGAGGTCATCGGGCCGGTGCTGGAAGACGCCCGGGCGCG
>DAMCRY010000071.1:6891-12632 GCA_032115075.1 Massilia sp.
CCGCGCTCGACCTGGCCGCGCAGGGGCTCGGGCTGGCCGACTGCGGCAGCATGATCGAGGCGATCCGCGCCGCGATGCAGATGGCGGCCGCGCGCCGGCGCTGAACCTGCCGCGGCGGTCTGGCGCCCCCGCAACATCGAACAACAAGCCGAACAATAAGCCGAACAACAAGAAAGCACACATGAAACACGTCGCCCGCAAGCGCTTCGGCCAGAACTTCCTGACCGACGACCACGTCCTGAACAACATCATCGACGCCATCGCGCCGCGCCGCGGCCAGGCGATGGTCGAGATCGGCCCGGGCCTGGCCGCCATGACGGCGTTGCTCCTCAAGCAACTCGACCACATGCATGTCGTCGAACTGGACCGCGACCTGGTGGCGCGCCTGGAAAAGGCCTACCCACGCGAGAAGCTCACCGTGCATTCGGGTGACGCCCTGAAGTTCGACTTCGGGTCGATTCCCGTGCCGGAAGGGCAGAAGCTGCGCGTCGTCGGCAACCTGCCCTACAACATCTCCAGCCCGCTGCTGTTCCACCTGGCCGCCTTCTCGCACCTGGTCGAGGACCAGCACTTCATGCTGCAGAAGGAAGTCGTCGAGCGCATGGTGGCCGAGCCGGGCACCAAGGCCTACAGCCGCCTGTCGGTGATGCTGCAGTGGCGCTACGACATGGACCTGCTGTTCATCGTGCCGCCGACCGCCTTCGATCCGCCGCCCCAGGTGGATTCGGCGATCGTGCGCATGATCCCCAAGCGCCAGATGCTGGACGTGGACGGCGACACGCTGGAAAAGGTGGTGGCCAAGGCCTTCTCGCAGCGGCGCAAGGTGATCCGCAACTGCGTGGCCGGGATGTTCACCGAAGCCCAGCTGGTCGAGGCTGGCATCGATCCGGGCGCCCGTCCGGAAGCGGTGGGGCTGGAGCAGTACGTGGCCCTCGCGAACCTGTTGTAACGGGCCGCCTGGCTTGCCGGGCGGTCCGGATCCGGACTGCCCCTACGGCGACCCCTGCCGTTTTTTTTGCGGCGCACAATCCCCGCATATCCCGCTTTTTCGCCCTTCATCCGCTGTTTTCCGCAATCCGTCGCACCTCGCTGGAGCGATGCGCAGCGCTTGGCTAAAGTGCATCCATCGACAGGCCGCATCGGCCCGCACACTTACCGAAGGAGCACCGACATGAACGTCCTCAAGCACATGGAACCCATCTTCATCGCCGCCCTCGTCCTCGTCGGCGTCAGCAGCGCCGCGAATGCCGCCAGCGCCCGCGCGGCCGACGCCTACAACGCCCAGGTGTCGGTCGGCGCCTCGCAGGTCGCCGTGGTGAAGGTCAGCGCGAAACGTCCGAACTGATCGCGCATCGCTTTCACTCTGCGTGGGGTACGGGCGAAAAAAAAGCCCGCTGTTGAAGGCGGGCTTGAAATCCAATTCTTTTCTGAGGAGAGTTGGAGGAGACAGGAGTTATTATGCTGCGTCACAGCATATAAATCCAATTCTCTTTTCGCATATTGATCATACTTTTCTGTTATATCTCGCCGATCACGCCGGAACGCAGTTGACGTTGATGTTGTCGATGTCGACATCGCCCATCACGCCGGCGGCGTTGCTCACGGTGCAGAAGCGGCCGACAGGCTGGGTGACCACGACCACGCCATAGGTCACGTTGTACGCCACCTGGCCCAGGGCGTACTTGAACGGCGTGGCGGCCGTGAGCGCGGTTTCGACCGGCGTGAAGGTGGCGCCGGGACCGTTGGCCAGGACCAGTCCGGTGTTGTCCTTGGTCAGGCCGGTGATCGTGCCGCCGATGGCGTGCTTGCTGACTTCGCAGGCCATGCGCACGTCGATCGCGGCCAGGCGGCCGGCGGTGTCGGCGTTGCTGTACGGGGCCTCGGAGGACACGTCGCATACCTGGTGCGCCGGATTGGTCTTGACGGTCACCTTGTAGGTATCGCCATACTCGATCTTGTTCGGGAAGACGAATTTCACCGCTTCGCCGGCCGTGGCCGGCGGGGCCACCGTCAGGTCTTGCCCGCCATTGTTCTGCAGCACCAGGCCCGGGTATTGCAGGCCCGACACATAACCTTCCACGGTAAACTTGTCGTCGTCGCCACCGCCGCACGATGCCAGGCTCAGCGCCAGTACCAGCGCGCCGGCCGGACGAATCAGGTAAGACTTCATTCAATAGGCTCCTGGAATTAAGTATTGGTGCAGCTGACCGCCACGTTGGTGACGTCGTTCGCGCCCATCTTGCCGGTACCGTTGGCAACCGTGCAGGTCTGGTTGGCGGGCTGGGTCAGGATGACGACGCCATAGTTCGCGTCTTCGCTGACCTTGGCCATGCTGAAGCTGGTGGCGCCGGCCGGGACCTCGACCTTGTCCGAACCGTTGACCAGCACCAGGCCGCTGCCGGTCAGGCCGCTGATCGTGCCCTTCAGCTCGTGACGGTTGATGACGCAGGCGACCTGGACGGTCAGGATGTCGAAGGCGACCCGGCCGGTGTTGCGGGCAACCTCGCACTTCTCGGCATTGCTCGGGATCGACTTGACCTGGACGTTGTAGTTGGAATCGGTTTCGACCAGGTCCTTGAAGACGAACTGGCCGGTGCCGCTGGCGTTCGGGGTGACCTCGAGATCGGAGCCGCCGTTGTTGGTCAGGACCAGGCCCGGCTTGGTAACGCCATAAAATTGACCGCCCAGCAACATATCGCCATCGCCGCCGCCGCAACCGGACAGCGCCAGCGCGCATGCCAGCGCAGCACCGGCACGCAGGTAAGAACTCTTCATAATCTCTCCAAAAACTGACGGGTAGGGCGCGCGAAGTGCCGCAGAGCCTGGTCAGGCGCGCGCCTTGACTGATAATCGCCCAACATTTTAGTCCATTTGGCAAGCAGCTGGACGGTTTGCCTTTGTATCACGGTGTAACCGCATGCGGATGCAACAGCGCGGCGTGGCCCGGCTCCGGCGCGCCCGATTGCTTTCCACTCCAGTGCTCGCTATGCTTGGACCGACCATTCTCCGACAAGCTTCCCGACATGAGCCCCCTGCGCCGTCCCTGGCCCAAAGCCGTACTGTTCGACCTCGACGACACCCTGTGGCCGATCGCCCCCGTGATCCTCGAAGCCGAGCAGATCCTGTTCGCCTGGCTGCGCCAGCACGCCCCGCGGGTGGCGCAGCAGTTCACCATCGAGACCCTGCGCCAGGCCAGGCTGGAGCTGCTGGCGCGCCAGCCCGAGTTCCAGCTCGACCTGGGCGCGCTGCGCCGGGCCGGCCTGATCGCCGCCTTCGAGCAGGCCGGCGAGGACGCGGGCAAGGTCGAGCAGGCGATGACGGAGTTCTTCGCCGCGCGCAATGCCGTGATCCCCTACGACGACGTGCTGCCCGGCCTGCTGCGCCTGAAGGGCAGGGTGCTGCTCGGCTCGGTTACCAACGGCAATGCCGACCTGCAGACGATCGGTCTGGCGCGCCATTTCGACGCCGCGATCTCGGCGCCGGCCTTCGGCGTGGCCAAGCCGGATGCGCGCATCTTCCTGGAAGCCTGCCGCATGCTGGGCGTGGCGCCGGCCGAAGCGGTGTACGTGGGCGACGACCTGCTGCTCGACGTGCAGGGCGCGCAGGCGGCCGGCCTGCGCGCGGTGTGGATGAACCGGACCGCCAAGGCCAACGACCTGGCGCACGCCGTGCGGCCGGATGCCGAGGTGCACAGCCTGGACGGCCTGATCGACTGGCTCAAGCGCGAGCACGGATGACTGGCGCCGTGCACGGCCGAACGTGCATAATATATAGACAGAACTCCGGGACAGAACTCCGGACAGAACTCCGGGACAGATCCCCGCCCTTCCTCACGCCAACCGCATGCAACTCGAACCCCGTGCCCAGACCCTGCTCAAAGCCCTCGTCGAGCGCTATATCGCCGACGGGCAGCCGGTCGGCTCGCGCGCGCTCTCGAAGATTTCCGGCCTCGACCTGTCGCCGGCCACGATCCGCAACATCATGGCCGATCTCGAGGAGATGGGCTACGTGGCCAGCCCGCACACCTCGGCCGGCCGCATCCCGACGCCGCGCGGCTACCGCCTGTTCGTCGACACCCTGCTGACGGTGCAGCACCTCGACGAGCACCAGGCCGAACACCAGGCCGCCGCCCAGAACATGCGCCTGCCCGCGCAGCAGCCGCAGAAGATCATCGCCAACGCGGCGCAGATGCTGTCCTCGCTGTCGCAGTTCGCCGGCGTGGTGCAGAGCCCGCGGCGCGAATCGGTGTTCCAGCAGATCGAATTCCTGCGCCTGTCCGAGAAGCGCATCCTGCTCGTCATCGTCGACCCGCGCGGCGACGTCCAGAACCGCCTGCTGCTGCTCGATCACGACTACACCCCGGCGCAACTGGTCCAGTCGGCCAACTACCTGAACCAGAACTACGCCGGCCTGACCTTCGACGAGGTGCGCGCGCGCCTGGCCGGCGAACTGGCCCAGCTGCGCGACGACATGGGCCGCCTGATGCAGGTGGCGGTGGAGGCGGGGAGCGAGGCGATGAACGAGGGCGACGACATGGTCATCGCCGGCGAGCGCAACCTGCTGTCGGTGTCCGACCTGTCCTCGAACATGAGCTCATTGCGCCAGATGTTCGAGATGTTCGAGCAGAAGACCGGCCTGATGCAGCTGCTCGACGTGTCGAGCAAGGCGGGCGGGGTGCAGATCTTCATCGGCGGCGAGTCCAAGCTGGTGCCGATGGACGAGATGAGCGTGGTGACCGCGCCCTACGAAGTGAACGGGCGCATCGTCGGGACGTTGGGCGTGATCGGGCCGACGCGCATGGCGTATGAGCGGGTGATTCCGATCGTGGACATCACGGCGAAGCTGCTGTCGAATGCGCTGAGCCAGGGTTGACGCTGCTGGCTGCAGTGAGAAAGCTGGATTCCCGCCTGCGCGGGATGTCGTAGGCCCGGTGGGCTTACGACGGTTTTACATATAGCAAGGGAATGATGCTGACTTGGTTCTATCCGTTAGCAAAAGAACCGTCGTTCCCGCGTAGGCGGGAACCCAATTTGGCGTGCGCCGTGTCAAACCACGCAAATCACTGCTTGCGCGGGCAGGCCACCTTCACGCAGTTGCCATAGATCGCCAGCGAATGCTCGGCAATCTTGTAGCCGCGCTCGACGGCGATCTTGTGCTGGCGCGACTCGATCTCTTCGTCGTAGAACTCTTCCACGTGGCCGCAGTCGAGGCAGACCAGGTGGTCGTGGTGGGAGCCGGCGTTGAGCTCGTAGATGGCCTTGCCGGTCTCGAAGTGGTTGCGGTTCAGCAGGCCGGCCTGCTCGAACTGGGTCAGCACGCGGTAGACGGTGGCCAGGCCCACGTCCATGTTGTCGGCCAGCAGAATCTTGTAGACGTCTTCCGCCGTCAGGTGCCGTACGGCGCTGTTCTGGAAAATTTCCAGGATTTTCAGGCGCGGCAGGGTTGCCTTCAGGCCGCTGGCCTTCAGGTCGGTCGGATTGTTACTCATGGCGCTTACTCATGTTTTGTTGCTCGTAGTTTGGCATAGTGCTTTATGATATAGCGTTTTGGAGCTTTTGGAGCTCCGGCCAATCGTTTTGAGGTTAACCTATGCGCGTCAAACAAGCCGTTTTTCGTCCCGGCGTTAAACAATTCGCAGCCAGGGCCGCCATTGCGGCAGGCCTGGCATGCACGCTGACGCTGTCCGGCTGCGCCGCCTGGCGCAACCAGACGCGTCCCGCGCCCCCGGCGAGCACGGACCC
>DAMCRY010000072.1:0-12576 GCA_032115075.1 Massilia sp.
CGTTGGCCGCGCCGGCGGTCGCCGGACCGGCGGCCGCTGCGCCGCCTTGTGCGGTCGGCTGCCACGCGACTGCCTTGACCGGGGTACCCGGCGGCAGCATCTGCAGCTTCTGGAAGCCGTCGACCATCACGCGTTCGCCTTCCTTCAGGCCTTCGGTGACGATCCAGCTCGAGCCTTGCTGCGACGCGATCTTGACGGTGCGCTGGGCCGGCTTGTTGTCCGCGCCGACGACCATCAGGGTGTCGCCCTGCGGACCGCCGCGGGTGACGGCCTGCTGCGGCACGACGATGCCGTTCGGGATCTGGGCCTGGGCGATGCGCACGCGCACGTACTGGCCCGGCAGCAGGGCGTTGTCCGGGTTCGGCACCTGGGCGCGCAGGGTGACCTGGCCGGTGCTCGGGTCCACCGTCACGTCCGAGAACAGCAGCTTGCCGCGGGCGCCCAGTTCGGTGCCGTCGTCGAGGATGACGGTGACCGGCACGTCCTTGGCCGAGCCGTTGGCGCCCGACTGCTTGCGCAGGCGCTGCAGTTCGGAAGCCGACTGGGTGATGTTCAGGTACATCGGGTTGGTCTGCTGGATCAGCGCCAGTTCGGTCGCCTGGGCGGCCGAGACGATCGCGCCTTCGGTCACCAGCGCGCGGCCGATGCGGCCCGAGATCGGGGCATAGACGTTGGCGTAGCCGGAGTTGATCTGGGCGATGCGGACCTGGGCCTTGGCGGCGGCAACGGCGGCTTCCGCCTGCTTCTGGGCGGCGACGGCGTTGGTGTATTCCTGCTGGCTGATGGCGTTCGCCTCGACCAGCGGCTTGTAGCGCTGGGCCTGGGCGGCGGCCTGGGCCAGGGTCGCCTGGGCGCGGCCGACGTCGGCCTGGGCGGCCGCCAGCTGGGCCTGGTACGGCGCCGGGTCGATCTGGAACAGGGACTGGCCCTGCTTGACCTCGCTGCCCTCGGTGAACAGGCGCTTCAGGATGACGCCGTCGACGCGCGCGCGCACCTGCGAGGTGCGGACCGGCTCGGCACGGGCCGGCAGTTCGGTCTGCAGCGCGACCGGTTCGAATCTGGTGGTGATGACGCCGACTTCGGGCGGCGGCATCTGGCCGCCGGCACCGGCGGCGGGGGCGTCTTTCTTGCCGCATGCCGACAGCAGGGTAACGGCCACCAGGGTGGCGGCGGCAATCCGAGTCAGGGACAGGGAGGAGTGGTCTGAGCGCATTACGTATGCTTCCTTCTCGTTATTAAATCGACTACCGCAGGCAAGCACTTCGACCGCTTGCGAATCGTCACTGGCTTTTAGGGACAGTTTTATATACTATCACGGCTGTATGTTTATTGCTGGAGCGCCCCCTCAAAAGGAAGGGCACAAAAAAAATGGCACGTAAGACAAAGGCGGAGGCCGCGGCGACCCGCGACAGCATCCTTGATGCCGCCGAAAAATTGTTTGCCCAACAAGGTGTTTCGCGAACGACGTTACAGCATATTGCAACCGCGGCGGGCGTGACGCGCGGTGCGATTTACTGGCATTTCCTGGACAAGGGCGCGCTCTTCAATGCCATGTTCGACCGGGCCAAGATGCCGATGGACGAGGCGATCCAGGTGCTCGACAACCAGCGCGACGTCAAGGATCCCCTGCAATGCCTGCGCGACGACCTGATGACCGTGGTGCGCATCGTGGCCGAAGACGAAAAGGCGCGCCGCGTGTTCGAGATCGCCACGCTGAAGACGGAATTCATCGACGAGGTCGATTCGGTGCGCGCCCGCAGGCGCGAATCGATCGGCCTGTGGCAGGAGCGGCTGGAAGGCCACCTGAAGCAGGCCAAGGAAAAGGGGATGCTGCGTCCCGGGGTCGAGACCCGGGCCGCGGTGATGGGTGGCTGGATCCTGGTCGATGGCCTGATCCGCAACTGGATCTTCGAGCCGACCATGTTCGATCTGGCGGAACTCGGCGGGACGGTTATCGATACCTACCTGACCGGCTTGCGGGCGTAGGGCAGGCAACGGCTCGCTTTCCGCGCCGGGTGATCCCGCTGCACGCCGCCCTCCCTACGAAAAAAAACGCGCCGGAGCGCGTTTTTCTTTTACTTCATCAGCTCTTCGATCATCTTCTTCAGCTTGATCGAGTCGGCCACGAAGGCGCGGATGCCTTCAGAGAGCTTCTCGGTGCCCATCGCGTCTTCGTTCAGCATGAAGCGGAAGGTCTTCTCGTCGATCGCGATCTTCTGGATGTCGGCATTCGCCGCATCGGCGTCCGCCACCAGCTTGCGCTCGACCGGCGCATCCGAGTCGGCCAGCTTCTGCAGCAGGTCCGGCGAGATGGTCAGCAGGTCGCAGCCGGCCAGTTCCAGGATCTGCGAGGTGTTGCGGAAGCTCGCGCCCATCACTTCGGTCTGGTAGCCGAACTTGCGGTAGTACTGGTAGATGCGCTTGACCGACTGCACGCCCGGATCGTCGGCGCCCTGGTAGTCGGTGCCGGTGGACTTCTTGTACCAGTCGTAGATGCGGCCGACGAACGGCGAGATCAGCTTGACGCCGGCTTCGGCGCAGGCGACCGCCTGGCACAGCGAGAACAGCAGGGTCAGGTTGCAGTGGATGCCTTCCTTTTCCAGGATCTCGGCGGCGCGGATGCCTTCCCAGGTCGAGGCGATCTTGATCAGGACGCGCTCGCGCGACACGCCATTCTTCTCGTACAGGGCGATCAGCTCGCGGCCCTTGGCGACGGTGGCTTCGGTGTCGAAGGACAGGGCGGCATCGATCTCGGTCGAGACACGGCCCGGCACGTACTTCAGGATCTCGACGCCGAAGGCGATCAGGAGGCTGTCGACGATGGCGTCGACCGAGGCGCCGTTGGCCTCGGCGACGGCCTTTTCCAGCAGCGGGCGGTATTCCGGCTTCTGCACGGCCTTCAGGATCAGCGACGGGTTGGTGGTCGCATCCTGCGGCGCGTAGGCCTTGATCGACTGGAAGTCGCCGGTGTCGGCGACAACGGTGGTGTACTGCTTGAGTTGTTCGAGTTGGTTCATGTCAGGGGTCTCGATGTTGATCAGTGAAACTGGAATTCTGTTGTTGCGGCTGCGGTGCCGAACTTGGATCCCCGCCTGCGCGGGGATGACGGTTTTAAAGCCAACATACTAAAAACCGTCGTTCCCGCGAAGGCGGGAACCCAATTTCCACAGGGTTAAACGAAGTCCGTACCGTCCATGAAAGCGGCCAGCATGCGCTCCAGCCCTTCACGGTCTTCGTCGGAGAATCGGTTGAGCTGCGGGCTGTCGATATCGAACACGCCGACCACCTGGCCGTCCTTGACCAGCGGGATCACGATTTCCGAATTCGACGCCGAATCGCAGGCGATGTGGCCCGGGAATGCATGCACGTCCGGCACGACGATGGTCTTGCGCTCGACCGCGGCCGCGCCGCACAC
Source organism: Massilia sp. (assembly GCA_032115075.1). Classification (GTDB taxonomy): domain Bacteria; phylum Pseudomonadota; class Gammaproteobacteria; order Burkholderiales; family Burkholderiaceae_D; genus Telluria. Next base: position 3,416 of record DAMCRY010000072.1, read on the forward strand.
GCCGCGTCCGAAGGGGATGCGGGCGCAGGCCGGCTTGCCCTGGAAGGGGCCGACCAGCAGGTCGTTGCCGTCGCCCTTGCGGGCCGGGACGGTGAAGTAGAAACCGGCCCAGTTCAGGTCGGCCAGGGTGTCGTAGACGAGGGCGGAAAACTGGGCGGCGTTCGCCATCAGGTTGCGTTCGCCTTCGAGGACGCTCTCGACCTGGCGCTCCAGCAGGGCGTAGTCGGGGCGGGAGCTGCGTTCGGGATTGATGTGCATTGGCGTGGCCCGGGGTGCTATGGAAACCGGGTATTTTACACCTGTGGCGAATATCAGCGTTGCGGCTGCCTTGTTGAAACTGGATTTCCGCCGGCGCGGGAAGGACGTGCTACTGGAGCCACTAGCTCATGAGCTGTCGTTCCCGCGAAGGCGGGAACCCCAGTTTGCTTGCGCTGTTAGTCGATAAACTTAGTCGATAAACTCAGCCGATGAAGGAATCGAACTGCATATCGAATTCCTGCAGCGCCTTCTGCGCGTTCTGCATCTTCTTGCGGAATTCCGGCCCGCGCTGCAGCGCTAGCCCCACGGCCAGCACGTCGATCACGACCAGGTAGGCCAGGCGGGCCGAGATCGGCGTGTAGGGGTCGATCGCGAACACCAGGTCGATCGGGATGAACAGGGTCGCGATCTCGGCCAGCGGGGTGCCGGACGGCGCCAGCACGATCACGTCGGCGCCGCCGCGGCGCGCCAGTTTTGCAGAGCGGGTCAGCGCCGGGTTGTTGCCGCGTTGCGAAATCGCCACGACGGCGTCGCCTTCGCGCAGCAGCGCCGCGGCGATCGAGTGGATCGCCGGGTCGGTGTAGGCCACGGTCGGCACGCCCGAGCGGAAGAACTTGTGCTGGGCGTCGGCCGCGACGAAGCCCGACGAACCCTGGCCGTAGAACTCGATCTTGTTGGCGCGCGAGAGGATATCGAGCGCCTTCTGGACCAGTTCCGGCTTGAGGTTGTTGCGCAGGTCGAGCAGGGTGTTGATCGAGCGGCTGCAGATCTTGTTCACCAGGTCGGACGCCAGGTCGTCCGGCGCCGGCTGCTCGTTGGCGCCCGGCAGGGCCAGGGCCAGGCCCTGCGCCAGCTTGAGCTTGAACTCGTGCCAGCCGTCGTAGCCGAGGGTGCGGCAGAAGCGCACCACGGTCGGCTCGGATACCTGGGCGCTCTTGGCCAGCGCCGTGATGTTCTGGCTGACCGTGTTGGCGGGCGCGGCCAGCACGGCGAGCGCCACCTTGCGCTCGGACTTCGAGAGCGAGTCGAGCTGGGTGCGGATGGAATCGAGCAGCATGGCGGCTTGCGCTTTCAGTCTTCCGGCAGCACTTCTTCGCGCCACTGCAGGCCGTCGCGGCCGATCAGCGCGCTCGAGGCGGCCGGGCCCCAGGTGCCCGAGGTATAGGGGACCGGGGCGGTGTCGTCCTGCTCCCAGTGCTCGAGGATGGGCTCGACCCATTCCCAGGCCGCTTCCAGCTCGTCGCCGCGCATGAACAGGGTCAGCTGGCCGCGCAGCACGTCGACCAGCAGGCGCTCGTAGGCTTCCATGCGTGGGCTCTTGAACTGCTCGCGGAAGTCGAGTTCGAGCTCGGCCTGCTTCAGGCGCATCGCGTCGCCCGGGGTCTTGGCCATCAGGTTCATCGACAGGCCCTCGTCCGGCTGCAGGCGGATCACCAGGCTGTTCGGCTGGAAACTCGAGGTCGGCTGGTTGAAGATCGAGTGCGGGATCGGCTTGAAGCGCACCACGATCTCGGCCAGGCGGTCGGCCATGCGCTTGCCGGTGCGCAGGTAGAAGGGCACGCCGGCCCAGCGCCAGGTGTCGATCTCGGCCTTCATGGCCACGAAGGTCTCGGTCTTCGAGCCTTTCGGCGCGCCCGGTTCGTCGCGGTAGCCCGGCACCGGCTGGCCGTCGACGTAGCCGCTGCGGTACTGGCCGCGCACGATGTTCTGCGACAGCGTGGTCGGAGTGAAGCGTTTCAGCGAGCGCAGCACCTGCAGCTTGGCGTCGCGCACGGCGTCCGGGGAAATCGAGGTCGGCGGCTCCATCGCGACGATGCACAGCAGCTGCAGCAGGTGGTTCTGCAGCATGTCGCGCAGCGCGCCCGAGGTGTCGTAGTAACCCAGGCGGTTGCCGACGCCGATCTTCTCGGCGATGGTGATCTGCACGTCCGAGATCCACTCGCGGCGCCACAGCGGCTCGAACAGGATGTTCCCGAAGCGCAGCGCCAGCAGGTTCTGCACGGTCTCCTTGCCCAGGTAGTGGTCGATCCGGTAGATCTGCGATTCGGAGAAGACCTTGCCGACGTCGAGGTTGATCTGCTTGGCCGAGGCCAGGTCGCGGCCCAGCGGCTTTTCGAGCACCACGCGCGAGTTCGGCGTCGCCAGGCTGGTCGCGGCCAGGTTGTCGCAGATGGTCGCGAACAAATGCGGCGGCGTCGCCAGGTAGTAGACGCGGGTCAGCGATTCGTCGCGGCGCAGCACCTCGGCCAGCGGCCCGTAGGTCTTGACGTCGGTGGCGTCCAGGGCGACGTAGACGACGCGCTTCAGGAAGCGCGCCCAGGTCGCCTCATGAGGGGCTTCCTTGATGTTCGGTTTCGAGTTCTTCTCGACGAACTGGATGAAGTCGTCCTGCGAGAAGTCGTCGCGGCCGACGCAGACGATGCGGGCGCTCGGGGGCAGGTCGTCGCAGACGTCACGCGCGTACATCGCGGGGAGCAGCTTGCGCATCGCAAGGTCGCCGCTGCCGCCAAAGAAGACGAGATCGAAATCGGAAAGGGCCATGGGGTTTCTTGAGGGAAGAGTGAAAGCGTTTGTGTAAATTTACTACACAGGTAGGCGGCAAGCAAGTAAATCTACTACGTTTGAGCTCGCAATTCGAGAGCCAGGATGTATTGTTGACCTTGGTGCCGTCATTCCCGCGAGGGCGGGAATCCAATTCCGCCGAGCAGCCGTAATGCACGCAAAATTGGGTTCCCGCCTGCGCGGGAAGTCGTAGGCCCCAGTGGGGCCTACGACGTGCGTGGGGTAACTCGAAAAGGTCAGCGGTGCAGGTACTCCGGTTCTTCACGCCCGGCCACATCGACGCGGATCGACAGCACCTTGCCGCTGAGCGGATAGCGTGCCAGCTCTTCCGCCGGGCGGCCGTGGCTGGCGCTGGTGATGTAGAGCGTGCGCAGGTCCGCGCCGCCGAAGGCGACCGAGGTCGGGCAGCGTACCGGCAGCGGGATCTCGCGCAGGATCTCGCCGCTCGGGGCGATGCGCAGCACGCGGCCGCCTTCGAACATCGCCACCCAGTAGGCGCCTTCGCTGTCGATGGTCGCGCCGTCCGGCCGCCCGCCGTAGTCGGGCGCCGATTTGTCGGTCGAGAAGGTCTTGATGGTGCGGCCATTCGTGTGCAGGCCGGTTTCCGGGTCGTAGTCGTAGCAGTCGATCCGGTGCGTGGTCGTATCGGCATGGAACATGGTGCGCCCGTCCAGGCTCCAGGCCAGGCCGTTCGAGTTCGTCATGCCGCCGGCCCAGGCCTGGCGCAACCGGCCGCGCTCGAGCACGTACATCTCGGCTGCCGGCTTGTCGCGCGGCTCGTACATGGTGCCGATCCAGAAGCGGCCCGCCGGGTCGACGCGACCGTCGTTGAAGCGGACGATGCCGGTGTCGTAGGGCGCGTCCGCGATCGGGGTTTCCACGCCGCTGGTCGTGTTCAGGCAGAGCAGGCCATGGCGCGTCGAGACGACCAGGTTGTTGTCGCCGTCGACGGCCAGCGCCGACGGCTCCGAGCCCATCTTCCAGTAGCTGTACTTGCCGCTCGCCGGATGGACGCGGTTGACCGTGCGGCCGTTGATGTCCACCCAGTACAGCGCCGACTCGACCTCGTGCCAGGTGGCCGCTTCGCCCACCAGCATCGGCGCGTCGTGCACCACTTCGAATTTATCCATTGCCATGTAATAGAAGGGTTTGAAGGTTCAGAACGCGGCCTTGGCGCGGGCGATCAGGCCGTTGGTGGAGCTGTCGTGATTCGCCGGTTGCGGCTCGCCCGCCAGCTCGGCTTCGATCTTCTTCGCCAGCACCTTGCCCAGCTCAACGCCCCACTGGTCGAAACTGTTGACATTCCAGATCACGCCCTGCACGAAGGTCTTGTGTTCGTACAGCGCAATCAGGGCGCCCAGGGTGGACGGGGTCAGGCGTTCCATCAGGATGGTGTTGCTCGGGCGGTTGCCCGGGAAGGTCTTGTGCGGCGCCAGGCGCTCGACTTCCTCCGGCGCCAGGCCCTGGGCCTGCAGGTCGGCACGCACTTCGACGATGGTCTTGCCCTTCATGAACGCTTCCGACTGGGCGAAGCAGTTCGCCAGCAGGGCGGTGTGGTGGTGCTCCATCTCGTGCGCCGGACGCAGGGCGGCGATGAAGTCGATCGGGGTCAGGTCGGTGCCCTGGTGCAGTAGCTGGAAGTAGGCGTGCTGGCCGTTGGTGCCGGGCTCGCCCCAGATCGCCGGGCAGGTCGGGGTGTCGACCGGGTCGCCGTCGCGGGTGACGCACTTGCCGTTGCTCTCCATGTCGAGCTGCTGCAGGTAGGCCGGGAAGCGGTTCAGGTCCTGGTGGTAGGGCGCGATCGTGACCGAATGGGCGTCCAGGAACTCGCGGTTCCAGAAGCCGACCAGGGCCAGGATCGCCGGCATGTTCTGCTCGAGCGGGGCGGTGCGGAAGTGCTCGTCCATGGCGTGGGCGCCGGCCAGGAAATCCGAAAAATAGCCGAAGCCGACGGCCAGCGCCACCGACAGGCCGATCGCCGACCACACGGAGTAGCGGCCGCCCACCCAGTCCCAGAAGGGAAACATATTGGCCGGGTCGATGCCGAAGGCCTTGATCGCTTCCGTGTTGGTCGAAACCGCGACGAAGTGCCTGGCCAATGCAGCATCGGCTGACTGAGCGGGTGCGCGCTCGAGGAACCAGCTGCGCGCGGTCTGCGCGTTCATCATGGTCTCGGCCGTGGTGAAGGTCTTCGAGGCGACGATGAACAGCGTGGTTTCCGGATCGACCTGCGACAGCGCCGCGTCCATGTCGTGGCCGTCGACGTTCGACACGAAGTGCATCTTCAGGCGTGGATGGGTGTAGTGACGCAGCGCCAGCACCACCATCTTCGGGCCGAGGTCCGAGCCGCCGATGCCGATGTTGACGATGTCGGTGATCGGCTTGCCGGTATGGCCCAGCCATTCGCCGCTGCGCACCGCGTCCGTGAACGTGCGGATGCGGTCGAGCACCGCATGCACGTCCGCGTTCACGTCCTGGCCGTCGATGACCAGCTTGCTGCCGCGCGGGGCGCGCAGGGCGGTGTGCAGGACGGCGCGGTTCTCGGTGTTGTTGATGCGTTCGCCGGCGAACATCGCGTCGCGGCGCGCCTCCACGCCGCGCTCGCGCGCCAGCGCCGCCAGCAGTTCAAGCGTGCGCCCGTCGAGGCGATTTTTTGAATAGTCTAGGAACAGCCCCGCAGCCTCGACCGACAGCCTGTCGAAGCGCTGCGGATCGGCAGCGAACAGGCTGCGCATTTCCCAATCTTCGGCCTGGGCGGCATGGTTTTCGAGGGCTTGGAAGCTGGCGGTGCTGGTAAGGGAGGGCGTGCGCATGGGATCGGTGTCGAAAACAATATTGTCAAGTGCAGATTATCGAATAATACAATATGCGTGCGTAAATTCACTACATAATTTGTGGCCGGGTTTCGAGGGTGGACGGCTTTGCCGTCCGCGCGCTCAAGCAGCGCTTGCGTGTTCAATATGCTTCTTCACTTCGCCAAGGGGAGTTGAACGCGCGGGCGGGAGACCCGCCCACCCTACGAGAAGCCGCCTCCGCTTGGCGGATGTACAATGCCGGCTTCAGCAGGTGAGGCGGCCTTCCTGCACCCCATGCAAATCTGTAGTAAAATTTCAGGTACTAAATTCAAGAAGGAACGATCATGGCGCTGCACCCCGTAGTCGAACAGGTAACGAACCGGATCATCAAGCGAAGCCGCCCCTCGCGCGCGGCCTATCTCGCGCATCTCGAAGCCGCCCGCGTGCAGGGCGTGCAGCGCGGCGCGCTGTCGTGCACCAACCTGGCGCACGGCTTCGCCGCCTTCCCGGCCAACGACAAGCTGAAGCTCAAAGAGTACAAGAAGCCCTCGGTGGCGATCGTCTCGTCCTATAACGACATGCTGTCGGCCCACCAGCCCTTCGAGTACTTCCCGAAAGTGATCAAGGAAGCCGTGCGCGAAGTCGACGCGGTCGCCCAGTTCGCGGGCGGCGTGCCGGCCATGTGCGACGGCGTGACCCAGGGCCAGCCCGGCATGGAACTGTCGCTGTTCTCGCGCGACACCATCGCGATGGCGACCGCCGTGGCGATGTCCCACAATATGTTCGACGCGGCCCTGTACCTGGGCATCTGCGACAAGATCGTGCCGGGCCTGCTCATCGGCGCGCTGCACTTCGGCCACATTCCGGGCATCTTCGTGCCGGGCGGCCCGATGACGACCGGGATCTCGAACAAGGAAAAGGCGGCGATCCGCCAGCGCTACGCGAAAGGCGAAGCCACCCGCGAGGAGCTGCTCGAAGGCGAATCGAAGTCCTACCACGGCGCCGGCACCTGCACCTTCTACGGCACCGCCAACAGCAACCAGATGCTGATGGAGATGATGGGCCTGCACATGCCGGGCGCCGCCTTCATCACGCCGGGCACGCCGCTGCGCGACGCGCTGACCCGCGCCGCGAGCCAGCAGGCGGTACGAATCTCGGAGCAGGGCGGGCAGTACATGCCGATCGGGCGCATCGTCGACGAGAAGAGCATCGTCAACGCCATCGTCGCCCTGCACGCGACCGGCGGCTCGACCAACCACACGCTGCACCTGATCGCTATCGCGCGCGCCGCGGGCATCGTGGTCGACTGGAACGACTTCGACGAACTGTCGAAGGTCGTGCCCTCGCTCACGAAGATCTACCCGAACGGCGAAGCCGACGTGAACCACTTCCAGGCCGCCGGCGGCCCGGGCTTCATCATCCGCGAACTGCTGGATGCCGGCCTGGCGCACGAGGACGTGAACACCATCCTCGGCCACGGCCTGCGCGCCCACTGCAAGGAGCCCTTCCTGGGCGAGGACGGCCGGGTGGTGTGGCGCGACGTGCCGGCGCAAAGCGGCGACGAAGCCGTGCTGCGCCCGGCCAGCAACCCGTTCGCCAACAATGGCGGCATGGTGCTGGTGCAGGGCAACCTGGGCCGCGCCGTGATGAAGATCTCGGCGGTGAAACCCGAATACCACGTGATCGAGGCGCCGGCCATCACCTTCGACTCGCAGGAAGACTTCATGGGGCGCTACAAGGCCGGTGAGCTGAACCGCGACTTCGTGGCCGTGATCCGCTTCCAGGGCCCGCGCGCCAACGGCATGCCGGAACTGCACGCCCTGACCCCGGCGCTGTCGAACCTGCAGGATGCCGGCTACAAGGTGGCGATGGTCACCGACGGCCGCATGTCGGGCGCCTCCGGCAAGGTGCCGGCGGCGATCCACGTGTCGCCCGAGATCCTGGCCGGCGGCCCGCTCGGCCTGGTGCGCGACGGCGACATCATCCGCGTCGACGCCACCACCGGCACCCTGGAGGCGCTGGTCACCGACACGGTCTGGGCCTCGCGCCGCATGGCCACCACCGACCTGTCGAAGAGCCACATCGGCATGGGCCGCGAACTGTTCGCCATGTTCCGCACCCATTCCAGCCCGGCGGAAGAGGGGGCGGCGACGTTCCCGCTGCCGTCGCCGATCGAAACCACCGTACCGCTGCACGAAGGCATGCACGTCGAAGAAGGGCAGCCCGGTTCGGACGAAGACTTTCTCTTTAGGACGCAGAAATAATGGCACAAATGAGCTTACTTGACATCATGCGCTCGGCGAGCGTCATCCCCGTCATCGCCATCGACGACCCGGCGCACGCCGTGCCGTTGGCCAAGGCCCTGGTGGCGGGCGGCATCCGCGTGCTGGAAGTGACGCTGCGCACCGAGCACGGCCTGCAGGCGATCCGCGACATGAGCACCGTCGAAGGCGCGATCGTCGGCGTCGGCACCCTGACCCAGCCGCACGAATTCGACGCGGCGCGCGACGCCGGCGCCGTGTTCGGCGTCTCGCCCGGCCTGACCGCGGCCATGATCGAGGCGGCGAAAAAGAGCGGCCTGCCGCTGCTGCCCGGCGTGATGACGCCGTCCGAAGTGATGGCCGCGCGCGAGCACGGCTTCAAGCAGCTGAAGCTGTTCCCGGCGGTGCCGGCGGGCGGCGTCGGCATGCTGAACGCGATCGCCGGCCCGCTGCCGGACGTGACCTTCTGCCCGACCGGCGGCATCTCGATCGAGACCGCGCCCAAGTTCCTGGCCTGCAAGAACGTGGCCTGCGTGGGCGGCTCCTGGCTGACCCCGAAGGACCTGGTCGCCGCCGGCGACTGGGCCGGCATCACCGAACTGGCCAAGGCGGCGTCCGCGCTGCGTGCAGCCTGACCGATCCATGAAACGGCCTCGTTCCCGGCCCCTGACCGAGAACGAGATCGCGATGGCGTCGCTGCTGTTCCGCGACGCCATCGACTACCGGCGCGTGCGCATCCACGGCCGGCGCTACATGCCCTTCCAGCCGAAGAACTGCTGCATGACCCCGAACGGCAGCATGTACTTCCACCACTCCTGCTTCCTCCCCGACTACACGCGCGGCGATCCCGGGGCGGTCCACTGGTTCATGCACGAGATGGTGCATGTGTGGCAGCACCAACTGGGCTATCCGGTGCGCCTGCGCGGCGCGCTGCGCATCGGGTTGCCCTACGCCTACACGCTGCGCGAGGACGCGCTGCTCTCCGACTACAACATGGAAGCGCAGGGCGACCTGCTGGCCGACTACTTCGTGCTGAAGTTCCTCAGGAAGCCCGGTGCCATGCGCCAGGGGCGCTACCGCGACAGCCTGGCCTTGTACGAACGCGTCCTGGCACCGTTCCTGGAAGAGCCGGCGAACCCGCGCAACCTGCACCGCGGACCGGCGCGCTGGCTGGTCCGCTCCCTCGTGCGGACCTGACCGACCGGTTCATCCCCGGCTCGCCGCCAGGGGTACGACGTCGCGCACCTCCGTGGCGCGCGCGCCCGGCAGGCGCGGCGTGTCCGGC
>DAMCRY010000073.1:0-10226 GCA_032115075.1 Massilia sp.
GGCGCTGCGCGAGACCGTCATGCAAGGGCCGAGCGGCCGCATGCTGGTCTGGCACTGGATGTGGAGCGGCGGCCACTACACCGCCAGCGACTACGCGGGCAAGCTGTGGCAGGTCCAGTCGCGCCTGTTCATGCACGGCGACGACGGCGCCGCGATCCTGCTCGCCACGCCCTACGAGGAAGACCGCGAACGTGCGCGCGGCGCGCTGCGCGCCTTCCTGGCCGCCAACGGCGGCGCCATCGACGCGGCGCTCGCCAGCGCCCGCCAGCGCCCATGAGCCGCATGGAACAGCTGCCCGGCGCATCCGACCGTCCGCTGGTCGTCCACCTCACCTACGCGCTCGACGTCGGGGGCCTGGAGACGCTGCTGGTCGACTGCATCAACCGCATGCCGCCGGAACGCTACCGGCATGCGGTGGTCTGCCTGACGCGCTATACCGATTTCGCCAAGCGCATCACCCAGCCCGGTGTCGAACTGTACGCGCTCGGCAAGCCGCCCGGCCTCGGCCTGTCCACCCACTGGAAGGCCTGGAAGCTGCTGCGCCGGCTGCGTCCGGCGATCGTGCACACCTATAACCTGTCGGCCGCCGAGTACGCGTTCACCGCCGCCATGGCCGGCGCGCCGGTGCGCATCCATGCCGAGCACGGGCGCGACGCCAGCGACCCGCAAGGCCTGAACCCGAAGCACAACTTCCTGCGCCGCCGCCTTGCCCCCTTCATCGACCGCTTCATCCCGGTGTCGGAAGACCTGCATCGCTGGCTGGACGAGACCGTCGGCATCCCGGCCTCCAAGACCCAGTTCATCAAGAACGGCGTCGACACCGAACGCTTCGCCCGGAAGGCCGGTGGCGCCCGCATCGGCCCGTGGGTCGACGGCGACTTCGTGATCGGCACCGTGGCGCGGGTCCAGGACATCAAGAACCACCGCGGCCTGGTCGAGGCCTTCCTGCGCCTGCGCCGGATGCTGCCGCAGCATGCCCATCGCCTGAAACTCTCGATCGTCGGCGACGGCCCGCTGCTGCCGCAGGTACGCGCGCAGGTCCGTGAAGCCGGGATCGAGGACGCGGTCTGGCTGCCGGGCGCACGCGCGGACATCGCCGAGGTGCTGCAATCCTTTACCGTGTTCGCCCTGCCCTCGTTCGCCGAAGGCACCCCGGTGTCGCTGCTGGAAGCGATGGCAAGCGGCCTGCCGGTGGTCGCCTCGCGCGTCGGCGGCATCCCGGAAGTGGTCGCCGAGGGCGAGCACGGCCTGCTGGTGCCGCCCGGCGACGTCGAGGCCCTGGCCGGCGCGCTGGCGCGCTACGTCGAACAGCCGGAACTGGCGCACCTGCACGGCAAGGCCGCGCGCGAACGCATCGAGCGCAGCTTCAGCATGAATGCGATGCTCGCCGCCTACGCCGCCCTGTACGACAGCCTGCTGCAGAAAAAACGCGGCGCCCGCGCCGATGCGCGCAATGCGGGCGCATCGCACACGGTGTGATTACCTACAACGCAACCCACAGAATCAGAAAGCCTTACCACGATGTGCGGAATAGTCGGAATTTTTGATACCCACGGCAACCGGGAAATCGACCGCGGGGCGCTCGGCCGCATGAACGAAAGCCAGTTCCACCGCGGGCCGGACGAGGGCGAGCTGTACACCGAAACGGCGCTCGGCATGGGCCACCGCCGCCTGTCGGTGATCGACGTCGCCACCGGCCAGCAGCCGCTGGTCAGCGGCGACCGCAACGCGGTGATCGTCTTCAACGGCGAGATCTACAACTACCGCGAGCTGCGCGACGAGCTGATCGCGCTCGGCATCCCGTTCCGCACCAAATCGGACACCGAGGTGGTGCTGGCCGCTTACCAGGCCTGGGGCTCGGACTGCGTGCGCCGCCTGCGCGGCATGTTCGCCTTCGGCGTCTGGGACCGCCGCCAGCAGACCCTGTTCCTGGCGCGCGACCATGTCGGCGTCAAGCCGATGTTCTATTCGCTGCTGCCGAACGGCCTGTTCGTGTTCGGCTCGGAACTGAAGTCGATCATGACCTTCCCCGAGCTGTCGCGCGAACTGAATCCGCGCGCGGTCGAGGAATATTTTGCTTACGGCTACGTGCCGGAACCGAACACGATCTACCACAACGCCTTCAAGCTCAGCCCGGGCCACTGCATCACCCTGAAGGTGGGCGACCGCGAAGTGCGCCCGCAACGCTACTGGGACTTGCCGTTCCGCCCGCACGCGCCGCGTCCCGAGGCCGAAGTCGCCGAGGAACTCACCGCGCGCCTGAAGGAGGCGGTGCGTTCGCAGATGGAAGCCGAGGTGCCGCTGGGCGCCTTCCTGTCCGGCGGCGTCGATTCGAGCGCGGTGGTGGCGATGATGGCGCAGGAGGGCGGCGACCCGGTTACCACCTGCTCGATCGGCTTCGACGACCCGGATTTCGACGAGTCGCAGTACGCCGACATGGTGGCCAAGCGCTACGGCACCCGCCACCATGCCCAGGTGGTCAGCAAGGACGACTACGGACTGGTCGACACTCTCGCCCACCTGTACGACGAACCGTATTCCGACAGCTCGGCGATCCCGACCTACCGCGTGTGCCAGCTGGCGAGAAAGCAGGTGACGGTGGCGCTGTCGGGCGACGGCGGCGACGAGAATTTCGCCGGCTACCGCCGCTACCGCTACGCGATGGCCGAACACAGCGTGCGCTCCAAGCTGCCGGCCAGCCTGCGCAAGCCCCTGTTCGGCACCCTTGGCGCGCTGTACCCGAAGGCCGACTGGGCGCCGCGCATGTTCCGCGCCAAGACCACCTTCGAGGCGCTGGCGCGCGACCTGGTCGAGGGCTACTTCCACGGCGTGTCGATCATGCCGGACCGGGTGCGCGACCAGCTGTTCAGCGACGGCTTCCGCACCAGGCTGCAGGGCTACCGCGCGATCGAGGTGATGCGCGGCCACGCGCAGAAGGCGCCGACCGACGACCCGCTGTCGCTGCTGCAGTACCTCGACTTCAAGACCTACCTGCCGGGCGACATCCTGACCAAGGTCGACCGCGCCAGCATGGCCCATTCGCTCGAGGTGCGGGTGCCGCTGCTGGACCATCACTTCATCGAGTGGGTCTCCGGCCTGCCGGCGGACCTGAAGCTGCGCGGGGGAACCGGCAAGTACATCCTGAAAAAATCGCTCGAGCCGGCCCTGCCGGACGACGTGCTGTATCGCGCCAAGAAGGGCTTCTCGATCCCGCTGGCGGCCTGGCTGCGCGGCCCGCTGCGCCAGGCGGTGCGCGAGGCGGTGCTGAGCCAGCGCATGCTGGACACCGGCATCTTCAACGAAGCCTACCTGCGCCACATGGTCGACCAGCACGAATCGGGCGCCAGCGACTACAGCGCGCCGCTGTGGTCGGTGCTGATGTTCGAAGCCTTCCTGCGAGTCAGCGCCGAGCGCTGAATGGACGTGCTGCAACCCCGGGGTCTGCAACCCCGGGGTCAGGTCTGACATTCGGACACAAGCTCAACTGTAAACAAACAGTTTTACAAGGCGATGCACATCAATGCTGAGCTCGTGTCTAAATGTCAGACCTGACCCCGGGATGGGTACCAAACGAGCGGACGTGAAAAAAGCGCGCTACCCGACGGGGTCAGCGCGCTTTTTTGCGTCCGCGTTCCCGGCCGCAAGCCGGGAGACGGGGAAATCAGGCAGCCGGGCCGGTGCGGCCGATGCCTTCGTAGTACAGGCCGTAGGATGCGACATTGGCCGGGTTGTAGATGTTGCGGCCGTCGAACACCGCCTTGGCGGTCAGCTGCTCGGCCAGGTAACGGAAGTCCGGCGAGCGGAATTCCTTCCATTCGGTGACCAGGGCCAGCGCGTCCGCGCCCCTGACCGCCTCGTTGGCCGAGGTGGCGATGCGCAGCAGTTCCTCGCAGCGCTGCGGACCGTGCTCGGCCAGCAGCACGCGCGCCGCTTCCTCGCTCGCCACCGGATCGTAGGCCACCACTTTCGCGCCGGCAGCGAACAGCTTGCGGATCAGGACCAGGCTCGGGGCCTCGCGCATGTCGTCGGTGTTCGGCTTGAAGGCCAGGCCCCACAGCGCGATGGTGCGGCCGCGCAGGCCCGCTTCGCCGCCGAAGTGCTTGCACAGCTTGGTGTACAGGACGTCCTTCTGGGCCTCGTTGACCTTCTCGGTCGCTTCCAGCAGGTGCATCGGGCGGCCGTGGGTGGCGGCGGTCTTGACCAGCGCCTTGACGTCCTTCGGGAAGCAGGAGCCGCCGTAGCCGACGCCCGCATACAGGAAGCTCGGGCCGATGCGCGGGTCCAGGCCCATGCCGAGGCGGATCGCCTCGATGTCGGCGCCCAGCAGCTCGGCCAGGTTGGCGACTTCGTTCATGAAGCTGATGCGGGTGGCCAGCATCGCGTTGCAGGCGTACTTGGTCAGCTCGGCGCTGCGCACGTCCATCTCGACCAGCTTCTCGTGGTTGCGGTTGAACGGCGCGTACAGCTCGCGCATCACCAGGGTGGCGGCCGGGCTGTCGCTGCCGATCACGATGCGGTCCGGGCGGGTGAAGTCGGCGATCGCCGCACCTTCCTTCAGGAATTCCGGGTTGCTGATCACCGAGAACTCGACCGCGACGCCGCGCTTGTCCAGTTCTTCCGCGATGGCGGCGCGCACCTTGTCGGCGGTGCCGACCGGGACTGTCGATTTATCCACGATGACGGTCGGCGTGCTGATGCGCTGGCCGATGCTGCGCGCGGCTGCCAGGATGTGGGTCAGGTCGGCGCTGCCGTCCTCGTCCGGCGGGGTACCGACCGCCAGGAAGATCACCTCGGCATGGGCGACCGCGTCGTCGTAGCTGGTCGAGAACAGCAGGCGGCCGGCGCCGGCGTTGCGGGCGACCAGCGAATCCAGGCCCGGCTCATGGATGGGAATGCGGCCGGCGTTGAGCATGTCGATCTTGCGCTGGTCGACGTCGAGGCAGAGGACGGTGTTGCCGACGTCGGCGAAGCAGGCGCCGGACACCAGGCCGACGTAGCCCGTGCCAATGATGGAAATTTTCATAGGGATTCAGCGGTGAAAAGGCAGTCGAAAAACCGCGCCCCAAGGAGGCGTCAGCTGAGCTTGTTTCCCGCAAGACTAACAGTGCAATTAAAAAATTGCAAACGAATCAACCCTATTGTGCAGGGGCATTACGACACGTTTTCCACAGTTTTTTCGTGCTTTTGTTTCCTGCACGAAACAATACGATTTTTCAATTTTTATACGGTAATATGCTGTTTTATGTTTAACGAAAATGGATACTCAGCAAGCATTGCCTCTGGCCGCCGCGTGCGCCGGGCACCCTGCTGTGTCGCCAGCGGCCAGCGGCGCCGCACCACGTAAGCGCTCGCGCACCAAATGAAATTACTGACGTTTTCCACCCTCTTTCCCAACGCCGAGCAGCCCAACCACGGCGTCTTCGTGGAGACCCGCCTGCGTTACCTGGTAGCCAGCGGCAAGGTCGAATCGCGCGTAGTCGCGCCGGTGCCCTGGTTCCCCTTCACGCATCCGCGCTTCGGCGACTATGCGAAGATGGCGCGCGTGCCGGCCCGCGAGACCCGCGGCGCCTTCGACGTGGCGCACCCGCGCTACCTGGCGCTGCCGAAGATCGGCATGAACGTGGCGCCGCACCTGATGGCGCAGGCGGCCAAGCCGGTCCTGGGGCGCATCATCGACAGCGGCTACGACTTCGACGCCATCGACGCCCACTACTTCTATCCGGACGGCGTGGCGGCGGTCATGCTCGGCAAGTACTTCAACAAGCCGGTGGTGGTCACGGCGCGCGGCAGCGACATCAACCTGCTGCCGCAGTATCCGCTGCCGCGCAAGATGATCCTGTGGGCCGCCGAGAACGCGCGCGCCGTGATCACGGTGTGCAGCTACCTGAAGGACGAGATGGTCCGCCTGGGCGCGCGCCCGGACCGCATCACGCCGCTGCGCAACGGCGTGGACCTGCAGCGCTTCGCGCCGCTCGACCGCGAGGCCGCGCGCGCCAAACTCGGCCTCGACGGCTACACCCTGCTGTCGGTCGGGCGCCTCAGCGAAGTCAAGGGCCACGACATCACCATCAAGGCACTTACCCGCCTGCCCGGCGTGACCCTGATGCTGGCAGGCGACGGCCCCGACCGGCCCAAGCTGCAAGCCTTGGCGCGCGAACTCGGTGTGCAGGACCGCGTGCGTTTCCTCGGCCCCGTGCCGCAGACCGAACTCCGTATTTATTACAACGCCGCCGACCTCTCGGTGCTGGCGTCCAGCCGCGAAGGCTGGGCCAACGTGCTGCTCGAGTCCATGGCCTGCGGCACCCCGGTGGTCGCCACCAGCATCTGCGGCACGCCGGAAGTGGTGGCCTCGGTTGACGCCGGCCGCCTGATGCCCGAGCGTACCCCGGAAAGCCTGGCCGAGGCGGTGCAACTGCTGCGCGCGAGCGAGCCGGACCGCGCCGCCACCCGCCGCTACGCGGAAGGCTTCAGCTGGGACCAGACCACGCAGGGGCAGATCGATTTGTTCAGCAACATACTCATGGGCCAGTCCTGACATGCGCATCCTCTACCATCACCGCACCCGTTCGAAAGACGGCCAATACGTCCACATCGAGGAAATGATCAATGCCCTGCGCAAGCAGGGTCACGAGGTGATCATCGTGGCGCCGCCCAGCGCCGAGACCGAATCGTTCGGCTCGGACGCGGGCGCCGTCGCCCTGCTCAAGCGCTGGTTGCCGAAATGGTTCTACGAACTGATGGAACTGGGCTATTCGCTGGTGGCCTACCGGCGCCTGGCCAAAGCCGTCGAGCAGCACCGCCCCGACTGCATCTACGAGCGCTACAACCTGTTCCTGCCGGCCGGGGTCTGGCTGGCGCGCAAGTACAAGCTGCCGCTGCTGCTCGAGGTGAACGCGCCGATCCTAGAAGAGCGCAGCCGCTACGACGGCCTGTCGCTCACGCGCCTGGCGCGCTGGTCGCAGGCCTACGCCTGGAAGAACGCCGACATGGTGCTGCCGGTCACGCGCGTGCTGGGCGACATCGTCGCCTCCTACGGCGTGCCGCAGGAGCGCATCGTGGTGATCCCGAACGGCATCAACGGCGAGCGCTTCGGCTCCGCCCCCGACGTCGAGGCGGCCAAGCGCGCGCTCGGCCTGGAAGGCAACCTGGTGCTCGGCTTCACCGGCTTCGTGCGCGACTGGCACGGCCTGGACAAGGTGATCGACCTGATCGCGAACGACCCGCCGGAATCGCGCCGCCACCTGCTGGTGGTGGGCGACGGCCCGGCGCGCGCCGGCCTGGAAAAGCAGGCGCGCGAGCTCGGCATCGCCAACCGCGTGACCTTCACCGGCATCGTCGGCCGCGACGACGTGGCGCGCCACGTGGCCGCCTTCGACATCGCCCTGCAGCCGGCCGTGGTGGCCTACGCCTCGCCGCTCAAGCTGTTCGAATACCTGGCGCTCGGCAAGGCGATCGTCGGGCCGGCCCAGCCGAACATCGAGGAGATCCTGGCGCAGGACAAGAATGCCGTGCTGTTCGACCCGGACAGCACCGCCTCGCTGGCCGCCGCGGTGGACCGCCTGTGCGTCGACCATGCGCTGCGCGAGAAGGTCGCCGCCGGCGCGCGCGCCACCATCGTCGAGCAGAAGCTGACCTGGCACGAGAACGCCCTGCGCGTGGTCGGCCTGTTCCGCGGCCTGATGCAACGTGCATGACGCTGCCTTCGGCAAAGGAGTCGACATGAGCGCGCAGCCGCCTGCCGCCGGCGTCGCCTCGCGCCTGGTCCGCTTCGTCGGCGACCGGATCGGCGCGGGTGGACCGGGAGAAGGACGCCGCCTGTGCATCCTGAACTACCACCGCATCCTGGAGGCGCCGGATCCGCTGCTGGAAGCCGAGCCGGACGCCGCCACCTTCCGCTGGCAGATGCAGGTGCTGGCCGACTGCTTCAACGTGCTGCCGGTGCACGAGGCGCTGGCGGCGCTGGCCGACGGCAGCATGCCGCCGCGCGCGGTCTGCATCACCTTCGACGACGGCTACCGCTCGACCCACGACCTGGCGCTGCCGATCCTGCGCGAATTCGGCTTTCCCGCCACGGTGTTCGTCACCACCGGCCACATCGACAACGGCAGCATGTGGAACGACCGCATCCTGGACGCCCTGCGCAGCATGCCGGCCGGCCCCCTCGACCTGGCCGAGGCCGGCCTGGGCAGCTATCCGCTCGACACGCTCGAGGCGCGCAACAAGACCGTCACCAGCCTCACCCAGACCGCCAAATACCTGCCGCCGCGGCAGCGCCAGGAACTGGTCGAGCTGCTGGAGGCGCGCGCCGGCTGCCCGCGCCGCGAATTGATGCTCAGCCGCGACATGGTGCGCTCGCTGGCGCAGCAGAACATCGAGATCGGTGCGCACACGATTTCCCATCCGATCCTGACCAGCCTGGACGACGCCACGGCGGCGCACGAGATTGCCGAAAGCAAGCGCCAGCTGGAAGCCATCACCGGCCACCCGGTGCGCTACTTCGCCTACCCGAACGGCAAGCACGGCATGGACTTCGACGAGCGCCACATGGCGATGGCGAGGGAAGCCGGCTTCGAGGCCGCCTTCACCACCGCGATGGGCGCCGCCAGCCGCGCCCACGACCGCTACGCGCTGCCGCGCAGCCGGCCCTGGGACGTGACCCGGCCCTTTTATATTTTCCGCATCCTGCGCTGGCTCGCGGGCTGAGTGCCCGCAACACCCTCGAGCACCATCATGAAAAGCGTCACCACCGGCCGCAAGGTCATCGGCCTCTCCTTCCTCTCCTCCTACATCAACCTCGCGATCCAGTTCGTGTCGGTCATGGTGCTGGCGCGCGTGCTGTCTCCGTCCGAAGTCGGCACCTTTTCGCTGGCGGCGATGCTGATGGCGATGCTGCACGTGTTCCGCGACTTCGGCGTCGCCAACTACGTGATCCAGGAGCCCGACCTCACCCGCGAGAAGCTGGGCGCGGCGATGGGCGTGGCGATCCTGCTGGCGCTGGCGGTGGCGGCGGTGATGTACCTGCTCGCCTGGCCGGTGTCGAACTTCTACGACAACCCGCCGCTGCACGACGTGATCGTGGTGATGGCGGCCAGTTTCGCGATCTCGCCCTTCGGCTCGGTCATCAGCGCGGTGCTGCGGCGCGAGGCCAGGATCAAGCACCTGTTCTACGTGCGCACCGCCGGCTCGCTGTTCCAGGTGGGCGTGTCGATCGCCATGGCGACCGCCGGCTGGGGCGCGATCAGCCTGGCCTGGGGCAACTTCGCCGGCATTCTCGGCTTCGGCATCGTGGCCAACCTGTTCCGTCCCAAGGACATGCCGCGCCTGCCGCACTTCCGCAACATCGGCAGCATCCTCTCCTTCGGCGGCGTCAACAGCCTCGGCAACCTGGCCAACATCGCCGGCGCCAGCGTGCCGGAAATGGTGGTCGGCAAGGTGATGAGCGTGGCCGCGGTCGGCTACTTCAGCCGCGCCACCGGCCTGGTGCAGCTGTTCACGCGCCTGATCGGCAACGCGCTCACGCCGCTGGTGCTGCCCTATTACGCCGAAGTGCGGCGCAACGGCCAGAGCCTCGACAAGCCCTACCTGATGTCGGTGACCCAGCTGACCGCGGTCGCCTGGCCCTTCTTCGCGGTGCTGCTGGTGCTCGCGTATCCGGTCACGCGCGCGCTGTACGGCCACCAGTGGGATGCCTCGGTGCCGGTGGCGCGCCTGCTGTGCCTGGGCGGCGCCATCGCGGCGGTCGGCATGTTCGCCTCGCAGGCCATGATCGCCTCGGGCAACGTGCGCAGCGCCACCCTGAACAACCTGATCGCCCAGCCGATCCGCATCGTCGCGGTACTCGCCGCCTCGGCGCACGGCTTGATGATGGTGGCCGCCGCGCTGGTGGTATCGGAGTGTATCGCCATGGCCTGCACCTGCTGGTTCCTGCGCCGCACGATCGGCGTACATGCGGGAGCGATCGCGCGCGCCTGCGCCAAGAGCGTGGTGATCATGACCTGCGCGCTGGTGGTGCCGCTGATGGTGTGGCTCGGCGGCGCCGACACGACCTCGCACGTCTGGATCGCGGTGCTGCTGGGCGGCGCCGGCGCCGCAGTGGGCTGGATCGCTGGCCTGGCGCTGACCCGCCATCCCCTCGGCGAGCACGTGCTGCCGCTGCTGCGCCTGCCGCTGCGGCGCGGCAGCGCCAAGGATTGAAAAGGGGCTCCGACTCCCGTAGGGTGGGCGGG
>DAMCRY010000073.1:10260-12200 GCA_032115075.1 Massilia sp.
CCCGCCCACGCGTTCAACCAGTGAGGGAATGGCCGTTACGCGTCAATCCAACGGCCCTTTTATACGAGGACTTCGGCCGCGGCCGGGTGGCTGAGGAAGCCCGCCGGGCTGGCGCTGCGCCCGTAGGCGCCGGACTGGAACACCACCACCAGGTCGCCCGGCTCGGCGCGCGCCAGGTCCATGCGCTCGGCCAGCAGGTCGAGCGGGGTGCACAGGGGGCCGACCACGGACACGGTTTCCCGCCCTCCGGTTGCGGCATCCATGCGGTTCCCGATCGCCACCGGGTAATTCTTGCGGATCACCTGGCCGAAGTTGCCCGAAGCCGCCAGGTGGTGGTGCAGGCCACCGTCGGTGACCAGGAAGACCTGGCCGCGCGACTCCTTGCGCTCGATCACCCGGGCCACGTAGACCCCGGCCTCGCCCACCAGGTAGCGTCCCAGCTCGATCATCACCTCGGTCTCCGGCATGCGCTCGCGCAGGCGCGCGACCCAGCCGGCCAGGTGGGCATGCAAGCCGTCCAGCGCCAGCGGCTTCTCGCCGGGGAAGTACGGAATGCCGAAGCCGCCGCCGATGTTCAGCTGCGGCGGCGCCATGCCGGTCTCCTCGAACAGCGCGAGCGCCAGCTCGAAGGTGTGCGACTGCGCTTCCATGATCGCATCCAGGTTCAGGCTCTGCGAGCCGCTGAAGATGTGCAGGCCACGGAAATCGACCGGCAGCGCGGCCACGCGGCGCAGCACTTGCGGCACCTGTTCGGCATCGATGCCGAAGGGCTTGGCGCCGCCACCCATGCGCATGCCGGACCCCTTCAGCTCGAAGGGGGGATTCACGCGCAGCGCGATCGCCGGGCGGATGCCGAGCTGCAGGCCGATGGCGCTGGCGCGCTCGATCTCCATCGCCGATTCGGCGTGCAGGCAGACGCCGGCCGCGATCGCGCGGCGCAGTTCGCTGTCGGACTTGCCGGGGCCGGCAAAGCTGACGTCGCGCGGGGCGATGCCGGTATCCAGCGCCACGGCCATCTCGCCGGCCGAGGCGACGTCGAGGCCGTCGACCAGGCCGGCCAGGTGCTGCACCAGCGCCGGCATCGGATTCGCCTTGACGGAATAATGCAGGCGCACTTCCGGCGGCAACGCGGCGCGCAGCTGCGCCACGCGCTCGCTCAGGACACGCCGGTCGTAGGCATAGAAAGGTGTGGCGCCGACGCGCTCGGCGAGGCGGGTCAGCGCGATGCCGCCGACCTGCAGGCAACCGTCGACGACGGGGAACAGCGTCTGTTCGGCATGGATCGGCTTGACTGCCGGCCGGACAATCGGGGTATCGCTCATGGCGGGGTCATTCCTCGAACAGGTTCATGAAGCCGGCGCGCAGCAGCGGGCGGTCGATCTTGCCGTTCGGGTTGCGCGGCAGCGCCTCGGGGCGCAGGTCGACGTGCAGCGGCACCATGTAGGCCGGCAGCTGGCGGCGGCAGGCGTCGCGTTCAAAGAGCGCTACAATATGCCGGTCGTGGCGGAGATGGTTGAACGCGAGCAGCCGGAAGCGCTGCGCGACTGGTTCCGTCAGCGCCTGATGCACTATCGCCAGGCTTCGCTCAGCCTCTCCCGCCTGCCCTACGAACCTAAGCAGAAATAACCTATGTTACGCGTGATAGATACAGAAACCTGCGGCCTGCAGGGCGGCGTGGTAGAGATCGCCTCGGTGGATGTCATTGACGGGCAGATTGTCAATCCGATGAGCGATCTGGTCTGCCCGGATCGCCCTATCAGTCGTCAGGCAATGATGGTGCATCGCATCACAGAAGCGATGGTGGCGGATAAACCTCCGATAGAAGCGATCATCAGCCGCTATCACGGCAGCCCGCACTATGTGGCTCATAACGCCAGCTTTGACCGCCGCATGCTGCCCGCCATGCCGGGTGAATGGATCTGTACCATGACGCTGGCGCG
>DAMCRY010000073.1:12210-12518 GCA_032115075.1 Massilia sp.
CGCAAACTGTGGCCCGGCATTAAATATGGTAATCAGGCGCTGCGGCACAGCCTGAAACTTGAGGTGACGCCGCCTGCAGACCTGCATGCACACCGCGCGCTTTATGACTGCTACGTTACCGCCGCGCTGCTGATCCGTATTATGGAGATCTCCGGCTGGAGTCCGGCGGAGATGGTAAGCCGGACTGAACCGGCTGCGCTCTCCGGCGATATCTTTCCGTTTGGCAAATATCGCGGACAGAGTATCAGCGCTATTGCGCGCCGCGATCCGGGTTATCTGCGCTGGGTACTGGACAATGTCCGCGATCT
>DAMCRY010000074.1:0-12493 GCA_032115075.1 Massilia sp.
GCGCTCCTTCAGGAAGCGCACGATGCGCTGGATCTCGATCACCGCGATCGGGTCGACGCCGGCGAAAGGTTCGTCGAGCAGCACGAAGCGCGGGTTGGTGGCCAGCGCGCGCGCGATCTCCACGCGGCGCCGCTCGCCGCCCGACAGCGACAGCGCCGGGTTCTCGCGCAGCTTCTCGATCTGCAGCTCGGCCAGCAGGGTGTCGAGGCGCTCGTTGATCTGCTCCTTCGGCAGCGCCTTGCCGTCCTCGGTGCGCTGCAGCTCCAGCACGGCGCGGATATTCTCCTCCACCGTCAGCTTGCGGAACACCGAGGCTTCCTGCGGCAGGTAGGACAGGCCCATCACCGCGCGGCGGTGGATCGGCAGGCTCGTGATGTCGTTGCCGTTGATGTCGATCGAACCGGCGTCCGACGGCACCAGGCCGACGATCATGTAGAAGGAGGTGGTCTTGCCGGCACCGTTGGGGCCGAGCAGGCCGACCACTTCGCCGCACTCGACCTGCAGCGAGACGTCTCGCACCACCAGGCGCTTGCCGTAGCTCTTCTGCAGGCCCTTGACGACCAGGGTGCTGCAGCCTGCGCGGGCGGTGTTGTCGAGCATTGCCGCCATTATTTGCCGCCCTCCGCCGGCGCCGCATTCCTGCGCGGCGCGATGATCAGGGTGCCGCGGCCGCCGCCGACCTTGCTCGTGCCGTCGGAGCCGTTGCGTACCTGGGCGACCTCGCGCCGGTTGTCGTAGGAGATGAAGGGGCCCTTGATCTCGTTGGTCATGCGGCCGTTCTCCAGTTCGCGCACTTCGGCGTTCGAGAACAGCTTCACCAGTTCGGCGCGCTCGTCGTATTCGATGCGCTGGGCCTGGCCCTCGACCCACAGGTTGGGACCGCCGTCGCGCTTCTGGCGGAAGGTGGCGGTCTTGCCGTTGTTGGCGGTAAGCGTCACGCTCAGGTAGCCTTCCGGCGTTTCCTTGACCAGGGCGCGGTCGGATTTCAGCACCAGCGTGCCGCGCGTGAGCACGACGTTGCCGGTCAGGATGCGGGTCTGGGTGACCTCGTCGACGTCGAGCGTGTCGAAGTCGATCACGGCCTGCTTGAGCGAGTCGGCGCGCTCGGCGAGGGCGATCGAGGAAGTCAGCGAAGCCAGTCCGAGGAAAGCGGCGGCGAGTAGGTTTTTCATGGTTGCTTGTCCTGTGGTGACGCGGCGCTGTGGGTCGTTCTTCATTGGCGCGCGCGTGGCGGATAGACGATCTGGCCGCGGCTGGCCAGGTGCAGCTGCTGGGTCGCGTTGTTCGCGACCATGCCGGTGCCGGTCACGGTGGCGGAGCCGAGCTGCATCTCGATCGGCTGGTCGGTCTTCATGATCTCTTCGTCGGGCAGCACGGTGAGCGCCTGGGTACGCACGCGCAGCGCTTCGCTGGTCGGCGTGGCCGGGCGCTGGATGTCGACGTTGCCGAGCAGGTCGACCCGGTGCTCCTCGTGGAAGATGCGGCCCTGCCTGGCCACCACGGTCATGCGCGGACGGCCCGGCGTAACGCCCTGCACCACCGGCTGCTCGACCTCGGACACGTCGCCCAGCGGACGGTGCGCCAGGCGCTTGCCCGAGACGACGTAGCTCGGCTTGCCCTCCGCCGTCATGCGCACGAAGGAGAAGTTCTCGACGATGTAGTCCGGCTCGCTGGACGGCCCGGCCAGGCGGGGGTCCTCGTCGTCGCCCTGCATGGCCTGCAGCAGCCAGAAGCTGCCGAAGGCGCAGAATACCCCGACCGTCATGATCGTCAGCAGCTTCCAGCGGTGCGCGGTGCGTTTATAGGTCGTCGCCATGGGTGCCCGGTCGTGTTATGCGAAGTATGGCGCCAGCGCCTGTTCGTAGGTGCCCTGGGCGCGCATGACCAGGTCGCAGACCTCGCGCACGGCGCCCTTGCCGCCCGCATTGCGGGTGACGTAGTGGGCGCGGTACTGCACTTCCGGGTGGCCCGAGGGCACCGTCACGGCGAAGCCGACGCGCGTGAACAGCGGCAGGTCGATCACGTCGTCGCCGATGTAGCCGCATTCTTCGGGCGTCGCGCCAGTGGCCTTCAGGAGCTCGGCGAAACCGACGCGCTTGTCGTGGATGCCCTGGTAGACGTGCGAGATGCCCAGGTCCGCGGCCCGCTTGACCACGATCGGCGACTGGCGCGCGCTGATGATGGCGGTCTTCACGCCGGTCTTGTTCAGGAGCTGGATGCCGAGGCCGTCGAGCACGTTGAAGGTCTTGGTGACTTCGCCATCCGGGCCATAGGTCAGGCTGCCGTCGGTGAGCACGCCGTCGACGTCGAAGATCATCACTTTCACGCGCGCGGCGCGCTGCATGTGTTCCAGCGGGGTCAGCTGAGCACTCATCAGATCACCTTGGCGCGGGTCAGGTCGTGGATGTGGAGCGCGCCGACCAGGTGGTCGTCGGCGTCCACCACGAGCATCTGGTTGATGCGGAATTCCTCCATCACGGCGACGGCGTCGACCGCCAGCTGCTCCGGATGGACGCGGCGCGGATTCGCGTGCATGACGTCGCGGATCAGGATGTTCGAGAAATCGTGGTTGCGTTCGATCAGGCGGCGCAGGTCGCCGTCGGTGAACACGCCGACCGGGCGACGCTCATCGTCGACGACGGCGGTCATGCCCATGCCCTTCTGGCTGACCTCGAGCAGGGCCTTGGCCAGCGGGGTATCCGGCGCCACGGCGGGGATCGCGTCGCCGCTGCGCATCACGTCGCGCACGTGGGTCAGCAGGCGGCGGCCCAGTGCCCCGCCCGGATGCGACAGCGCGAAGTCTTCCTCGCGAAAACCGCGGACGTCCAGCAGGGCCACGGCCAGCGCGTCGCCCATCGCGAGCGTCACGGTGGTGCTGGTGGTGGGGGCGAGGTTGAGCGGGCAGGCTTCCTTGTCGACGGCGATGTTCAGGTGGATCTCGGACAGCTTGGCCAGGCGCGAATGCGGCTTGCCGGTCATGGCGATGACCGGGGTGCCCATGCGCTTGATGGCCGGGAGGATTTCCAGCAGCTCGGACGATTCGCCCGAATTCGAGATCGCGATGAACACGTCGTGGGCGGTGACCATGCCCAGGTCGCCGTGCGCGGCTTCGCCCGGGTGCACGAACATCGCCGGGGTGCCGGTCGAGGCCAGGGTGGCGGCGATCTTGCGGCCGATGTGGCCCGATTTGCCCATGCCGGAGACGACGACCCGGCCGGTGCAGCCGTACAGCAGGTCGACGGCGCGCACGAAATTGTCGTCGTCGCCGAGACGGGCGTGCAGCGCGCGGATCGCGTCGGCTTCGATGGCCAGGGTCTCGCGGCCCAGCTCGAGCACGCGGCGGGCCTGGCCCGCGTCGAAACTTTTCAGCATTATTTTTTCATGGGTTACACTCATGTTGGCAGTATATCCGAAACACGTAAGCAAGAACTTTGCCAGTCGTAACAAACTACAACAAGAACACCTGGGGATAATGCATTCCGGACTTGAACTGACCCTGCTCCTGCTGGGCTGCGCCGTGCTGGGCGTGGTCGCCTTCCGGATGCTGCACCTGCCGCCGATGCTCGGCTACCTGGCCGTCGGCGTATTGATCGGGCCCCATGCGCTGGCGCTGGCCGACGACAGTCCCACCACCCACGCGCTGGGCGAATTCGGCATCGTCTTCCTGATGTTTTCCATCGGGCTGGAATTCTCCCTGGCCCAGCTCAAGTCGATGCGGCGCATCGTGTTCGGGCTCGGGCTCGCGCAGGTCGTATTGACGATCGTGGCGGCGATGGCCTTCGGCCTGTTCGTCTCCTGGTGGGCCCCTACCCTGCACGTGAGCTGGCAGGCGGCGTTCGCCCTGGGCGGCGCGCTGGCCATGTCCTCCACCGCCATCGTGGTCAAGATGCTGACCGAGCGGCTGGAGCTCGAAAGCGAGCACGGACGGCGCATCATCGGCATCCTGCTGTTCCAGGATCTCGCCGTGGTGCCGCTCCTGATCCTGATTCCCTCGCTGGCGCGGCCGGCCGAGGAACTGGTGGTCACGCTCGGCTGGGCGCTGGTGAAGGCGGCCTTCGTGCTGGCCCTGCTCCTGATCTTCGGCCAGAAGCTGATGCGCTCCTGGTTCACCGTGGTCGCCAAGCGCCGCTCGCAGGAGCTGTTCATGCTCAACCTGCTGCTGGTGACCCTGGGCCTGGCCTGGATCACCGAGCAGGCCGGCCTGTCGCTGGCGCTGGGCGCTTTCGTGGCCGGCATGCTGATCTCGGAAACCCAGTACAAGCACCAGGTGGAAGAAGACATCAAGCCCTTCCGCGACGTACTGCTCGGCCTGTTCTTCATCACGGTGGGCATGCTGCTCAACCTGCGCCTGGTGCTCGAGCACTGGTGGGTGGTGCTGGCGCTGGTGATCTTCCCGGTGCTGCTCAAGTTCGCGATCATCGCGGCGCTGGCCAAGGCCTTCGGCTCCTCGGACGGCGTGGCGATGCGCACCGGCCTGGCGCTGGCCCAGGCCGGCGAGTTCGGCTTCGTGCTGCTGAACCTGGCCATGGGCTCGAAGCTGGTCGATCCCTTCATCCTGCAACTGGTGCTGGCCTCGATGGTGCTGTCGATGCTGGTCGCGCCCTTCATGATCGACAACATGGACAGGATCGTCATGAAGGTCGCGTCCAACGAATGGATGATGCAGTCGCTGCAGCTGACCCAGCTCGCCAGCCGCACCATGAAGACGCAGAAGCACGTGATCATCGCCGGCTTCGGCCGCAGCGGCCAGAGCCTGGCCACCCTGCTCTCCGACGAAAAACTGCCCTGGTACGCGCTCGACCTGGACCCGGAGCGGGTGCAGGAAGCGCAGTCGGCCGGCGCCAACGTCTCCTACGGCGACGCGGCGCGCCGCGAAAGCCTGATCGCGGCCGGCATCAACCGCGCCAGCGCCCTGGTGATCACCTTCGCCGACACGAGATTGGCCCTGAAGGTGCTGCACCTGGTGCACGAGCTGGCGCCGAACCTGGCCGTGATCGTGCGCAGCCACGACGACAGCGATCTCGACGTCCTGAAACGCGCGGGCGCCACCGAGGTGGTGCCGGAAGCGCTGGAGAGCAGCCTGATGCTGGCCTCGCACGCCCTGGTCACCATGGGCGTGCCGCTGCGCCGCGTCGTGCACCGCGTGCAGAGCGCGCGCGACGAACGCTACGCCTCCCTGCGCGGCTACTTCCACGGCGCCGGCGACGTGTCGGACGACCTGGAGCACACCTATGTGCGGCTGCATTCGGTGACCCTGCGCGAGGGTGCGCAGGCGGTCGGGAGAAGGCTCGGCGAACTCGGGCTGGAGGACGTCGGGGCCGAGGTGACGACCTTGCGGCGCAATGGGCAGAGCCTGGGGTGGGAGCCGGAGACGGTGCTGCTGGCGGGGGATGTGCTGGTGGTGCGCGGCGCCGGCGAGGCCGTGAACCAGGCCGAGAGCCGGCTGGTGTAGGGTGGACGGCGGAGCCGTCCGCGCGTTCAAATGCACGATGATTTGACGCGCATCGGCCATCTCCGCGCTGGTTGAACGTGCGGTCGGCGGAGCCGACCACCCTACCAAAACGTGGTGTTGCGGCCGTTTACGAAAGGGAGACGACCCGATTGCGGCCAGCCGATTTAGCGCGGTACAAGGCCGTATCCGCCTGCGCCACCAGATCCTGCGCCACGCCCTCGATCGCATGATCGCGCTCGAAATCGTCCAGCATCGCCACGCCGATCGACACCGTCACCGACACGTGCTCGCCGCTGCTCAGGTCGACGGGTTGCGCCGCCACGCCCGCGCGGATGCGCTGCGCCACCGCGCTCGCGCTTTCCAGGTCCGCGTCGATCAGCAGCACCACGAACTCTTCCCCGCCGAAGCGCGCCAGCGCATCCGAGATGCGCAGCTCGGACTTGATGCGCTGGGCCACCTCGCGCAGCACGTCGTCGCCGGCCTGGTGGCCGGACGTGTCGTTGACCTGCTTGAAGTGGTCGATGTCGATGTACATGACCGAGATCCGGTAATCCTGGCGCCGCGCCCGCGCGATCTCTTCCACCAGGCGGCGGTCGATGTAGCGGCGGTTGTAGACGCCGGTGAGCGCGTCGGTCAGGCCGATGAACTTCAGCATCTCGTTGCTGATGACGTTCTCGAGGCAGATCGCGATGATCGAGCCCATGTGCTCGATGAAGTCGGTGCCGAGCGCCGGCGTGAAACGGTTGGGGTCCGAACTGCCCAGGTTGAGGCTGCCGATCAGGCGGGTATTGCGCAGCAGCGGCACCAGGGCCACGCTCTGCAGGCCCTCGGGCGGGTGCGGGAACATCGCCTTGTGGCGCGAAGGCGCATACGGCCCGAGGATCGGCCGCGGACGGCGCCCCTCGACGTGCGGGAAACCGAGCTCGCTGGCGTGCTCGCAAAAGCTCAGGTTGGGCATCTCCTCGTAGTCGACGCCCAGCTTGTGCATGACCGTGTAGATGTCGGCTTCCGGGTCGACCAGGGAGAGCGTGACGATGTCGAGCTCGGAAATGACCGGCAGGGTCTGGAAGATCGTCATCACCAGTTCCTGGAAGGAGCCGGAACCGACGATCTGCAGGTCGAAGGCCTGGTGCCGGGTCATGATCGAATGGTTGCGCTCGGCCTGTTCGAGCAGGTACGCCATGCGGGAACGCAGGGTTTCGTTCTCCAACATCAGTTCTCGCGTCTGCGCATCCGGCTCGTGCATTGAAAATTCCTTTCAGCAATAGCCGTAACATTACGCCATCTTTCTTGCCTTGAAAACGAAAACCGCCCCGGAATGGGCGATTCGGCGCCATTCGGGACGATTTCGGGCGATTTCGCGACACTGTGGTAGCCACGCGTCGCGCATGCGCGACGCGTGGCGCCGTTCAGAACGCCAGGGCGACTTCCAGTTGCCGGCCGACCCTGAGCCGGCCGCCGGCGCCTTCGCTGACGATGCAGTTCATGCCCATGCAGATGCCGCCGTCCACGCGCGGATTGACGCGGTAGGTTTGCAGGATATCGAGCGGATCGGGGCCGGGGATGCCGGTGGCCTGGTCGATCGCCGGGATCGGGCAGCGCGCGCAGGGTTTCACCGGGCGCAGCGCCAGGCCGTCGGCCGCGAAGGATTCGACGTAGTCCTCCTCGAACGCCTCGAGTCCATCGACCACGACGTTGGGGCGGAAGCGGTTCATCGGCAGCGGGCTGCGGCCGGCGGCCTGCAGCCTGGCATTCAGGTCGTCGAGCGAGGCCTGGCCGATGAGGAGGATCGGGTAGCCGTCGGCGAAACGGGTCTCGGCGGGCGCGCCACCGGTCCACTTGGTGCTGGTCGGACGGTGCACGTCCGGGCGGAAGCGCACCAGGCGACATGGACCGCCTATGGCATCGGCGAACCAGCTTGCCGCCGCGTCGCCGCAATCGGCGGCGTCGACGCTGTGGTCCCAGATCTGCACGCTCATGTTGTTTGCTGCGGCGTCGTGCGCCAGCGGCAGGCGCAGCGGCGGCATACCGGGGGCGCGCACTTCCAGCGCGTCGCCGTCGACGCGCGGCTGGACCAGGGCCATGCGCGGATACTCGCGCTGCGTCAGGAACAGGCCGTCATGGGTGACCAGCATCCACTCGCGGTCGTGCACCCCATCGGCGCGCAGGCCGGAGATGCCGAACTCGGCTTCCTGGACGGAGATGCCGGCGCAGGACTTGATCGGGTAGAGGACGAGTTCGGTAATGGTGGCCATGCTGTCGGATGCGGGAAACGAAGTCCGACAGTATGGCAGGGATTGGGCGGACCGGTATGGCAATAGAGAAGGCTGGGATCGTCTGCTCTACCGGTTCCTCATTCAGGACCGCTCCCTCGGCACGTCGTTCCCGCGCAGGCGGGAACCCAAGTCCGGTGCGCAGCGATTAATGCCGGACCGATGAAGGGATTCGACTGCTGCCCCATGCGGGGCCATGTCGAGGAGGATCGTAACGCGATCAGACGTTGAACAGGAAGTTCAGCACATCCCCATCCTTGACGATGTACTCCTTGCCTTCCGCGCGCATCTTGCCTGCTTCCTTGGCGCCCGCCTCACCCTTGTAGGTGATGTAGTCGTCGAAGGAAATGGTCTGGGCACGGATGAAACCACGCTCGAAGTCGGTGTGGATCACGCCGGCCGCCTGCGGGGCGGTGGCGCCGATCGGCACGGTCCAGGCGCGCACTTCCTTCACGCCGGCGGTGAAGTAGGTCTGCAGGCCCAGCAGCTTGAAGCCGGCGCGGATCAGGCGGTCCAGGCCCGGCTCGTCCATGCCCATGTCGGCCAGGAAGTCCTTCTTGTCGGCGTCGTCCATTTCGGCGATTTCCGATTCGATGGCGGCGCAGATGGCGACGATCGGGGCGTTCTGCTCGTTGGCGAAGGCGGTCAGCTGGTCCAGCAGCGGGTTGTTGGTGAAGCCGGTATCCGACACGTTGGCCACGTACATGGCGGGCTTGGCGGTGATCAGGCTCAGCTGCTTGATCAGGGCCATCTGTTCGGCGTCCAGGCCCAGGGTGCGGACCGGCAGGCCTTCGTTCAGGTGCGGCAGGATCTTTTCCAGCAGGGCCACCAGCTTGGCGGCATCCTTGTCGCCCGAGCGCGCCTTCTTCTGCTCGCGCTGGATCGCCTTCTCGACGGTCGAGAGGTCGGCCAGCGCCAGCTCGGTCTGGATCACGACGATGTCGTCCAGCGGGCTGACCTTGCCGGCCACGTGCACGACGTTGTCGTCTTCGAAGCAGCGCACCACGTTGACGATGGCGTCGGTTTCACGGATGTGCGACAGAAACTGGTTGCCCAAACCCTCGCCCTTCGACGCGCCGGCCACCAGGCCCGCGATGTCGACGAATTCCACAATGGCCTTGACCACGCGCTCCGGCTTGACGATGGCAGCCAGCTGGTCGATGCGCGGATCCGGCACCTCGACCACGCCGACGTTCGGCTCGATGGTGCAGAACGGATAGTTTTCGGCCGGGATACCGGCCTTGGTCAGGGCGTTGAACAGGGTGGACTTGCCGACGTTCGGCAGGCCGACGATGCCGCATTTCAGGCTCATGGGGACTCTTTCTAATCTGTGGACGCGGAGCGGCAGGAAGCCCGGCTCCAAAACTCCACATTGTAACCTCGGACGCCCCGGGCTGCCGAAAAAAACGGCGCAGTCCAGACGCGACCTTGCGGCGGCAGCGCCACATCCGCCCGCCGGCTGGTCTAACCCAGGTCATGCCAAAGACATACTTTCTTGCCCGCATTTGTTGGTAAGATCGCTGATCACATCCCGACACACGCCATGCCCAACGACGCCTTCCAGCCCATCGGCGACTACATGATGCCGTCCTTTCCGCCGCAGCCGTCCGATCTCGGCTTCCTGTTCGGCACGCGCCACGGCGTCCCGGAGTTCTGCCAGGCGGCGCTGGCGCTCTGGCGCGCGGGCATGTTCCGCCACCTACTGGTTTCCGGCGGAAAGACGGGCGGACAGGCCAGGGCCGAAGCCGAAGTCATCGGCGAACGCCTGGTCGAGCTCGGCATGCCGGCCTCGGCGCTGATCCTGGAAACCGAGGCCGCCAATACCGGAGAAAACGTGCGCTTCGGCCGCGCCGCCGTCGCCGAACGCATGGATCTCGAAACGGTCCGCAGCGTCGTGGTCATCGGCAAGGTGTGCTCGACGCGGCGCTACCTGATGACCCTGCAGCGGCACTGGCCGGGCCTGCGCATGTCTGTGTGCCCGGTCAATTACTTCGGCGTCCCGGCCGAGCGCTGGCACGAGCACGCCGAATTCCGCGCCCGGGTGCTCGGCGAGTTCGGCAAGATCCCGGGCTACCTGGACCAGGGTTGCCTGCACGAGATCGAGGGCTGCGCGCCCTATCCGCAGATGCCGGCGGTGCGCCCGTGAAGCGCTGGCGCAGGGTATTCCTGCTGCTGCCGGCGCTCATGCTGGCCTACCTGGCGCTGGCGGGCACCTGGGCCTAGGCGGTGTTCGACGCGGCGCTGGCATCCAGCTCCGTCGCGCCGGCGGCGCCGCTGTCCGCCCGGCAGACCGCCATCCTGCTGCGCGTGGAAGACCCGACCTTCTTCGAGCATGCCGGACTGAGCGTCGCGCCCGGCCAGGGCGTCGCGACGATTTCCTCGGCGCTGGCACGCGACCTGTTCATCGGCGAGAGCCGGCTCGGTGGCGTCGCCGGCGCCTTCCAGTCCGTCTACCGTGGCGTGTTCGCCTGCTGCAAGCGCATCGACCTGGGCCGCGACGTCATGACCCTGGTGCTGGACGCCAGGCTGCCGAAGAGCGAGCAGCTGGCGCGCTACGTGGCGACGGTGTACATGGGAACGCATGAAGGGAGGCAGGTGCGGGGTTTGGAGCAGGCGGCCCGGGTCTACCTCGGCAAGGGTCTCGCGGAGGCGACCGAGGCGGAATTCGTCAGGCTGGTGGCGATGATCAAGGCGCCCAACCAGTACCACCCGGTGCGCGCCCCGGAAGCGCTGGCGCGGCGCGCTGCCCGCATCGCGGCGCTGGTGGCCGGACGCTGCGCGCCGGATGGGTGGTTCGATACGGAATTCGCCGCCTGCGCCGGCTGAGCCGGCCGCTCAGATCGGCTTGATCAGCGACAGGTCCGGCTTCTCGGCAAAGGCCGCCAGCTCGTCGCGCAGGCGCTCGCCTTCGCCCATCGCGCGCTGCCAGTTGCGGATGCGCGCGTCGTGATCGAGACCATAGAAGGTGAAGTCGGCCCGGTCCGGCAGTTTCTGGCGCGGCAGGGTGCGCAGGAATTCACTCGATGGGGCCACGATCAGCACGTTGTCGAGCCAGCCTCGGTGGGCGCGCGCCGCGCGGCGCCACGGGAAGCCCTTATCGAGCCAGCCCGGCACGATGTGCTGGGTGAAGTGCGGGTACAGCACCAGGTCGCGCCGCGCTTCGCCGGCCGCGCGCGCATAGGGCAAGGCCAGGTGGTAGTCGATGATGCCGCCGTCCCAGTAACTGCCCGGCGGCAGGTCCGCGATGCCCGTCACCGGTTTCATGATGAGCGGCAGCGTGCCCGAGGCCAGCAGGCTGGCGGCCAGGTTCTTGTGCGTCAGCGAGGAAAAATGGGTGGTGAAGGCGTCGAAGCGTTCGCGCAGCCACGGCGCCTTGGTGCGCGCGTCGCCGATCACGACCCGTTCCATCAGGCGGCCCAGCCGGGCGCGCGAGCAGGCGTTGTGCAGCGCCGCCGCGGCGAATCCGCGCAGTTCGGCACGCGAGTGCCCCGGCGCGGCCAGGGCGCCCTTGCCGCGCACCGCCAGCAGGTGCAGGCGGTGGTGCGGGTGATTGACGATGTCCTCTTCGTGGCCACGCACGAATTCGCCCAGCAGGCCCTGCACCACCTCGTCGATCTGCTGCTGGGTCGGCTTCTTGCTGGTGTAGCGCTGGCCGGCGTACAGCTCGCCCAGGCGGGCGAAGGCCTTCACCGGATCGCGCTGGCAGGCGGCGGCCATGCGCCAGGCGCCGATCGAGGAACCGATGAGCACGCGCTCGCGCGGGCTCGATGGCAGCCAGTCGCCGAACATCCACCCGTCGAGCGCCTGGAAGATCAGTCCCTTGGGACCGCCGGCGGCGGCCGGCACGATCGCGATGTCCTGCGCGCGCAAGCCTTGCGCACCGATCTGGGCCAGGGCCAGCGGCCCGGCGTGGAATGTGAGTGCCTTCATTCGCAAAATTATCGCAGGAAGAGCGCGCTTGTGCTGGCGCAAGGGTGAGCGGATGGCGCTGCGTAACATGGGTCGCTCGCCTTCGCGGAGTCGCCCATGCCGTTCCGATTCGCCCTTGCCGTGCTGCTGATGTTCGCCATCCTTTGCCCCGCCGTGGGCGACACGGGAGGCGGCCGTCCGGAGACGGCCGATCGTCTGGTCCAGCATTTCACGGTCGAAGCCGATGGCTCCTACCGGCTCGAAGTGGAACGCGTGAAGACGGTCGCGGACGCCGCCGCCGTCGAACTGCATGCCGAGCAATTCATCAGCTTCAACGCTTCCCTCGATACCGTGACGGCGATCGAGGCCTGGACCACCAAGGCGGACGGCCGGCGCGTGCCGGTCGGGCCCGCCGGCATCCGCGAACAGCAGGAAGCGGCCTCGCAGGACGCTCCCATGTTCCAGGACACGCGCCTGAAAGCCGTCATCTTCCCCGACGTCGCCGCCGGCGACACCCTCACCCTGCGCTATGCCGTGCGGCGCCACACGCCGCTGTTTCCCGGCCATTTCGAGGATTTCACCGTGGCCCGTCCGGCCGGCTACGGCGACTTCCGCCTGGTCTACGACCTGCCGGCGTCGATGCCTCTGCAGGCGGACGCGGCCGGCTTCGCACCGCTGCCGCTCGACAGCCCGCCGGGCCGGCGCCGCTACGGCTGGCGCCACACGAATGCGGACGAAGCAGCCGTCGAGCAGGGTGCGGTCAGCTATCTCGACTACGGCAGCCGCCTGGCCGTCTCCACCTTCCCCGACTATGCCGCCTTCGCCCGCGCCTACCAGGGGCGCGCCGCCGAGGCGGCGC
>DAMCRY010000075.1:0-12385 GCA_032115075.1 Massilia sp.
ACCCAGCACCCGATCCTGCTCGACGAGCTGCTGGACGACCGCAACGCCGGCGCCGAGGACCTGCTGCACCTGGCCGGCGCGCTCGACGCCCAGCTCGACCAGGCCGCCGGGGACACCGAGCGCCAGCTCGACATCCTGCGCGAGACCCACCATGCCCAGCTGTTTCGCCTGCTGGCGCTGGACCTGGCCGGCGAGCTGTCGGTCGAGCGCCTGGCCGACCACCTGTCGCTGCTGGCCGACACCATCGTCGGCGCCACCGTCCGTCACGCCTGGCGCACGGTGGCTTCGCGCCACCGCGAGGAACCGCGCTTCGCCGTCATCGCCTACGGCAAGCTGGGCGGCAAGGAGCTCGGCTACGTGTCCGACCTCGACGTGATCTTCCTGTTCGACGACGAGGACGAGATGGCGCCGTCCAACTACGCCAGGCTGGCGCAGCGCTTCATCACCTGGAACACCGCCCACACGCCGGCCGGCATCCTGTTCGACATCGACACCGCGCTGCGTCCGGACGGCGCCAGCGGCATGCTGGTGTCCTCGGTGGCCGCCTTCGAGCGCTACCAGACGGCCAGCGCCTGGCTGTGGGAACACCAGGCCCTGACCCGGGCCCGCTTCTGCGCCGGCGACACCGCCATCGGCGCGCGCTTCGAAGCGATCCGCGAGCAAGTGCTGCGCCAGGACCGGAGCGGCAGGGACGCCGAGCTGAAAGCGGAAATCGTGGCCATGCGCAAGCGCATGCGCGACGCCAACGCCAACCGCAGCACGCTGTTCGACCTGAAGCACGACGCGGGCGGGATGATCGACATCGAGTTCATCGTGCAGTACCTGGTGCTGCGCCACGCCTGCGCCTGGCCGCAACTGACCGCGAATGCCGGCAACATCGCCCTGCTGCGCCTGTGCGGCGAGCTCGGCCTGATCGATGCCCAGCTTGCGGCGCGCGCGGCCGATGCCTACCGCGCCATGCGCAAGCTGCAGCACGGGGTGCGCCTGCAGGGTGGCGAGAAGGCCCGTGTGGAGCCGGGCCTGGTCGGGACGCACCCCGACCAGGTTATCCAATTGTGGCATATCCTCTTGGAAACGTAAGTACGGTTATACAAAAAAACAACAATGTCAAATTGCTGATTGCGCACAATTGACTGAGATACATCATTTCTAAAAGAATGCGGACTGGGTTTTACAAGTGGCGACCGTGTCGGTTGCCGCGCGGCTAGTCAGTTGCCAATGGGCCGCGTTCATTCCTTCCTAGGAGCATTCAGAAATGATGGAAACTATCCTGTCCCGCTCGATCCGGCTGATCTGCCTCGGCGGCGTCACGCTCGGCATGCAGGCTGCCTACGCACAAACGGCAGCCCCGGCCGAAGCCACGGGGCAAGCGGCGGTCGTCACGGTGACCGGTTCGCGCATCGCTGCGCCGGGCGCCGAATCGCCCTCCCCCCTGCAAGTGCTGACCGCGGAAGACATCGCCGCTTCCGGCGCGACCAACCTGCAGGAACTGCTGCTGCAGAACCCGACCATCGGTACCCCGGGTATCAGCCGCACCAACTCGAACTTCGCGACGGCCAGCGCCGGCGTGGCCACCATCGACCTGCGCGACCTGGGCACTTCCCGCACCCTGGTCCTGCTCAACGGCCGCCGTTTCGTGTCGGGCGTGCCGGGTTCCTCCTCGGTCGACCTGAACTCGATCCCGACCGACTTCATCGAACGCGTCGAACTGCTGACCGGCGGCGCTTCCGCGACCTACGGCTCGGACGCCGTGGCCGGCGTGGTCAACATCATCACCAAGCGCAACTTCAACGGCATCCTGCTCGACGCCCAGATGGGCGAGACCTACGAACAGGGCGACGACCAGAAGCGCAAGGCCTCGATCACCTTCGGTACCAGCAACGCCGAAGGCACCGCAAACGTCATGGGTCACCTGGGCTACTCGCGCCAGGGCGCCGTGATGTCGCGCGACCGCAAGTTCGCCGCCGTCGACCAGTACTCGCGCATGGCCGGCGTGACCGGCGAAGCAGCCGACGCCTTCGTCATCCAGCGTCCGTTCTACTCGGGCTTCACCCCCGCCGGTACCTTCTACCCCGACAGCGGCAGCTTCACCTACGACGCCGCCGGCAATCCGATTCCGGCCAATACCAACGGCGCGAACGGCGGCCAGGCCACCGGCTTCAACCGTTCGGCCTACCGTGCGATCGCGGTGCCGACCGAGCGCTTCCTGATGGCCCTGACCGGCGAACTGCAGCTCAACGCCAACCACTCGGCCTTCTTCGAGGGTAACTACGCCTCGACCCGCGTCTCGACCACCATCGAACCGTATCCGCTCGGCGCCGAGGACATCTACCCGTCCACCGGCGGCCAGGTGCCGGCCGAGTTCCTGGTCAACGGCAGCTACGTGCGCAACCCGATCGTGCCGCAGTACCTGTGGGACCGCATCAGCGACACCGACGGCGACGGCGCGCGCGACTACTACTTCACCCGCCGCATGGCCGACTTCGGCAACCGCGGCAGCCGCGCCGAGCGCGACACCTTCCGCGTGGCTACCGGCCTGAAGGGCCTGATCGCCGACAAGTTCAACTATGAACTGTTCGGCGCCTACGGCCAGACCAAGGAAGCGCAGGAATCGGGCGGCCAGGTCAACGTGCTGAACTTCCGCAACGCGCTGGAAGCCATCGTCGACGTCGACGACCTGAACGGCAACGGCAGCCGCACCGATGCGATCTGCCGCGACGCCAATGCACGCGCCCAGGGCTGCGTGCCGGCCAACATCTTCGGCGCCATGACCATGAGCCCGGAAGCGGTGCGCTACATCGCCGCGCCGGGTTCGCTGCAGTCGGTCATCACCCAGACCATCGTGGGCGGTTCGGTCAACGGCGACGTGTGGGAACTGCCGGCCGGTCCGCTGTCGTTCGCGACGGGCTTCGAATGGCGCAAGGAAGAATCGCGCGCGACCCCGGACGCCCTGACCCAGGCCGGCCTGAACGCGGGCAACGCGACGCCGGAAACGCAAGGCGACTTCAGCGTCAAGGAACTGTTCCTCGAAACCCGCGTGCCGGTGCTGAAGGACGTGGCCTTCGCCAAGCAGCTGACTCTGCTGGGCGCCTACCGCGCCTCCGACTACTCGACCGTCGGCCGCACCAACAGCTGGAACGCCGGCATCGAATGGTCGCCGGTCTCGGACTTCAAGGTCCGCGCCACCCGTTCGCTGTCGACCCGCGCGCCGAACATCGACGAGCTGTACCAGGCCCCGAGCCAGGACTTCCCGACCGGCATCCAGGACCCCTGCCTGGGCGTGACCGCCACCTCGAGCGGCCTGTACGACGCGGCCTGCCGCGCCGCCCCGGGCGTGATGGCCAACATCAACGCCAACGGCGCCTTCACCCTGAACCAGTCGGACCTCCAGGGCATCAGCGGCTACAACCGCGGCAACCCGGACGTGCAGGAGGAAAAAGGCCGCTCGACCACGGTCGGCGTGGTCTGGACCCCGCGCTCGATCCGCGCCCTGAACCGCGTGACCTTCACGGCCGACTACTTCAAGATCAAGATTGCGGACGCGATCGTGCCGACCGACCGCCAGTACGCGCTGCGTAACTGCTACGCCGGCGGCAACCAGGCCTTCTGCAGCTTCATCACCCGCCGTCCGGCCGCCGTCGGCGCCAACAGCGCCGGCTCGCTGGAGTTCATCGACACCGCCGTCAGCAACAGCGGCGGCCTGGGCACCGAAGGCGTCGACCTGACCGTGGGCTGGAACGACCGCGTCGGTCCGGGCCGCATGAACACCCGCCTGGCCTACACCTGGGTGCGCAACCTGTGGGATCGCGGCCTGCCGGAAGCCGACATCGACGAGAGCGCGGGCGAAATCGGCTCGGCCAAGAACAAGGCCTCGCTGAACCTGGGCTACCAGTGGAACAACTTCAACATCCAGTCGACCATCAACTACATCGGCAAGTCCTACCTGGATGACCAGTTCCTGTCGGGCTTCGACCTGCCGCCGAAGTCGATCGGCGTCGGTTCGCGTACCTACACCGACCTGCAGCTGACCTACGCGCTGAAGAAGTCGACCGAGCTGTACTTCGGCCTGGACAACGTGTTCGACACCAAGGCGCCGCCGATCATCAGCGGCCTGCCGGGCAACGTCACCGGCGCCGAAACGGCCGCCGACGTGTACGACGCAGTCGGCCGCCGCGTGTACGTCGGCGTGCGCTTCAAGCTGTAATCCGCTGCGCCGGGCAGGCTGCCTGCCCGGTACGCCGCGCCAGGAAAACGCCCTCCGGGGCGTTTTCTTTTTTGCGGCGCGGTATCATGTGCGTTTATCGCATCCGGCGGCCGCGGCCGCCCACCAGAACAGCCCATGGCAATCAAACTCAAGAACGACAAGGACATCGCCAAGATGCGCGTCGCCGGCCGCCTGGCCTCGGACGTGCTGGAGATGATCGGCGAATACGTGGTCCCCGGCGTCAGCACCGAGGAACTCGACCGACGCTGCAACGAATTCATCCGCAAGGTGCAGAAGGCCACGCCGGCCAACGTCGGCTACCACGGCTTCCCGAAAACCCTGTGCACCTCGATCAACGGCGTGGTCTGCCACGGCATCCCGAGCGAGAAGGAGATCCTGAAGGATGGCGACATCGTCAACATCGACGTCACCGTGATCAAGGACGGCTGGCACGGCGACACCAGCCGCATGTACTACGCCGGCACCCCGAGCCCGGAGGCGCGCAAGCTGGTCGAGACGACGTACAAGGCGATGATGGCCGGCATCCGCGCGGTGAAGCCGGGGGCGCGCCTGGGCGACGTCGGCCACGCGATCCAGAAGCTGGCCGAAGCGGCCGGCTACGCGGTGGTGCGCGACTACTGCGGCCACGGCATCGGCCGCGTCTACCACGAGGACCCGCAAGTGCTGCACTACGGCCGCCCGAACACCGGCCTGCTGCTCAAGGAAGGCATGACCTTCACCGTCGAGCCGATGATCAACCTGGGCGGTCCCGACGTCGACCAGCTCGACGACGGCTGGACCGTGATCACTGCGGACGGCTCGCTGTCGGCGCAGTGGGAGCACATGATCGTGGTGACGGCGCACGGCTACGAGATCCTGACGCCGGGGACGCACGACCGCTGAATCGGCTCCGCCACAAAAAAACCCGGGCCTTGCGGCCCGGGTTTTTTTGTCTGGCGCTACGCTGCGATGATTACTTGGCGTTCATCAGCGCGACGGTCGTGTCGAGCATGCGGTTCGAGAAGCCCCACTCGTTGTCGTACCAGGACGACACCTTCACCAGGCGGCCCGACACTTTGGTCAGGGTGGCGTCGAAGTTCGACGATGCCGGGTTGTGGTTGAAGTCCACCGAGACCAGCGGGTCGGTGTTGTAGGTCAGGATGCCGCTCAATGCGCCTTCCGAAGCCGATTTCATGATCTGGTTGACTTCGTCGACGGTGGTGTCGCGCTTGGCGATGAAGGACAGGTCGACGATCGACACGTTGATGGTCGGCACGCGGATCGCGAAACCGTCCAGCTTGCCGTTCAGTTCCGGCAGCACCAGGCCGACCGCGGCTGCGGCGCCGGTCTTGGTCGGGATCATCGACTGGGTGGCCGAACGGGCGCGGCGCAGGTCTTCGTGCATCACGTCGGTCAGCACCTGGTCGTTGGTGTAGGCGTGCACGGTGGTCATCAGGCCGGTTTCCAGGCCGATGGCGTCGTGCAGCGGCTTGACCAGCGGGGCCAGGCAGTTGGTGGTGCAGGAAGCGTTCGAAATCACGGTGTCGGTCGACTTCAGCACGTCCTGGTTGACGCCGTAGACGATGGTCGCGTCGACGTCCTTGCCGCCCGGCGCCGAGATGATGACCTTCTTGGCGCCGCCCTTCAGGTGGGCCGAGGCTTTCTCCTTGGTGGTGAAGAAGCCGGTGCACTCCAGCACCACGTCCACGCCCAGCTCGCCCCATGGGATCTCGGCCGGGTTGCGCTGCGCGAACACGCGGATCTTGTCGCCGTTGACGATCATGTTGTCGCCTTCGACGGTGACGGTGCCCGGGAACTTGCCGTGCGCGGTATCGTAGCGGGTCAGGTGGGCGTTCGATTCGGCGTTGCCGAGGTCGTTGATCGCCACGATCTGGATGTCTTGTTTCTTGCCGCCTTCGTAGAAGGCGCGCAGGATGTTGCGGCCGATGCGGCCATAACCGTTGATTGCAACTTTGATCGTCATTGCTTAGCTCCTGATTAGAAAAAAACTTTTTTCATACCGCGAATGCAAAACGGGCCGCCGTCAGGCAGCCCGCACAAACCTGTTACGCGCCGATGACGCCCTTGGCCTTGGCTACGACGTTCTCGACGGTGAAGCCGAAGTGCTTGAACAGCACCGGCGCCGGCGCCGATTCGCCGAAGGTGTCGATGCCGACCACCGCGCCTTCCAGGCCCACGTACTTGTACCAGAAGTCGGTCACGCCGGCCTCGATGGCGACGCGCGGGATGCCGCGCGGGAGCACTTGCGCCTTGTAGGCGGCATCCTGGCGCTCGAACACGTCGGTCGACGGCATCGAGACCACGCGGGCATCGATGCCCTCGCCCGCCAGCGCGTCGGCGGCCTTCATGGCCAGCTCGACTTCCGAACCGGTGGCGATCAGCACCACTTTCGCGTCGGCGGCGTCGCGCAGCACGTAGCCGCCCTTGGCCACGTTGGCGATGGTGGCGCTATCGCGCTCCATGAACGGCAGGTTCTGGCGCGAGAAGATCAGGGTCGACGGGCCATCCTTGCGCTGCACTGCCGCGCCCCAGGCCACCGCCGATTCGACGGTGTCGCACGGACGCCAGTTGTCCAGGTTCGGGATCAGGCGCAGCGACGAGACGTGCTCGATCGACTGGTGGGTCGGGCCGTCTTCGCCCAGGCCGATCGAGTCGTGGGTGAACACGAACAGCGAGCGGATCTTCATCAGCGCGGCCATGCGCAGCGCGTTGCGGCTGTAGTCCGAGAAGGTCAGGAAGGTCGCGCCGAACGGGATGAAGCCGCCGTGCAGGGCGACGCCGTTCTGGATCGCGGCCATGCCGAATTCGCGCACGCCGTAGTTGATGTGGTTGCCCGGGATGCCCGAACGCACGGCGACCGATTCCTTCCAGTTGGTCAGGTTCGAGCCGGTCAGGTCGGCCGAGCCGCCCAGGAATTCCGGCAGCGCCGGGGCCAGGGCCTGGATCGCGTTCTGCGAGGCCTTGCGGGTGGCGATGGTTTCCTTCTTTTCCACGCAGGTGGCGATGGCAGCATCCAGCACTTCATTGAAATTGCCCGGCAGCTCGCCCTTCATGCGGCGCTCGAATTCGGCGGCCAGTTCCGGGTGCGCGCCGCGGTATTCGGCGAACTTGGCGTTCCACTCGGCTTCAGCCGCGGCGCCGCGCGCCTTGGCGTCCCAGGCTTCGTAGATCTCGCCCGGGATGTCGAACGGGATCGGATCCCACAGCAGGTGCTGGCGCACCGCCGCGATTTCCTTGTCGCCCAGCGGGGCGCCGTGGACCTTGTCGCCGCCTTCCAGGTTCGGGGCGCCCTTGCCGATGATGGTCTTGCACATGATCAGGGTCGGACGGTCCGACCCTTTCGCCTGCTCGATGGCGTCGGACACGGCGCTCACGCTGTGGCCGTCGATCTGGCCGATCACGTTCCAGCCGTAGGCTTCGAAGCGCTTGCGGGTGTCGTCGGTGAACCAGCCTTCGACGCGGCCGTCGATCGAGATGCCATTGTCGTCGTACAGCCAGATCAGCTTGTTCAGGCGCAGGGTGCCGGCCAGCGACGCCACCTCGTGCGAGATGCCTTCCATCAGGCAGCCGTCGCCCAGGAAGGCGTAGGTGTAGTGGTCGACCACGTCGTAGCCCGGGCGATTGAATTCATAGCCCAGCAGCCACTCGGCCAGCGCCATGCCGACCGAGTTGGCGATGCCCTGGCCCAGCGGGCCGGTGGTGGTTTCCACGCCCGGGGTGATGCCCACTTCCGGGTGGCCGGCGGTCTTCGAGTGCAGCTGGCGGAAGTCGCGCAGATCGTCCATGGTCAGGTCGTAGCCGGCCAGGTGCAGCATCGCATAGTGCAGCATCGAGCCGTGGCCGTTCGAGAGCAGGAAGCGGTCGCGGTTGAACCAGCCCGGATTGGCCGGATTGTGGCGATAATGCTTGTCCCACAGCGCGACGCCGATCTCGGCCATGCCCATCGGCATGCCAGGGTGGCCGGAGTTGGCTTTCTGGACGGCGTCCATCGCCAGCGCGCGGATCGCGTTGGCCATCAGGGTGGTGGTTTGCGTAGATTTCATCGGGAATCGAAGATCAGGGATTGGAAAGCGGTGGCGGTGCGGCTGGCCGTAGCCCCATATTTTACCAGAGCCGTCAGGACAGGGCCGAAACCGGGCTCCCTCTATCCCTCTATATATAAGAACATAACGCCGTTTGGGCGAAAAAAGACCCGGCGACGAGAACATCGCGGGGGTCAACATCGCGGGGGTCAACATCGCGGGGGTCAGGTCTGACATTCAGACACGAGCTCGGCGGTATAAGCAATGGGTACCGGATTCGAGATCGGACCATCCGGTTGAAATCCATGCAAAGGCAGAGGCCGTGTCCAAATGTCAGACCTGACCCTGTCCAAAGAGCGTTGAGAGCAAAAAAGCCCGGCGCCGAAGCGCCGGGCCGTGCTGGCGGGGCGAAACGGTCAGAACTTGACCGAGGCGCCCAGGGTGATGTAGCGGCCGATCGCGTCGTAGCTCTGCGGGAAGGTGTTGCCGCTGTTCGGGCCGGTGCCGCCGATCGAGCCGCCGACGATCGGCGGTTTCTTGTCGCCGGCGTTGACGACCGACATGGTCAGGCGCACGTTCTTCATGACGTTCCAGTTCGCGTGCAGGTCGACGTAGTTGTACGCCTTGATGTGCGAGAACCGCGGCAGGAAGACGGTGCCGCCCGGCTCCTCGTCCACCGCGCTCACGTGGCGCCAGTTGTAGCCGACCGACCATGGGCCCATGTTCCAGGTGGTGCGCTGGGCGAACTTGCGCTTGTACACCGGGGCGTTGACCACGTTGTTGCAGGCGATCGAGTAGTAGCCGAGGCAGTCGCGGTCGACCGAGGACGGGGTGGCCTGGTACTGGTATTCCGTCACGAAGTTCGAACCCAGGCTCAGGTCCAGGTTGCCCCAGCGCGCATCCATGCCGAGCTGGCTGAAGTTCATGCGGTAGGCCACGTTCAGGTCGTAGCCGGCGGTGCTCTGCTTGCCCAGGTTCGACTGCGGAGTCAGGACGCCGCGCGCCTCGTTGCCGTTGAAGGTGCCGTTGATGGTGTTACGGCCGATCATGCCGCAGAACTCGTTCAGCGCGAAGCTCGGGTTCTGGGCGGGGCTGTAGCACTTTTCCAGGATGTCGGT
This sequence comes from Massilia sp., assembly GCA_032115075.1. Lineage (GTDB taxonomy): Bacteria > Pseudomonadota > Gammaproteobacteria > Burkholderiales > Burkholderiaceae_D > Telluria. The sequence continues at coordinate 9,366 of DAMCRY010000075.1, forward strand.
GGTCGACGGCGACGAGACCGCGTCGGTGATCTTGATCTTGTAGTAGTCGACCGAGATCGCCAGGCGCGGCAGCGGTTCGAGCACGAAGCCGAAGGTGCGGGTCTTGGCCGACTCGGGGCCCAGTTCCGGATTGCCGCCGCTCAGGTTGTTGATCTGGCCCGAGGACGGGGCCGGCAGGCTGCCGATCTCTGTCAGCGGGACACCGGTCAGGCGGCACAGGTTCGACAGCGTGCCGGCCTGGTTCGCCTGGGCCTGGTTGATGAGGTTGCCCTGGCAGGGGTCGGTGCCCAGGTTCGACAGGCCGGTCACCAGCGGCGCGAACAGTTCGTTCACGTTCGGTGCGCGGGTGGCTTTCTGGAGCATGCCGCGCAGGCGCAGCATCTGCACCGGCGCCCACTCGCCGCCGACCTTCCAGCTGCCGTAGCTCTTCTTGTTGGTCGCGGTCTTGAACTCGGTCTCGCGGTAGCCGAGCTCGGCGTTCAGGCTGCGCACGAAGGGCGCGTTCTTGACCAGGGGGATGAACATCTCGGCTGCGTATTCCTGCAGCGAGAACGAACCCGAACGGTCCGGGGTCGGCGCGCCGGTGCCCAGCACTTCGCCCTGGATCTGCGAGGCGGCATCCGACTGGGTGCCGGCGGTGACCTTGCGGTGCTCGGCCAGCAGCGACACGGCGATCGGGTCTTCGGCCCACGGGCTGCGGATCGTCTGGCCCAGGTTGCCGTTGACCGAGACCTGGCCCACGTCCTGCTCGACGCTTTGCTGCAGCACGGCGGTCTGGTTGATGAAGGCCAGCATCGCCGGGGTGATCGAGCCTTCGGCGCCGAACACGTTCAGAGGCACGCAGCCGTTGGCCGGATTCACGCAGGCGGTGGTGGACAGCGCGTTCAGGGCCTGGCCGACCTTGGCCAGCGAGCCCCAGTTGCGGCGCATCTGGATCTGGTCCGAGGTGCCGCGGCTCCAGTAGGCGTCATAGGTCCACTCGGCGATCAGGTCGCCCTTCACGCCCACCGTGTACTGCAGGGTGTCGGTCTTGAAGTCGTTGTAGCGCGGACCCAGCTCGGTGAAGCGGCGGTTGACCTGCAGCGGCACCATGGTGGCGTTGCCGGCGACGCAGTTGGCGGCCGGGATGCCGCGGCGTTCGCAGATCTGGGTGCGCGCGGCCTGCGGGATGAAGGGGTTACCGATCGGCACCTGGAAGGTATTGCTGAAGGTACCGGAACTGGCCAGCGCGGAAGCCACCTTGCTGGTGGTATAGAAGGCCTCGGTGTAGATCTCGGCGTAATCGTTGACGCGGTAATTGGCCAGCGCGGTGACCTGGGTACGGTCCAGGCCGGTCTGGTAGAAGTTCGGCGGGTTGGTGTTGTACAGGCCGGCCGGCTGCACCAGCTTCCCGCTGGCCGGATCGATCTGCCATGCGCCCGACAGGTTCGTGGTGCCGCCCGGGCCGATGCTGGTGGAGAACTGGGCGGGGACGGCGGTCGGCGAACCGGTCGGGCCACCGGTCACCGAGTTCAGGCTGGTGATGCCGTATTCGCGCTCGCCCTGCGTCAATGGATCGGTCTTGGTCTTGCCGAGGCTCAGCACCACGTTGCCGCGGCCGTCGGCCAGGCTGCTGCCCACCGTGATGTCGGTGCGGCGGCGCTTGGCGTCCTTCTCGTCGGCGGTGGCGCCATAAGTGCTGGTGACGTCCACGCCGGTGAAGTTCTTCTTCAGCGTGAAGTTGGCCACGCCGGCGACGGCGTCGGCGCCGTAGGCCACGGACGCGCCGCCCGTGACCAGGTCGACGCGGTTGATCAGCGCCATCGGGATGGCATTGGTGTCGACCGTGCCGCTCAGGTTGTAGGGGACGATGCGGCGGCCGTTGACCAGCACCAGGGAACGGTTCGAGCCCAGGCCGCGCAGGTCGATGGTGGCCGCGCCGCCGGTGCCATTGTTGGTGCCGGGGCCGATGGCCGGCACGGCGGCCGGCAGGGCCTTGAAGAATTCCTCCACGGCGACCGGCTGGGTCGACTGGATTTCCGCAGCCGTGATCGACGAAATCGGACTGTTGGACGTGATGCCGGGCGAGGTGATGCGGGTACCGGTCACTTCGACGACGGTCATCTTGTCCTGGGCCAGGACCGGTTGGGCGACGGCGCCCAGACCGGCGACCAGCAGGGACATACGGACAGCGCGCGACAAGGCTTTTTCTTTGATCATTTTTATCATCCGACAGTTGACACAACACGAATGCGGCCGGTCCGGGTGACGGTCTCCAGCGCCCCATTCCCTCTGCACATGCAATCGCCTTTTGAGCGGAATCAAAATATATGCACGTGTAAATATATGGAAACATTTTGACTTGCGCGGTGTCAATACGAATGTGCAGTTGTATCCAAAATGAAACAGTTTCTAACAAGATTCTCTTTTGGTATGAGAAGGCGTTGCCCCGACGCGCCTAGTCGGCTCGTCGTCGAGGCACTACAATGGCTTCCCTGTCGACCTCCCCACCCTGCCCATGCCGCGTTTCTACTGTCCGCAAGCCTTGTCCATCGGTCATACCGTCGAGCTTCCCGTTGCCGTCGCCCATCACCTGCACGTGCTCCGGATGCAGCCCGGCGAAGCGCTCACCCTGTTCGATGGACGCGGCGGCCAGTACCAGGCCACGCTTGCCGAGATCGGCAAGAAGCGCGCCTGCGCGACCGTACTGGGCTTCGAGGACGTCGACGTCGAACTGCCCTGGGCCGTGACGCTGGCGCAAGGACTGCCGGAGGGCACCAAGATGGACTGGATCATCGAGAAGGCGGTCGAACTGGGCGTCGCGGCCATCCAGCCGCTGGCGGCAGCGCGCAGCGTGGTCAAGTTGTCGGCGGAACGGGCGGAGAAGCGCCAGGCCCACTGGCAGGGAGTCATCGTGGCGGCCTCCGAGCAGAGCGGCCGCAACCGGCTGGCCCAGCTGGCCGCCCCGAGCGACTTCAGGCGCTACATCGCCGCGCCCGCCGGACAGCCGCGCATCCTGTTCACGCCCCGCGCCGCCCAGT
>DAMCRY010000076.1:0-4378 GCA_032115075.1 Massilia sp.
CCGCGGGCCCCGGGCGCGGAAAGCAGCGCGCCGCCGCGCCGCGCGACCATCATGGTGGTCGACGATTCGATCACCGTGCGCCGCGTGACCCAGCGTCTGCTGGAGCGCGAAGGCTACGGGGTGATGCTGGCCAAGGACGGGATCGACGCGCTCGAACAGATCGAAGCGGCCCGGCCCGACCTGATGCTGGTCGATATCGAGATGCCGCGCATGGACGGCTTCGACCTGACGCGCGAGTTGCGCGAGAACGCGGCTACGCGCGCCATTCCGATCATCATGATCACGTCGCGGACGGCGGACAAGCACCGCAACGTCGCGCTGGACCTGGGGGTGAACGCCTACTTCGGCAAGCCCTACCAGGAGCCGGTGCTGCTGGCGGCGATCGAGAGCCTGCTGAACCGGAGCCGGGTATCGTAGGGGGGACGGCGGACACGGCGCACGCGACTCGCGTCGCCGGGTGGAGCCGTCCACCCTACGTTTCTACGCCTTCTTCACGGCCGCGAAGCGTTCCAGGGTCCGCTTTCTCGCCACATCGTGGTCCACGACCGGCAGCGGATAATCCTTCCCGAGCACCACGCCTTTCCCGGCCAGCACCTCCGCTGGCGCCAGCCACGGAGCATGGATCTCCTTCGCCGCTAGCAGTTTCAGGGCCGGCACCCACTCCCGGATGAACTCCCCCTGCGCATCGAAGCGCTGGGACTGCGTCACCGGATTGAAGATCCTGAACCAGGGCTGCGCGTCGCAGCCGGTGGAGGCCGCCCACTGCCAGCCGCCGTTGTTCGAGGCCAGTTCGTAGTCGTTCAGCTTGAGGGCGAAATAGCGTTCGCCGCGGCGCCAGTCGATGCCGAGGTCCTTGGTGAGGAAGCTCGCCGTCACCATGCGCAGGCGGTTGTGCATGAATCCCGTCGCGTTCAGCTGGGCCATCGCCGCGTCCACCAGCGGGTAGCCGGTGCGTCCCGCGCACCAGGCCGCGAACAGCGCGTCCGCTTCCGCACCGGTTTCCCACTGCAGCGCATCGAAGGCCGGCTTGAAGGCGTGTGACACGACCTGCGGGTGGCGCGCCAGGATCATCGCGTAGAAATCGCGCCAGACGAGTTCCGACAGCCAGACCGAGGCGCCGGCGCCGCCGGCGCCGCTCAGCGCCAGTTGCCGGGCCGTGCGCACCAGGTGCCGGATCGAGGTGGTGCCGAAGCGCAGGTGGGTCGACAGGCGCGAGGTGCTGTCCTCGGCGGGGAAGTCGCGGGCCCGGCCGTAGTCCGCGATGCGCGCCACGAAGTCCTCGAACAGCGCTGCGGCGCCTTCCATCCCGGCCGGCAGCGGCGGTTCGCCCGGTTCGAAGCCGAGGTCCTGCAAGGAGGGCAGGGCCGGCGGCCCCGGCGGCGGGGCGAAGGCCCCGGCGTACTGGTCGACCGGGTAGGCCGCCAGCGTCTCGGGCATTGCCGCCAGCCGCTTGAGCCAGGCGTTCTTGTACGGGGTGAAGACCGAGAACGGCCCCTTGGCCAGGGTCAGCACTTCGTGCTGCTCGAAAACGACCCCATCCTTCAGACTCAGAAATTTCCTACCGTCAGCCTCGAGCAACTCCGCCATCCGTGCGTCACGTTCGACCGCCTCGGGTTCATAATCGGCACATACCAATACCGCGTCGACGCCGAGCTCGGCGGCCAGCGCGGGCACCACTTCAAGAGGGCGGCCTTGCCGCACGTCCAGATAACCGCCGAGCCGGCGCAGTTCGGCGTCGAGACTGGCCAGGCTGGCGTGAATGAAACGCAAACGCCGATCGTCACGGGGCAGCGGGTCGAGAATCCCGCTGTCATACACGAAAACGCAGTGCACACGATTGGATGAGCTCAATGCCTGGTAGAGGGCCGCATGGTCGAATGCGCGCAGGTCACGGCGGAACCAGACCAGGGAGTTGCTCATATTCATCATCGTGTGCGGGGTCAAGGTGGTGGCCGATTTTACTGGGTAGGATTCTTCCTAGCAGTGTTGAGGGAAAGGGAGGCGGGACAGTCGCGGGGCGCAGGGCGGTCGGCAGAGGGAGCCGCTGCTGGAGTAAAAAGGGCGCTTAAGTGGCCGTTCAGCCAATTCAGTGTAAACTATCGAAAAGCGTGAAGTTGTTTTGTGGACACCTCCCGGTCGCGGACCTTGTCGCAGACTTTTGTCGACCCAGCGCTGTCGATAAACCAGAGTGAGCCCATGTGAGAGTAAGCGTATGAAGAAAAGCAAAGTTGGCAGCACTCTACCGATGCCCGGCATGCCACCGGAAGCTGATGAAACGCTCGGTAAGATCGGCCCCGCTTCTTCCGGCCTGAACCTCGCCAACCACTTCCTGATCGCGATGCCTTCGATCCAGGATCCGATCTTCGGCGGCACCGTCGTCTACGTCTGCGAGCACAACGAGAAAGGCGTGCTCGGCGTGGTCATCAACAAGCCGACCGACATGACGATGGACGTGCTGTTCGACCGCGTCGACCTGAAGCTGGCTCCCGGCCTGCGTTCCTCGGTGGTCGACCAGCCGATCATGTTCGGCGGCCCGGTCCAGGACGACCGCGGCTTCGTCCTGCACACGCCCAGCGGACGCTATTCGTCCTCGCTGACCGTCACCGAAGACGTCGCCTTCACCACCTCGATCGACGTGCTGGAAGCCGTCGCCAGCGGCGCCGGCCCGGCCCGCATGCTGGTCTCGATCGGCTACGCCGGCTGGAGCCCGGGCCAGCTCGAGGAAGAACTCTCGCGCAACGGCTGGCTGACCGTGGGCGCCGATGCCCGCGTGCTGTTCGACCTGCCGATCGAAGAACGGTATACCGCCGCCATCAAACTGCTGGGAATCGATCCGCTCATGCTTGCTACCGAAGCCGGCCATGCATAGTTCGCAGCGCTAATGGTCGACATCGTTTTCGGATTCGACTTCGGGGTGAAGCGCATCGGCATTGCCATGGGCAACACCCTGACCGCGCAGGCGCAACCGTTGACCGTCATCCGGGCCGTCGACAACGCCACCCGTTTCCAGGTCATCGGCGACCTCATCAACGAATGGAAACCGGCGCGCCTCGTCGTGGGCGAGCCGCGCCACCCCGACGGCGCCGAGCACGACATGACGCTGCGCAGCCGGCGTTTCGCCAACCAGCTCCACGGCCGCTTCAATCTCCCCGTCGAACTCGTCGACGAGCGCTACTCGTCCGCCGTCATTCCGCAAAAGCGCGGCGAGGTCATCGACGCCAAGGCGGCCGCCATCATTCTGCAACAATACTTCGACGCTCATTGACACTTTTGCCAACGACTCATATGCCAACATCTAATCAAGAGTACGACGCGGAGGCGCTGTACCGCGAGCTGCTGGGCCAGGTCCGCGCGGGCCTGGACGGCGTGCGCGACGCCGCCATCGTGGGGATCCACTCGGGCGGCGCCTGGCTGGCCGAACGCCTGGCGCACGACCTCGACCTGACCGGCCGCCTGGGTTCCATCGACGTCTCGTTCTACCGCGACGACTACGCGAAGAAGGGCCTGCATCCGGACGTGAAGCCGACCCACATCCGCTTCCCGGTGGACGGCGCGACCGTGGTGCTGGTGGACGACGTGCTGCAGACCGGCCGCACCGTGCGCGCCGCGATCAACGTGCTGTTCGACTACGGCAGGCCGAGCTGCATCCGCCTGGCGGCGCTGGCCGACCGCGGCGGGCGCGAGCTGCCGGTGGCGCCGGACTACGTCGGTACCCGCGCCGAACTGGCGCCGCACCAGTCGCTGTGCCTGCAACGCAGCGAGACCGGACAACTGTCGCTGACCATCGAAGACGATTCCTCCTCCGAACATGCAGAAACTCTTTAACAACCCGCAACTGAACAAGAACGGCGAGCTGCAACACCTGCTCAGCATCGAGGGCCTGCCGAAGGCCATCCTGACCCACATCCTCGATACCGCCTCGAGCTTCGTGAGCATCTCGGACCGCGAGGTCAAGAAGGTGCCGCTCATGCGCGGCAAGAGCGTGTTCAACCTGTTCTTCGAAAACAGCACCCGCACCCGCACCACCTTCGAGATCGCCTCGAAGCGCCTGTCGGCCGACGTCATCAACCTGAACATCCAGGCCTCGTCGACCACCAAGGGCGAGTCTCTGCTCGACACCATCGACAACCTGGCCGCGATGCACGCCGACATGTTCGTGGTGCGCCACGCGCAGTCGGGCGCGCCCTACATGATTGCCCAGCACCTGAACCGCACCCGCTCCGACGTGCACGTGGTGAACGCCGGCGACGGTCGCCATGCCCACCCGACCCAGGGCCTGCTGGACATGTACACGATCCGGCACTACAAGAAGGACTTCACCAACCTGCGCGTGGCGATCGTCGGCGATATTTTGCACAGCCGCGTGGCGCGTTCCGAC
>DAMCRY010000076.1:4388-12333 GCA_032115075.1 Massilia sp.
CACCTTCGAGATCGCGGCCAAGCGCCTGTCGGCCGACGTCATCAACCTGAACATCCAGGCCTCGTCGGCCAGCAAGGGCGAGTCGCTGCTCGACACCATCGACAACCTGTCGGCCATGCACGCCGACATGTTCGTGGTGCGCCATTCGCAGTCGGGTGCGCCCTACCTGATCGCCAAGCACCTGATCGAGAGCGGCCAGTCGCACGTGCACGTCGTGAACGCCGGCGACGGTCGCCACGCGCACCCGACCCAGGGCCTGCTCGACATGTACACGATCCGCCACTACAAGCAGGACTTCACCAACCTGCGCGTGGCCATCGTCGGCGACATCCTGCACAGCCGCGTGGCGCGCTCGGACATCCACGCGCTGACCACGCTCGGCGTGCCGGAAGTGCGCGCGATCGGCCCGCACACCCTGCTGCCGGGCGGCCTCGAGCAGATGGGCGTGCGCACCTTCACGAACATGGACGAGGGCCTGAAGGACGTCGACGTCATCATCATGCTGCGCCTGCAGAACGAACGCATGAGCGGCGCGCTGCTGCCGTCCGCCCAGGAATACTTCAAGAGCTACGGCCTGACCCCGGAGCGCCTGGCGCTGGCCAAGCCGGACGCGATCGTGATGCACCCGGGTCCGATGAACCGCGGCGTCGAGATCGACTCGGCGGTGGCCGACGGCAGCCAGGCGGTGATCCTGCCGCAGGTGACCTTCGGCATCGCGGTGCGCATGGCAGTGATGAGTATTTTGGCGGGAGGCAGGGCGTGAAATTCGCACGGATGAAACTTCATATCAAGAACGGCCGGGTGATCGACCCGGCGAACGGCATCGACCTCGTGCAGGACCTGTATATCGCCGACGGCATCATCGCCGCCCTCGGCGACGCTCCCGACGGCTTCACGGCCGACCAGACCATCGATGCCAGCGGCCTGGTGGTCGCGCCGGGCCTGGTCGACCTGTCCGCGCGCCTGCGCGAGCCGGGCTACGAATACAAGGCGACGCTGGAATCGGAAATGCAGGCGGCGGTGCAGGGCGGCGTGACCACGCTGGTGTGCCCGCCCGACACCGACCCGGTGCTGGACGAGCCGGGCCTGGTCGAGATGCTCAAGCACCGCGCGCGCATCCTGGACGGGGCCAACGTGCACCCGCTGGGCGCGCTGACGATGGGGCTGAAGGGCAAGTCGCTCACCGAGATGGCCGAACTGACCGAGGCCGGCTGCATCGGCTTCGCCCAGGCCGAGGAGCCGATCCTCGACACCACGGTCCTGCTGCGCGCCATGCAGTACGCCAAGACCTTCGGCTACACCGTCTGGCTGCGTCCGCAGGACGCCCACATCGGCCGCGGCGGCGTCGCCCACAGCGGCCCGCTGGCTTCGCGCCTGGGCCTGTCCGGCGTGCCGGTGATGGCCGAGACCATCGCCCTGCACACCATCTTCGAACTGATGCGCGCCACCGGCGCGCGCGTGCACCTGTGCCGCATGTCCTCGAGCGCCGGCCTGGCGCTGGTGGCCGCGGCCAAGAAGGAAGGCCTGCCGCTCACCTGCGACGTCGGCGTCCACCACCTGCACCTGACCGACGCCGACATCGGCTTCTTCGACCCCAACGCGCGCTTCAACCCGCCGCTGCGCAGCCAGCGCGACCGCGACGCGATCCGCAGCGCCCTGCTCGACGGCACCATCGACGCGGTCTGCTCGGACCACACGCCGGTGGACGATGACGAGAAGCTGCTGCCCTTCGCCGAGGCTTCGCCGGGTTCGACCGGGCTGGAGCTGCTGCTGTCCCTGATGCTGAAGTGGACGGAAGACGATCGCGCGGTCGGCAAGCCTTCGGAGGCGCTGCCGCGCGCGCTGGCCAAGGTGACCGCCGACGCGGCCCGCATCGCCGGCCTGCCGGCCGGCACCCTGAGCGTGGGCGCGGCGGCCGACGTGGTGCTGTTCGATCCGGACGCGCGCTGGAAGGTCGAGCGCAAGGCGCTGGCCAGCCAGGGCAAGCACACCCCCTTCCTCGGCTACGAGCTGACCGGGCAGGTGCGCGCCACGGTCGTGCGCGGCCGGGTGGCGTTCCAGCGCTGAGCATGCAGGGCGGCTCCGGCCGCCCGTTTTCGTTCTCCGTGAAGATCCGGCTTGCTCTGCGCCTGGCGCGCGTCATGGTCCACCTGGTGGCGGGCCTGGCGACCTGCGCGCTGGTGTTCCCGCTCGTCTCGCACGACGCGCGCGAGCGCCTGACGCGGCGCTGGTCGCGCAAGCTGCTCGGCATGTGCCGGGTGACGGTGGAGCAGGGCGCGGGCGCGCCGGTGCTGGAACACGCGCTGATCGTCGCCAACCACGTTTCCTGGCTCGACATCTTCGTCATCAACGCCCTGCACCCCTGCCGCTTCGTCGCCAAGGCCGAGATCCGCGCCTGGCCGGTGCTTGGATGGCTGGCCGCGGCGGCGGGCACGGTGTTCATCGCGCGCGGCAACCGGCGCGAGCTGCGCCACATCTTCAAGGGCCTGGTCACCGTCTTGCAGGAGGGCCAGCGCGTCGCCTTCTTCCCGGAAGGGACGACATCCAGCCAGGGCCAGGTGCTGCCCTTCCACGCCAACCTGTTCGAGGCCGCCATCGACGCGAACGTGGCGGTGCAACCCTATGCGCTGGCCTACCTCGACGCCGCCGGCGGCTACCACCCTTCGGTCGACTACGTCGGCGACACCAGCTTCGTCGACAGCCTGTTCGCCATCCTGCAGGGGCCGCCGGTACGGGCGCGGCTGCGGGTGCTGGCGCCGATCGATTCCGTAGACGCGCACCGCCGCGAGCTGGCCGAGCAGGCCCACGCCGCCGTCGCCGGCGCCCTGCGCTCTGATTCATAAAAAGAATCACAGTCTACTGAATCATATATTGGACAAATCACCGTCGGCTTGGCACGCTGGTGTTTTGCTTCGCCCGTATCCAAAAGGAGTCCGACATGCCCACCTATCGTTCCCGCACCACCACGCAAGGCCGCAACATGGCCGGCGCCCGCGCCCTGTGGCGCGCCACCGGCATGAAGGACGGCGACTTCGAGAAACCGATCATCGCCGTCGTCAATTCCTTTACCCAGTTCGTGCCCGGCCACGTGCACCTGAAGGACCTGGGCCAGCTGGTGGCACGCGAGATCGAGGCCAGCGGCGGCGTCGCCAAGGAATTCAATACCATCGCGGTGGACGATGGCATCGCCATGGGCCACGGCGGCATGCTGTACTCGCTGCCCTCGCGCGACCTGATCGCCGACTCGGTCGAGTACATGGTCAACGCCCACTGCGCCGACGCGATGGTGTGCATCTCGAACTGCGACAAGATCACCCCGGGCATGCTGATGGCCGCGATGCGCCTGAACATCCCGGTGGTGTTCGTCTCCGGCGGCCCGATGGAGGCCGGCAAGGTGGTCAAGGTGGTCAACAATGACCGCAAGATCATCAAGCTGGATCTGGTCGACGCCATGATCAAGGCTGGCGACAGCACGGTGTCCGATGCCGACGTTGCCGAGATCGAACGCTCGGCCTGCCCGACCTGCGGCTCCTGCTCGGGCATGTTCACCGCGAACTCGATGAACTGCCTGACCGAGGCGCTGGGCCTGTCGCTGCCGGGCAACGGCACCATCGTCGCGACTCATGCCGACCGCAAGGAACTGTTCCTGCGCGCCGGCCGCCTGATCGTGGAAATCGCCAAGCGCCACTACGAACAGGACGACTACTCGGTGCTGCCGCGCTCGATCGCCACCAAGGCCGCCTGGGAAAACGCGATGGCGCTGGACGTCTCGATGGGCGGCTCCACCAACACCGTGCTGCACCTGCTGGCGGCGGCGCACGAGGCGGGGGTGGACTTCACCATGGCCGACATCGACCGCATCTCGCGCAAGGTGCCCTGCCTGTGCAAGGTGGCGCCGATGACCGACAAGTACCACATCGAGGACGTGCACCGCGCCGGCGGCATCGTCGCCATCCTGGGCGAGCTGGCCCGCGCCGGGCTGCTCGACACCTCGCTGCCGACCGTGCACAGCGCCACCATGGGTGAAGCCATCGAAAGATACGACATCAAGCGCAGCGACGACCGCGCCGTGCACCAGCTGTTCCGCGCGGCGCCAGGCGGCGTTCCGACCCAGGTCGCGTTCTCGCAGGCCGAGCGCTACGAGGAAAACGACCTGGACCGCAGCACGGGCTGCATCCGCGACCGCGAGCACGCCTACTCGCAGGACGGGGGCCTCGCGGTCCTGTACGGGAACATCGCCGAGAAGGGCTGCATCGTCAAGACGGCGGGCGTGGACGAGAGCATCCTGACATTCTCCGGCAAGGCGCGCGTGTTCGAGAGCCAGGACGCGGCGGTGGAAGGCATCCTGGGCGACACCGTCCAGGCCGGCGACGTGGTCATCATCCGCTACGAAGGGCCGAAGGGCGGGCCCGGCATGCAGGAGATGCTGTACCCGACCTCGTACATCAAGTCCAAGGGGCTCGGCAAGGCCTGCGCGCTATTCACGGACGGGCGCTTCTCCGGCGGCTCCTCGGGGCTGGTGATCGGCCACGCCTCGCCGGAAGCGGCCGAAGGCGGCGCGATCGGGCTGGTGGAAGAGGGGGACCTCATCGACATCGATATCCCGGCGCGCACCATCAACCTGCGCGTCAGCGCCGAGGAACTGGCGCATCGCCGGGCGGCGATGGAAGCGCGTGGCCGCGATGCGTGGCAGCCCCTGGGACGCGAGCGCTACGTGTCGCAGGCGCTGCAGGCGTATGCGGCGTTGACCACGTCGGCCGACCGCGGCGCGGTGCGCGATCTCAGCCAGCTCAAACGCTGACCCGCAGGCGTGCTCCGGTCCAGTGGACCGGAGCACGCTTCGCCGACCGCGCGTCCAGCCTCCGGACGCGATGCCGCATCGCTTGCACTGGCTGAAACGCGTGGGCGGGAATCCGCCCACCCTGCGAAACCACGGGCCGCAAACGTCACTTCTTGCCGCTGTGCTCCCGATATTCCGGGCAATCCACCTGCAACAGCGAGCGGTCGTCCAGGCACACCGCCGTCAGCTTCCCGCCCCATACACAGCCGCTGTCCAGCCCCACCAGGTTGGGCCGCTGGATCAGCCCCAGCGCCGACCAGTGCCCGAACACCACCGTCACGTCATTGGTGCGGCGCTGCGGCAGGTCGAACCACGGCACCAGCCCGGAACCTTCCGGCCCGCGCTCGCTTTCCTTGTGCAGGAAGTCCATCCGCCCGTCCGGCGTGCACAGCCGCATGCGCGTGAGCGCGTTGACGATGCAGCGCAGGCGCGCCATGCCGGTGAGGCTGTCGTCCCACTGGTCCGGCTCGTTGCCGTACATCGCGGACAGGAAATCGATCCAGCCCTCGCCGCGCAGGGTCGTCTCGACCTCGTGCGCCAGCGCCATCGTCTGCGCCGCATCCCACTGCGGCGCCACGCCGGCGTGTACCAGCAGGTGCGCGTCGACGAACATCGCCAGCGGACGGTGGCGCAGCCAGCCGATCAACTCGTCGCGGTCGGGCGCGGCGAGGATCTCGTCGAGCGTGTCGGAGCGGCTGGTGCGCTGCGCGCCGACGGCCACCGCGATCAGGTGCAGGTCGTGGTTGCCGAGCAGGGCTTCGACGCGGCCGGGATTGTCTTCGGTGAGCGCCTTCATGCGGCGCAGCGCGGTGAGCGAATCGGGACCGCGGTTGATCAGGTCACCGACGAACAGGATGCGCGATTGCGCCTGTCCATGCTTGCGCGCGTCTTCGTGGATGCATTCGATCAGGAGTCGGGCTTCATGGGCGCAGCCCTGCAGGTCGCCAATGGCGTAGGTTCTCATGTTGTTCTTATCGGGTGTGGCGCGGAGCTCCGCAGGCATGGTGGATACTAAATGATTTTGCCGGTCGGCGCAGGATAAGCGCCTGCGGGACCGGATGCGCGCGAGCGCAAAATGCCGCGCGCATTTGATCCAATCGAAGCGCGCGACACACAATCCATTTTGTCGCCGGAGGCGCTCGTCTATTCCGGTACAATGGGTCCGATATGCATCGATAAGAGTGCCGCGGGTTTTCCGCAGGGCCGCGCGGAAACGGCCCGCATAATTGCACCGAAAGAATAATAAATGTTCTCCTTTTTCGTCAGTTTCGTCTCCTGTGCGCTGCTGACTCTGCTAGTGATTAAGTATGCGAAGCGCAATGGTACGGCGCTGGACAACAATTATGGCGGCGTACAGAAGTTTCACTCCCATTCCGTCGCCCGTATCGGCGGCGTGCCGATCTATCTGGCGGTACTTGCCTCCGGCATCATTACCTCATTGCGCGAGCCGTACTACGGCGCGTGGATCGCCCCTTTGCTCGGATGCGCATGCATTGCAATGGCCGGCGGTATCGTCGAGGACTATACCGGCCGCGTATCGCCGGCGCGCCGCCTGTTCCTCACGATGCTCGCCGCGGTCTGCGCCTATTACCTGCTCGATGCGAAACTCGTGCGCCTCGATTTCCCCTGGGGAGTGCTGCCGTTGCGGCTCGACTGGATCGTGCTGCCGCTGACGGTGATGGCGGTGGCGGGCATCGCGAACGCGGTGAACATCATCGATGGATTCAATGGCCTGGCCAGCATGGTCAGCATTTGCATGCTGCTGTCACTGGCCTACGTGGCGCTGCAGGTGGGCGATACCTTCGTGCTGGTGACGGCTCTGGTGGTGGCCGGGGCCGCCGCCGGATTCCTGATCTGGAACTATCCGGTGGGGCTGATTTTCCTCGGCGACGGCGGCGCCTACTTCATCGGTTTCATGCTCGGCGAGCTCGCGCTGCTGCTGGTGATGCGCAATCCCGAGGTGTCCACCTGGTATGCCGCGCTGCTGTTGATTTATCCCGCTTTCGAAACGATATTCTCGGCGTACCGCCGCATGTTCGTGCGCGGTAAATCGCCGGCGCTGCCGGACGGAATACACCTGCATAGCCTGATATTCCGGCGTATCGTGCAATGGACCGTGGGCCCGCGCGAAGCGCGCGCTTTGATGAAACGGAACGCGCGCACTTCGCCTTATTTATGGCTGTTTTCGTTGATGGCCGTGATCCCCGCAACGGTGTTCTGGAAAAACACCGGAGTGCTCATCTTCTTCAGTTTGTTGTTTATAATCAGTTACCTCTGGTTATATGCGCGTATTGTTCGATTTAAGTCGCCGCGCTGGCTATTTTTGAACCGGAAAGACTAGCACTCCATTATTAATGTTAGTATATTGCGACAATTGGTGATTTTTCACCGTGGCTGTTTCAACCTTAACTATCGAGGGAACGAAGATGGATCTGTCCAATATGTCCGTAGGTGATTTGCGCAACCTGCAGGAACAAATCAAGCAGGAGATGAAGAAGCGCGAAGTCCAGGAAGTGCAAAAAGCGCGCGAACAAATCCTGGCGATCGCCCAGAGCGTTGGCGTGCCTCTGAAGGACCTGCTGGCGACCGGCGGCCGCGGCGGCGCAGCCAAGGGCAATTCGGTGGCCGTGCGTTATCGCCACCCGGACAATGCTTCGCAACAATGGACCGGCCGTGGCCGCCAGCCCAAGTGGGTCAAGGAATGGGTCGAAGGCGGCAAGTCGCTCGACAAGCTGCGCGTCTGATTCTTTCGTACGCTGCCCCGGCGTTCAGGCGCTTTGCAGTGCCTGAACCTGGTGCCTGAACGCGCCGCATCAACATGCCTCCGGCTTGCCGGCGAGTTTTCCGCACCTCTCCGCACGTCTCCGCACGCGATCCCGTCCAATTCCCAAAGGACGCCGCTTGCCGCTACAATAGCGATCATTTGTCATTCCTCTAAGTTGTTAACCTCTTAATTCGCGCCGAGGCCCTGTCCTCACTGGCTGCACAGCCTTTTCGCGCCTCAGCTTTCCAAGGAAACCATGGTTGCTCTCTCCAAAACGATCTTCAAGGCCTATGACATCCGCGGCGTCATCGACAAGACGCTCGACGAGGGCATCGCCCGCC
>DAMCRY010000077.1:0-12304 GCA_032115075.1 Massilia sp.
TCAGCGCCAGGATGTTGGTCTGGAAGGCGATGCCGTCGATGACGCCGATGATGTCAGAGATCTTGCTGGCCGAGCTGTTGATCTCGCCCATGGTGCCCACCACCTGCGACACCACTTCGCCGCCCTTGCGGGCCACGTCCGAGGCGGTCGCCGCCAGGGCGTTCGCTTCGCGGGCGTTGTCGGCGTTCTGCTTCACGGTCGAGGTCAGTTCTTCCATCGCCGAGGCGGTCTTTTCCAGCGAACTGGCCTGCAGTTCGGTACGCGAGGACAGGTCGATGTTGCCGGCGGCGATTTCACGCGAGGCGGTGCCGATGGTCTCGGTGCCGCGACGCACTTGCTCGACGATGCCGACCAGGCTGTTGCGCATTTCCTTCATCTCGACCAGCAGGCTGCCGCGGTCCGAGGAATCGGTCTCGATGGCGATCGACAGGTCGCCGTGGGCGATGCTGCCGGCGATCTTGGCGGTATAGGCCGGTTCGCCACCCAGCTGCTTGCGCAGGCTGCGGGCGATCAGCCAGGCCATCGCGATGCCCATGGCCACGGCCGCCAGCAGCAGGACGATCATGAAGTTACGGGCATTCTCGAAGGCGGCTTCGGCGTCGGCCTTGCTCTGCGCGTTCTGTTTTTCTTCGGTGAGGGCCAGCTGGTCCAGCGCGTCCATCCACTTCTTCTGCACCGGACGCACTTCGCGGATCATGACGCGGGTGGCGTCCATCGCGTTGTTGGCCAGGTAGAGTTCCGAGGCCTTGGCGATCGCGGGCATGGCGGCCGCTTCGAATTCCTTGATCTGGGCCAGCAGCGCTTTTTCCTTGTCGCTGGCGTGGGCCGCGAACAGCGTCGACAGTTTCTTCTGGGCTTCGTCGTACTTGCGGGTCTGCTCCTTGAACTTGACCATTTCCGGTTCCATGTCGGCCGGATCGGTCATCAGGGTCAGCACGCGCAGCGAGGCGACGCGCTCGGCGACGTTGTTGCGCATGTCGATCACGAGGCCGGTCGAGACGTTGCTGACGCTCACCACGCGATCCAGGCGATCCTGGATTTCCGACATGCGCAGGATGCCCACCACCGTCACTGCGACCAGCAATACCAGCACCAGTGCGAAGCCGACTGCGAGGCGGGTACCGACCTTCAAGTTATTCAAAAAAGCCATTCTTGTATTTCCCTGTATCTATTGATCGAATTCGCCCGGATCGCTGCGCCGTGCGACGCGTGATGCATGGCTGTCTCCATCAGGCCATACATATTGCCGACAGGATAAATCAAAATTCCGACTGGAAAGTCAGAAATCGATATTGCATCCGAACTGTTTCAGATCAACAACAGCGTTGATGTCGTTCAAGGCGAAGAAATTATGGAACGAAAATTGCCAACGGGCAAGCTTTACCCAAGCTGCCTATACAAATCCTGCAACAATTTGTATCTATTTGCCGACAAGCAATGAAAAAGGCGCACCGAAGTGCGCCTTGGAGAAGAAACAAAGTTGCCCGAATTGAAACTCAGGCCGCTGCCGGCATGCGTGCCGCCGCCTCCAGCAGCAACGCCGGATCGGCGCCGGCCAGGCGCTTGGGATCGGAGAGCAGCTGGCGGAAGGCGCGCGCGCCCGGCAGGCCGGTCATGATGCCCAGCATGTGGCGCGTGATGCTGTTGAGTTTCAGGCCGTGGCCGCCGTGCAGGCGCAGCTGTTCGGCGATATAGGGAATCATGGCTTCCAGCACCTGCACCCGGGTTTTCACGGGCGCGTGCGCGTCGCCGTAGAAGCGGCGGTCCCAGTCCGCCATCACCCAGGGGTTGTGGTAGGCCTCGCGGCCCAGCATCACGCCGTCGACGTGCTGCAGGTGCAGGGCGATCTCGTCGTCCGTCTTGACGCCGCCGTTGATGATGATTTCCAGTTCCGGGAACTCGCGCTTGAGCTGGTAGGCCACCTCATAGCGCAGCGGCGGGATCTCGCGGTTCTCCTTCGGCGACAGGCCCTTGAGCACGGCGTTGCGGGCATGGACGATGAAGGTGCGGCAGCCGGCATCGGCGATGGTGCCGATGAAGTCGCGCACGAAGCCGTATTCCTCGTTGTAGTCGATGCCGATGCGGTGCTTCACGGTGACGTCGATCGAGACGGCGTCGCGCATCGCCTTGACGCAATCGGCCACCAGTTGGGGCTCGGACATGAGGCAGGCGCCGAAGGCGCCCTTCTGCACCCGCTCCGAGGGGCAGCCGCAGTTGAGGTTGATCTCGTCGTAGCCCCACTGCTCGCCCAGCCTGGCGCTTTTCGCGAGGTCGGCCGGATCGCTGCCGCCGAGCTGCAGGGCCACCGGGTGTTCGCTTTCGTCATAGCGCAGGTGGCGCTCGACGTCGCCGTAGACCAGGGCGCCGGTGGTCACCATCTCTGTATACAGCCAGGTATGGCGGGTGATGTGGCGGTGGAAGACGCGGCAGTGGCGGTCGGTCCAGTCCATCATGGGGGCGACCGAGAGGCGGCGGCTGGGCAGCTTGCTTGAAACTTCCATATGCGATGCGATGCAGGAAAAAGGGTCGATTTTACCGCAAACCTGGGAGTATTTCCCTGCTCGCCATGCTCCGAAGCTGCTCCGCCGCCAGCTGGACATCGATCGGAAAAAGCTTGCCAAAATATATTTCTAGACGTTTATGCTTGATGCCGTTTCCCAACGCTCTCAGGGCTATCCAGGCAAGGCTTGCCCTGTCGGCTTGTTCGCTTCCACATCTTCATGATATTGTCTTGCATCAACATCATTGCCTTGAATGTTGCAGAGCCGCCTGGTCGGTTGTCAGCGAAAAAACTACTTATCCGGATACGCTGTTGCCTGTCTTTTGGCTGATTGGCATCGGACAGCTTGTCATCGAATCCTAAGCATCTTCGAGAGTACTAGTTGCACCGGGCCCATTGCTCCTGACACCTCCGACTAAAGCTTCAGAGCAACACTCAGCGTTGACAACAGGCCCGTACGCCGGAGAACAATGGGACTGCGTGACATGGCTTTTAATAGCACGCATCCGCACGCCAAGCCCATCGATCTCACCGTCCCTACATTCTCTGGCCGTCTGGCAAGGCACAAGCAAATGCGCATCCTCGAATCCATTCCGGCATGCCAATTTCACAGATGAGCCGCTTACTTTTCACGCACAGAACCAACAATGATTAACGTTTATCAGATTTATTACGATAGCGCCAGCGCGAGCCAGATCGATCCTCTCTTTATTCCTTTGGAAAATAAAGGCAATCCGCGCGCTGACTGGCGGGAGTATTGGCCTATACGCAATTTCTTTCTGAACAATGACGTTAACAAGGACGAGCTGTATGGATTTTTCTCGCCAAATTTCCGGAACAAGACATCCTTGACTGGCGAGCAGGTTTTCGAATTTATCGCCGACAATCCCAACCAGGATGTGTACACCTTTTCGCCCTTCGTTCAAGAAGCATCGTGCTATCTGAATACCTTTGAACAGGGAAACCGTCACCACCCTGGGCTCCTTTCCGTATCCGAGCAATTCCTGAAGACCATCGATGTCGACATCCATTTCGAGTCGATTATCATGGACTTTCGCAACAGCATCTTCTGCAATTATTTCATTGCAAAACCGTCCTTCTGGAAGAAGTGGTTCATTATCACCGAAAAACTTTTCAACTGCGCAGAAAACGGCAATGACGAACTGTCCATTCGATTGGCCAGCTCCACACGGTATTCCAAAGGCCCTGTCGACATGAAGGTGTTTATTATGGAACGGATCTGCTCCCTGATTCTCGCTCTGGACAACATCAAGAGTGTGGCGAACTATGATATTTCCAGAATGCCGTGGGCTTATCCACTCTACTATCCCTACAGGGAAGAACTGTTCACACTGAACGCGCTTAAACTGGCGTATTCCCAGACCAGTCAGGAAGTTTATTTACGGCAGTTTTATGAGTTGCGAAAACAGGTGTTGATCAAATGCGATCCGACTTTCACGGACAAGCCGGACAACGGGCTTTTCGGGTAATCGCTATTCCTCCTCAGCAGGTCAACAGCGCAATCGCCGTCAACGGCAAGCGCCGGATTCCATCGACTCTCACCACAAGAAAATGCAATATGCGCAAGGCCCATTCATTCGACATCTTTGATACGCTGTTGGCACGTCGCTGCATCGAGCCAGAGAATATTTTCCACGAACTCGAGCAACGCCTTGCCCTGCATGGCTTCGCCACGCAGCGTATTGCGGCCGAGCGCATGATCGCTCATGCGCCTTATACACTGGATGACATCTATGCGGCGCTGCACCACCATTTCGGGCTTGCACCAGAAATCGCTGACCAACTGAAGCAGGCCGAAATCGATCTCGAAGTCGACAATGCGATTCCGATCCAGGAGAATCTGGACCGGGTCGAGAATGGCGATATCTTGGTCACCGATATGTATCTGCCCCGACATGCCATCTTGCGCTTGTTGAGCAAGGTCGGTCTGCGCAAACAGGTGGGCCTGGTTATTTCCAGCGCTGGCAAGCATACGGGCCGCATCTGGCCCGATATCAGCGCGTCCATGGTGCTGGAGCAGCATGTCGGCGACAATCTGCACTCGGATGTGCACTCCCCGCTGTCTTCAGGCATTTTTGCTGAACACCTTACCACCAGCAACCTGACAGAAACAGAAAACTTCCTTCGGAACGAAGGCTTCGAACTGCTCGCGCGCGCCATACGTGAAGTGCGCTTGACGCAGTTGTCCAGCCGATTGGGACGCGAGCGCATGTCGCAACGACTCCTGCAGGTCAATAACAATATCCCGATCCTGCTGCTGACATCGGTCATCCTCAAACTTTTAAGCAAGAAATTCAGTATCCGCAATATCCTCTTCTCGAGCCGCGACTGCTATTATTTCTCTCGCATCTTCGGCTACCTGAACGAGAAAGCGAACTGGAATATTCCGTCCGAATATTTCTATACCAGCCGCCTGGCGCGCATCGGTTCGTCGGAAGGATACGTCCGATATTTCCGCAGCATCGCCAACGAAAACTCGCTGGTGGTGGATTTGTGCGGCACCGGATGGTCGCTGGGCCAGCTGTACCGCCGTGCGGGCGTGCTGCCAAGGACGTTCTTGTTGCACGAGCTGAAAAACAAGGCCGATGTCATGGCGACCTATGCGCAAATGCGGCACAGCGACGACATTCCGACCATTTGCCTGGTGGCGGATATGGCGCTCAATAACGGATGCCTGGAGATGGCCAACTACGTCGACCATGGCATGGTGGTCGACGTCAAGGTACTCGACGGCTGCCACGCGGTGATCCCGGAATTCGAATATCCGGACTACCCGGCTAGCGTCACCAGTGCGATCGGTGAAATCGAGACCGCGCATGACAGCTTCCTGGATATCCTGGACCGGATCGACGTCGCTGCGCTCGTAAGCGAGGTCGAGACGAATCTAGGCAAGGTCGAGAATGCGGTGCTCCAGCTCTACCGTGGCCTGACCCGCAATATGGGCGGCATGCACGACATTGCCGACTACCACGCGCGGCAGGACCGCAAGTCGATGTGGAAATTGAAGAAGGAAACTGCCTGAGAATCAGAAACGCTGTCACCGAACCGTGACAGCGTCAGGTTACAGACTGCATGCGGTGCAAGGAGGTTAGCAGCCAGTGGACACCGATCGGCGCCGCTATCGCAAACCGGCGCTTATGGCAGGCAAACGCACGCCGCCTGCACACGCTTTCTTATCTTCCCTGCTGAATCAGCGAGATCGCATGGTCGTTCCTGGTAATGGCCAAGGGCGGCAGCGCGCAGAAGCTGTTGGCCAGGTTGTAAATACGATTCATCGCGATATCGATGCCGTTATTCGGAAGCATCCGATTCAATACCGGAAAATGCAACTGAAAATTCTTCAGAGGAAAGCACTCGCGCATGAACTTGCGCGCGCCAGACGGACTGATCGCATATGCCGGCGTCCCGAAACACTTGTCCAGTCGGAGCAATGACGGCGCCGCTGTCATCCCCTGAAAGCTGGCGACCGACGCCCGCATTTTCTCCTGGTCGAACAGCATCACCGCCTGCGACACCCCTGGCATCACGTTCAGCGACAGGATCGAATCGAAGTTCCATGCCCATACGACGATATCCCAATCCGCAGGCAGCTGGTCGATCGCCCGCACTGCCTGTTCGTGGAAATCGTGGCGCAGGA
The DNA here is from genome assembly GCA_032115075.1 of Massilia sp. Lineage (GTDB taxonomy): Bacteria > Pseudomonadota > Gammaproteobacteria > Burkholderiales > Burkholderiaceae_D > Telluria. The sequence goes on from DAMCRY010000077.1 coordinate 6,159, forward strand.
TCGCGTCGTCCTCGACAATGGTGAGCACCTGCCCGGTCTCCGCGGCCTCTTGCCAGAGCATCAGGTGCGACATCGCGCAACCGATCGCACCGGCGTTATAGCGCAAGCCAGGTTCGAACAGGTCTGGCGAACTGTCGACCTCCGGCAGCAGCTGCGCGCCCTCGATCGCATCGAAGTAAGCGAAGTCGACATGCGCATTCAGCCTGGAAAATGTGTCGCGCCGGTCCAGTGAGCGTGCAAGGCTGATGACTTTGATGGAATGGTTCACGATGGCTCCTGTTTTCCCGGTGTCAATTGGCGATCAGCTTACCCAGGTCCGCAACGGCCTTCTCGAGCACCGCGCCCCAGCCACCCTCGAGCGACTGGCGGTACAGCGTTGCGCTGGGATACCAGGGGCTGTCGGTGCGCTCGCGCAGCCAGCGCCAGTCGGCGGCGGCCGGCAACAGCACCCAGACCGGCTTGCCCAGCGCTCCGGCCAGGTGTGCGATGCTGCCATCGACACTGATGATGACGTCCATCAACTCGCACAAGGCCGCCGTATCGCCGTAGTCGACAACACGGGCGCCAGGCTGGAAAACGTTCTTCTTCATGCCGAGCACGGCCCGGTCGATCGCGCTGATCTCGGTCTGCAGCACGACAAACTGGCAGTCGGACGCGAACAGCTTGCCGAACTCCGCCAGCCGGACGCTGCGCTGCGAATTATCGGCATCGGCTGAGGGCGTGGCCCAGGCGATCCCAACGCGCAGCTTGGTGCGTTCACCCAGCACACCGGCCCAATGCGCCACCTTGTCCGGATCGGCGCCGAGATAGCGCGGGGCGGAAGGCACCGTCGACAGCGTGGTATCGAAGGCCAATGGCAGGCTGGGCAGCGGGCACTCGAAGTCAAAGGCTGGCAAGGGTTCGCCAGCGACGACCACTCGACCGACGCCTTCCAGGCTGCCCAGTAGTCCGGCCAGCGCGTGCGGCGCTTCGACAATCACGGTTGCGCCGCGTGCCGCCACCAGGCTGACATAACGGCATGCGTGCAAGGTAGCGACGTCATCGCTTTCGGCGTGGAGCAGAATCGTCTTTCCTTCCAGCGATTCGGCACCCTGCCAGCGTGGCGCGTCGAATGTGCGCGCCGCCGCAGGGGCGCGACCGAGCTGCGCACGCCATTCGAGGTCTTGCCAGCCTTGCTCGAAGCGGCCATGGCGCAGATGCAACTGCCCCCGGATCCAGTATGCCGGCGCATGCGCCTGATCACGCGCCAGCGCCTGTTCGCACGCGTCCAGCGCCGCCTCGTCCTGTCCGAGCATGGAAAACACGGCTGCGCGACCGCTGCACGCGGCAGCGCTGTCCGGGGCCAGCTCCAGTGCAGCGGCATAGCCCTGCGCAGCGGCGTCCAGACGCCCGAGCTGGCACAAGACCTCGGCCCGGTGCAGATGCGCCTCGACCAGGCCGCGATCGAGCTCGATCGCCCGCTCGTGGCTGTTCAGTGCCGCGGCGAACTGGCGTTGCGCCGTCTGGGCCAGCCCGCGCCGGTCGTAGGCGACGGCGGCGCCCGGGTTCAGCCTCAGCACGTTGTCGTAGCTGTCGACCGCGGCGGGGAAGCGCGCCAAGGCATGCAGCGCCAGGCCTCGGACGAAATGGCAGTCCGGTTCGTTTGGCGCGGCTGCGATCGCGGCGTTCGCGTCCGCCAGCGCCTCTTCCATACGGCCAAGCCGCAGTTGCAGCGAAACCAGCTTCACGTAGCCAACGCCCATCTGGGGTGCGAGCGTGATCATGTCCCGGCAGGCTGCCAGTGCTGCATCGGATCGTTGCAGCGCCTCCAGCACATCGCAACGATTGCCATGGGCCAGCAGGTCGTTTCCGTCGATCGAGAGTGCCTGCTCCAGGCTGGCCAGTGCTTGCTCGTCGCGCCCGAGGCGATGCAGGATCATGCCGATATTGTTCAGCACCGCAGGATCGGCTGGGTGGCGCGCGGCGATTTCCTGATAATCACGCAGTGCCTCCTCGTAGCGCTGCATGTCGTACAGTGCGATGGCACGGTTGAAATAGGCGTCGAGATAGTTATTGTCAAGTGACAACGCCTCGCCATAGGCCTGCACCGCCGCCTCATTCTGGCCCAGCTCCTTGTAGGCATTCCCCAGGTCGCAATGCGGCGCCGGCAGGGCCGGGGCAGCCGCGACTGCCGAACGCATGAATCCCGCAGCGATATGGAAGTTCCCGCCCTGGAAGGCCACGATGCCGACATGGTGCAATGCGCCGGCGTGGCCGGGCATCAGTCCGAGTACCTGCTCATAGGCAGCCATGGCCTGGTCGAGCTGGTTTTGTCGGTGAAACGCCTGTCCGTCCTTGAACAGGCGCTCGATGCTGTCCGCGTCGGGCACCGGGCCGGGAGTCTGGATAAGGCCAACAATATTTACCATGATGAATTCTACCGATCTGAAATGAGCAAGGCGCCGGGTGCTGGCCATGAAAGCCGGCGTACTACCCTGCGGCCCCGTTGAAGGTTGATTCTTTATTAAAATATTCTGTAGGGCGGAGAAAAATGCATTGGCGTCTCACTGCGCGAGCGCCGCCGGCGTTTCCGTGCGCGCGATCCATTCCACCAGGTCGGCCGCCACCTTGGCCAGCACCGCGTCCCAGTTCCCGAGCGCCGGCTGGCGATACAGGATGGCCGAGGGATACCAGCGGCAAGCGCTGCCGTCGCGCGGCCAGCGCCAGTCACTGTTCGCCGGCAGCAGGATCCAGACGGGCTTGCCGAGCGCGCCGGCCAGGTGCGCGATGCTTGTGTCGACCGTGATGACCAAGTCCATCAGGTCGCACAGGGCGGCGGTGTCCGCAAAGTCGCTCACCTGCCTGCCGGCCTGGATCACTTTGGGCTCGGCGTCCAGCGCCGCCTGGTCGCCGCGACGTACGTCTTTTTGCAGGACCACGAACTGTGCCTTGTCGGAAATCACTCTGGAAAAGGCCGCAAAGGGCATGCTGCGGTTGGCATCGTTGGCATGCTCGGGGTTGCCGCTCCAGACGATGCCGATCCGTGGCTTGCGCGGCGTCAGCGCGCGCCACTTGTCGACCCTGGCAGCATCGCTGTCGAGGTAGCGTGGGATCCGGGGAATCGTGTGCAACTCGGTACGGAACGCCAGCGGAAGACTCATCAGCGGGCACTGGTAGTCGAAGGCCGGCAAGTCGTTCCCCTTGACCACCACCTCGCCGACACCGTCCAGCGTGCCCATCAGTTTGGCCAGGGGAGCCGTTACCTCGAGGATCACCCGGGCGCCCAGCGCGGCCACCAGCGGCGCGTAGCGGCAGAACTGGAGCACATCGCCGAATCCCTGCTCGCCATACAGGAGGATCGTCTTATCCTGCAAGGACTCTTCGCCCAGCCACAAAGGTTCGACGAAATCGCGCCTTTCCTTGGACACGCTGACCCGCTCGGCCTTCCAGCGCCATTCGTAGTCGCGCCACCCCGCCAGCAGATTCCCTCGCTGCAGGTGCAGCAGGCTTCTGTTCCAGTACGCCAATGCACATTGGGGGTCGATCGCAATGGCCTTGTCGTAGTAGGCGAAGGCCGCAGCATGATCGCCAAGCGCATCGCAGGCCGCGCCGCTATTGATGTAGGCATCCGTAAACGCGGGATCGCGCGCGGCCGCAGCGAGGTAACTCTCCAGCGCCGCCTCGAACAGGTGCAACGCACTCAACACGTTGCCGCGATTAAAGTGGGGAGCCGCGAGGGCCGGAGCGATCGCAATCGCCCTATCATGGCTGGCAAGCGCTTCTTCATGCTGCTCGAGCGCATGGTGCACGAGCCCCAACTTGTCGTGCGCATCGGCATCCCCAGGGTTGTGCCGCACCACCATCGTGAAACTGTCGAGGGCGGCTTCGAGACGTTCGAGATCGTATAGCGCCATGCTACGGCCCTTGTGGGCCTCGAGAAAGTCCGGCCGCAGCGCGAGCGCACGGTCGAAATCGCGCAGCGCCGCCTCGGGCTGCTGCATCGACAGCATGACGATGCCACGGTTGGAATAAGCCTCGACGAAAGCAGGGTTGGCGGCGATCGCATGGCCGTACTGTTCGGCCGCGGCCGCGTTCTCCTTCAGTCCTTGCAGGACCGTGCCCCAATTGAAGCGGGCGTCGGCGCCGGCAGGGTCGCAATCGATCGACCTCGCATAGCTGGCTATCGCGTCGTCGAACCGCTCCAGCGCCTTGAGGACATTGCCGCGGTTGGTATGGGCCGCCGCATAACGGGGCGCAAGCGCCAGGGCCTTGTCACAGCTTGCCAGGGCCGCCTGGAGGCGCCCGAGCTCCTTGAGTACGACTGCGCGGTTGCTATAAGCTTCCGCATCGCGCGGCTTGAGCGCGATGGCGCGTTCGTAACTCGCCAGCGCCTCCTCGTAGCGCGCGAGTCCTTGCAGCGCGTGGGCGCGGTTGTAATGCAGGTCGGGATTGCCGCCATCGAGCGCCAGGGCCTTGTCGTAGCTTGCCAGCGCCTGGTCCAGACGTCCGAGTTGCCGATAGGCGCTTCCGAGGTCGCCATGGGCCGCAGCGTTTCCAGGGTCCGATGCCAGTGCAGCGGCAATCAGGCCGACCGCCTCCTCATGCCGCCCGCCTTGAAAAGCGATCAGTCCGGCATGATGCAAGGCACCGCTGTCGGCCGGCGCCAGCGCCAGCACCTGACCATACAGGGCCCAAGCCTGGTCGAGCTGTCCTTTCCGGTGCAGCGCGACCCCTTGCGCGAACAGCTGGCGCACTTTCGCCCGTGTGGCATTCGCCGCTGGCATTGCAAGGTTCTCACTACCTGACATCGTTCTGGTTGCCTTTACGCTATTGATTGCACTGGCTGGCCGCAGGACGCGACAGCCACATAGTAAAGTATACGGTTAAAACTTTACGTAGGGCAATTAAGCGTGTTGAGATGCGGCAAACCGTTCACTATCTTGTGGCGATTTGTCGACAAGCGCTACAGAAAAAAAATTCTAAAAAATTTCCGCACGGCACTTAATGAACTGATCGACAGGGTCGCCTTGTACTTGTGAGAGCGCGGGGAAACGCCGCTCGATTCAGAATCCACACAATCAGGAGCTTCTACCATGCTGAGCCTTCACACCAACAACGCCGCCCTGTCCGCACAAAGCGCACTCGGCCGCACCCAATCCAGCCTGTCGACCTCGATGACCCGCCTGTCGACCGGCTATCGCATCAACTCGGCAATGGACGATGCTGCCGGCCTGCAGATCGCTACCCGCCTGAAGGCGCAAACCAGCGGCATGGCCGTTGCCATGCGCAACACCCAGAACAGCACCTCGATGCTGCAGACCGCCGAAGGCGCGCTGAACGAAGTGAATAACATGCTGGTGCGCATGAAAGACCTGGCAACCCAGGCTGCCGACCAGTCGTCGACCGACAAGGACAAGACTGCGATGCAGGCCGAGTTCGACAACCTGGGCAAAGAAATCCTGAACGTCATGAAGAACACCAAGTTCGGCGGCCAGGAACTGCTGAAGGACGGTACCATCTCCAAAGAAATGACCTTCCAAATCGGCGCCTCCGATGGCGAGCAAATGTCGATCGACCTGTCGGCCTCGATGGGCGCGACCGGTACCGTGATGACCTCGCTCAGCTCGGTCTCGGTGCAGTTCGCGACCGCGTCGACCGTCAGCGCAGGTGCGGAAATCAGCACCGCGTCCAAGGCCAACACCATGATCAGCACGATCACGACCGCGATCGACAACATCAGCACCGTGCGTTCGAGCCTGGGCGCCGCCGCCAACCGCCTGGAACACGTGTACAACAACCTGTCGAACATCTCGACCAATACCGCCGCCGCTACCGGCCGCATCATGGACGTGGACTTCGCGACCGAAAGCGCGAACATGACTTCGAACCAGATGCTGCTGCAGGCAAGCACCGCGATGCTGAAGCAGTCGAACAGCATGTCCTCGATGGTCATGTCGCTCCTGCAGTAATACTGATGCTTCTTCCTGGGCAACAGCTCGGGTAGTATCGAAGGGGCCGGCCGGCAAAGGGCCGGCCCCTTTTTCTTTTGGTAGACCGCCATGGCCAGCATTCCTTCCATCGTTCCCCTCCTCCCGCCGCCGACCACGCCGCTGAGCGTGGGCGCGGTGGCCGCCGCCGCGCCGGTGGCGCTGGCGCCCTTCGACGCG
>DAMCRY010000078.1:0-12273 GCA_032115075.1 Massilia sp.
CCTGGTACCAGGTGCGCAAGAAGATCGGCGACATGGCCGGCACGCTGCCGCAGGGCGTGATCGGTCCCTTCTTCAACGACGAGTTCGGCGACACCTACGGCTCCATCTTCGCGCTGTCCGGCGACGGCTTCACCCCGGCCGAGATGCGCGACTACGCCGATTTCGTGCGCCAGCAGCTCCTCAAGGTGCCGCTGGTATCGAAGGTCGAGCAGTTCGGCGTCCAGGACGAAAAGGTCTACATCGAGTTCTCCAGCAAGAAGTTCGCCCAGCTCGGCGTGCCCTTCGAGCAGATCGTCAACCAGATCGCCACCCAGAACGAGGTCGAGGCCAGCGGCGTGCTGGTGACCCCGACCGAGAACCTGCAGGTGCGCGTCAGCGGCGCCCTGAAGACCACGGCGCTGCTGGAAAACCTGCGGCTGCGCGCCGGGAACACCACCTTCCGCCTGGGCGACTTCGCGACCGTGCGGCGCGGCTACCAGGACCCGCCGCACGACAAGATGCGCTTCAACGGCAAGGAAGTGATCGGCCTCGGCGTGTCGATGGAGAAGGGCGGGAACATCATCAGGCTCGGCAAGGGCCTGGAAGAGACGGTGGCGCGCGTCAAGGCCCAGCTTCCGGTCGGCATCGAGCTGGAACGCGTGGCCGACCAGCCGCAGGCCGTCACCGCCTCGGTCGACGAATTCATCAAGGTGCTGGTCGAGGCGGTCGTCATCGTGCTGGCGGTGTCCTTCGTCTCCCTCGGCCTGCACACCAAGCCAAAGCTGCGCATCGACGTGCGCCCCGGCCTGGTGGTGGCCCTGACCATTCCGCTGGTGCTGGCGATCACCTTCCTCTTCATGCGCCTGCTCGACGTCTCGCTGCACAAGATCTCGCTCGGCGCGCTCATCATCGCCCTCGGCCTGCTGGTGGACGACGCCATCATCGCCGTCGAGATGATGGTCCGCAAGATGGAAGAGGGCCTGTCGCGCTTCGAGGCGGCCACCTTCGCCTATACCTCGACCGCGATGCCGATGCTGACCGGGACCCTGATCACGGCGGCCGGTTTCCTGCCGATCGGCCTGGCCAAGTCGGCCGCCGGCGAATATACCTTCACGATGTTCTCGGTGAACGCGCTGGCGCTCCTGATCTCGTGGGTGGCGGCGGTGGTGTTCACGCCCTATATCGGCTACATCCTGCTGAAGGTCAGGCCGCACGGCCAGGGCGAATCGTCGCACGATGTCTACGACGGCCCGGCCTACGAGCGTTTCCGGCGCCTCGTGCACCGCTGCGTCGAGTGGCGCAAGACCACCATCGCGCTGAGCCTGGGCGTGTTCGCGCTCGGTGTGTTCGGCTTCAACTTCATCGAGAAGCAGTTCTTCCCCGATTCCAGCCGCCCCGAGCTGATGGTCGAGATGTGGTCGCCCGAGGGCACCAGCTTCGCGGCCAACGAAGCGGTCGTGAAGCGCTTCGAGGCGTTTCTTTCGAAGCAGCAGGGCGTACAGAGCGTGACCAGCTACGTGGGCACCGGCAGCCCGCGCTTCTACCTGCCGCTCGACCAGATCTTCCCGCAGTCGAACGTGTCGCAGCTGGTGGTGCTGCCGGTCGACGCGGCGGCGCGCGACGCCCTGCGCGTGAAGATCGAGGATGTCTTCCGCAACGATTTCCCGGAAGTGCGCGGGCGCGTGAAGCTGCTGCCGAACGGGCCGCCGGTGGCCTATCCGGTGCAGTTCCAGGTGCTCGGCCCGGACATCGGCGTGGTGCGCACGGTGGCCGACCGGGTCAAGGAAGTCATGCGCGCCAACCCGAACACGGTGGGCGTGAACGACAACTGGAACGAGGCGGTCAAGGTGCTGCGCCTGGACCTCGACCAGGACAAGCTGCGCGCCCTCGGCGTGACCTCGCAGGCGGTGCGGCGCGTGGTCAACACGACCTTGACGGGCACCCCGGTCGGCCAGTTCCGCGAGACCAACCGCCTGATCGACATCGTGGTGCGCCAGCCGCTGGAGGAGCGCTCGACCATCACGCGCCTGTCGGAATCGCTGGTGCCGACCGCCACGGGCGGCGCCGTGCCGCTCGGCCAGGTGGCGCGCGTGGCCTTCGTCTGGGAGCCGGGCGTGGTCTGGCGCGAGGGCAGGGAGTGGGCGATCATGGTGCAGTCCGACGTCGTCGAAGGCATCCAGGGGCCGACCGTCACCGGGCAGGTGGACGCGAAGCTGGCCGACATCCGCGCCAGCCTGCCGGCCGGCTACCGGGTGACGGTGGAGGGCGCCGCCGCCGACAGCTCGGAGGCGGAAGCCTCGATCATGGCCAACGTGCCGCTGGTGCTGTTCATCGTGTTCACGCTGCTGATGCTGCAGCTGCACAGCTTCTCGCGCGCGCTGCTGGTGTTCCTCACCGGGCCGCTGGGCATCGCCGGCGCCGCCATGGCCCTGCTGGTGTTCGACCGGCCCTTCGGCTTCGTGGCGAACCTGGGCGTGATCGCGCTGTTCGGCATGATCATCCGGAACTCGGTGATCCTGGTGGACCAGATCGAGCAGGACATCGCGGCCGGGGCGGAAGCGTGGGACGCGATCGTCGAGGCGGCCGTGCGGCGCTGCCGGCCGATCCTGCTGACGGCCGCCGCCGCGGCGCTGGCCATGATCCCGCTGTCGCGCTCGGGCTTCTGGGGGCCGATGGCGGTGGCGATCATGGGCGGGCTGCTGGTGGCGACCGCGTTGACCCTGCTGTTCCTGCCGGCGCTGTATGCGGCGTGGTTCCGCGTCAGGAAGCCGGCGGGCATCAAGGCCGCGTGATCGCAGTCCTGGTTCGAAGGCGCGGTCGGGCCCGGCCGCGCCTTCGGCCATGGCATGCATATGGCTGAGCTGTTCGCTCTCCTATATAGATGAGCTCAAAGCCCCGCACACCTAGCAAAAAACGCCCAATAGTGACAGAAAATCCAGTAAAATAATTGTTTGAAGTTGTAGCCCCTAAACAGAGGAGTGCAGGGCGGCCGGTTTCACTGTCGGGCGCCCTTTGTTTTTGTGGCAAAAAAGCAATCCTGCGCGAGGATGGCGAAATTGGTAGACGCACCAGGTTTAGGTCCTGACGCCAGCAATGGTGTGGGGGTTCGAGTCCCCCTCCTCGCACCACGAATAATTATTTTTTTGGACGATTTTTACAATGGCAACTGCAGTCGAAACCCTGGGTAAACTCGAGCGTCGCTTGACGATCTCTTTTCCGGTAGCTGACGTCCGTACGGAGGTCGAAAAGCGCCTCAAGCAGCAGGCCAAGACGGCAAAGGCCCCGGGCTTCCGCCCCGGCAAGGTGCCGCTCAAGATGGTCGCGGCGCAATACGGCTACCAGATCGAATCGGACGTGCTGAACGACAAGGTCGGCCGCGCGTTCAACGAGGCGGCGAACGAGAACCAGCTGCGCGTTGCCGGTTTCCCGAAAATCGAACCGAAGCAGGACGCACCGGAAGGCATGCTGGCTTTCGATGCGACCTTCGAAGTCTACCCGGACGTCGTGATCGGCGACCTGGCCAACGTCGAAGTCGAAACCGTGTCGGCCGACGTGACCGATGCCGAGATCGACAAGACCATCGACATCCTGCGCAAGCAGCGCGTGCACTACCACACCAAGGGTGAGGCAGGCGAGCACGGCGACGGCGGCGAAGCCGTGGCCGCCAACGGCGACCGCGTCACCGTCGACTTCGTCGGCAAGATCGACGACGTCGAATTCGCGGGCGGCAAGGCCGAGAACTACGCCTTCGTGCTGGGCGAAGGCCGCATGCTGCCGGAATTCGAAGCCGCCACCGTCGGCCTGAAAGTCGGCGAAAGCAAGACCTTCCCGCTGGCCTTCCCCGAGGATTACCACGGCAAGGACGTGGCCGGCAAGACCGCCGAGTTCACCATCACCCTGAAGAACCTCGAGTGGGCGCACATGCCCGAAGTCGACGCCGAGTTCGCCAAGTCGCTGGGCATCGAAGACGGTTCGATCGAGAAGATGCGCGAAGACATCAAGACCAACCTGGAGCGTGAAGTCACCGCCCGCATCAAGGCACGCAACAAGGAAGCCGTGATGGACGCCCTGGTCAAGGCCACCGAACTGGACGTGCCGAAGGCCATGATCCAGCAGGATTCGGAGCGCCTGGCAGAGATGACCCGCCAGGACATGATGCAGCGCGGCATGGACGTCAAGGCGATGCCGTTCCCGGCGGAGATGTTCGCCGACAAGGCCGAGCGCCGCGTGCGCCTGGGCCTGATCCTGTCGCAACTGGTGAGCGACAACAACCTGGAAGCCACCCAGGACCAGGTCAAGGCCCAGATCGAAGACTTCTCGCAGAGCTACGAAGATCCGAAGGAAGTCCTGAAGTACTACTACAGCGACCGCCGCCGCCTGGCCGAAGTGGAAGCTCTTGTATTGGAAGAAAACGTCGTTAACTATGTCCTCGGCAAGGCGAAGGTCAGCACCAAGGCCATCGCTTTCGATGAACTGATGGGCGGCAACGTCCAGGGTTAAGAAATATCCGGCCCGAAAGGGTGCGATGTGGTTCAATCGTAGGGCGGTCAGCTTCGCTGCCCGCCCTACGTGTCTGTGCGAACCACGCGCACCTGCTAAGATTGGACTTCCGAACCCCTAATTAACAAGGAACGAGACAGGTATGATTCGTAATCCGGCATTGGATACCCAAGCACTCGGCCTCGTGCCGATGGTGGTCGAACAAAGCGGCCGCGGCGAGCGCGCCTATGACATCTATTCGCGCCTCCTGAAAGAGCGCGTGATCTTCCTGGTCGGCCCTGTCAACGACCAGATGGCCAACCTCATCGTGGCCCAGCTGCTGTTCCTGGAGAGCGAGAATCCGGACAAGGACATCTCGCTGTACATCAACTCGCCGGGCGGTTCGGTCTCGGCGGGCCTGGCGATCTTCGACACGATGAACTTCATCAAGCCGGACGTGTCCACCCTGTGCACCGGCCTGGCCGCCTCGATGGGCGCCTTCCTGCTGGCCGCCGGCGCCAAGGGCAAGCGTTTCTCGCTGCCGAACTCGCGCGTCATGATCCACCAGCCGTCCGGCGGTTCGCAGGGCATGGCGTCGGACATCGAGATCCAGGCCAAGGAAATCCTGTACCTGCGCGAGCGCCTGGCGCGCATCATGGCCGAGAACACCGGCCAGAGCATCGAGCAGATCCACAAGGATACCGACCGCGACCGCTTCATGTCGGCGGAAGAGGCTGTCGAATACGGTATGATTGACCGTGTCCTGACCAACCGCGCTTGACGTAGCGGACAAGCTGCGCGTTGCGACGCCGTCAAAGGTGTTGCCAAAAAACGCCCGGGCGCAAAACGTGTTCGGGCGTTTCGTTTTTATTTCGGGTAGCATGTTCGTGTGCGCACTTGTTGCGTACTCGTATTAGCGTTATATTCAAGCAACTTATTAAATAACCTGCCCCATGTCTGACAAAAAATCCTCCAGCGGCGAAAAACTTCTGTACTGCTCGTTCTGCGGAAAGAGCCAGCACGAAGTCAAGAAGCTGATCGCGGGACCGTCGGTGTTCATCTGCGATGAATGCATCGACCTGTGCAACGACATCATCCGCGACGAGACTTCCAACGTCGAATCGGTGGCGGGCGCCAAGTCCGATCTGCCGACGCCTCACGAAATCACCGAACTGCTCGACCAGTACGTGATCGGCCAGCAGACGGCCAAGCGCATCCTGTCGGTGGCGGTGTACAACCACTACAAGCGCCTCAAGCACCTGGGCAAGAAGGACGACGTCGAACTCGCCAAGAGCAACATCCTGCTCGTCGGCCCGACCGGTTCCGGCAAGACCCTGCTGGCCCAGACCCTGGCGCGCATGCTCAACGTTCCCTTCGTGATCGCCGACGCGACCACGCTGACCGAAGCCGGCTATGTCGGCGAGGACGTCGAGAACATCATCCAGAAGCTGCTGCAGAGCTGCAACTACGAGGTGGAAAAGGCCCAGCGCGGCATCGTCTACATCGACGAGATCGACAAGATCTCGCGCAAGTCCGACAACCCGTCGATCACCCGCGACGTCTCGGGCGAGGGCGTGCAGCAGGCCCTGCTCAAGCTCATCGAGGGCACCATGGCCTCGGTGCCGCCGCAGGGCGGCCGCAAGCACCCGAACCAGGACTTCGTCCAGATCGACACGACCAACATCATGTTCATCTGCGGCGGCGCCTTCGACGGCCTGGCGAAGATCATCCAGAACCGTTCGGAAAAGAGCGGCATCGGCTTCGCCGCCACCGTCAAGAGCCAGACCGAGCGCGCGGCCAGCGAGATCATGATGGACGCCGAGCCGGAAGACCTGATCAAGTTCGGCCTGATTCCGGAACTGGTCGGCCGCCTGCCGGTCGTCGCCACCCTGAACGAGCTGACCGAAGAGGCGCTGATCCAGATCCTGGTCGAGCCGAAGAACGCCCTGATCAAACAGTACTCGAAGCTGCTTGAAATGGAAGGCGCCGAACTCGAAATACGTCCTGCCGCACTGCACGCGATCGCGCGCAAGGCGTTGGCGCGCAAGACGGGCGCCCGCGGCCTGCGTTCGATCCTCGAACACGCGCTGCTGGACGTCATGTACGAGCTGCCGAGCCAGCAAAACGTCGTCAAGGTAGTGATCGATGAAAATACGATCACGAATGGCGCAAAACCTTTGCTGATCTACAGCGAATCGCCGAAAGCGTCTGGGGAAAATTAAAAAAGCCCTGCACTCTTGCAACAAAAGTCTTGCCGTACGGATTCTTGAAGGTACAATTTACTTCAATAAAAGACGTAGGCTTCAATCGAAAAGCCACTCGCGGATGCTTCGCGCAGTGGCTTTTTCTTTTGAAAATGCGATTTTTATCGGAACGGCTATATTTCTACTTAATTGCTAGATTTTTACTCGTAGAAAATATTTTCGCGGCGGTCTTGAGATTTACGCTGCGAGCGCCCAAGTTCAGCAACACGCTTTTATAAGGTACGCCATGACAACTTCGAAATTAACCGAGCAAACGACGCTGCCCCTCTTGCCGTTGCGCGACGTGGTCGTGTTCCCGCATATGGTGATACCTCTGTTCGTCGGCCGTCCGAAATCCATCAAGGCCCTGGAAGCCGCGATGGAACAGGGCAAGAGCATCATGCTGGCCGCCCAGAAGGCCGCCGCCAAGGACGAACCATCCGCCGCAGACATCTACGAGATCGGCTGCGTGGCCAATATTCTGCAGATGCTGAAGCTCCCCGACGGTACCGTGAAGGTGCTGGTCGAGGGCGCCCAGCGCGCGCGCATCGACCACATCACCGATGGCGCGACCCACTTCACGGCCGAGCTGACCCCGGTGCAATCGGAAATCGGCGACGATTCCGAAGTCGAGGCCATGCGCCGCGCCATCGTCCAGCAGTTCGACCAGTACGTCAAACTCAACAAGAAGATCCCGCCGGAGATCCTCGCCTCGCTGGCGGGCATCGACGACGCTGGCCGCCTGGCCGACACCGTCGCCGCGCACCTGCCGCTCAAGCTCGAGCAGAAGCAGGTCATCCTGGAGATCTTCAACGTCGCCAAGCGCCTCGAGCACCTGCTCGGCCAGCTGGAAGGCGAACTCGACATCCTGCAGGTGGAAAAGCGCATCCGCGGCCGCGTCAAGCGCCAGATGGAGAAATCGCAGCGCGAGTACTACCTGAATGAACAGGTCAAGGCCATCCAGAAGGAGCTCGGCGAAGGCGAGGACGGCGCCGACATCGAAGAGCTGGAGAAGAAAGTTGCCGCCGCCAAGATGCCGAAAGAGGCATTGGACAAGGCGATGGGCGAGATCAAGAAGCTCAAGATGATGTCGCCGATGTCGGCCGAAGCCACCGTCGTGCGCAACTACATCGACACCCTGGTCGGCCTGCCGTGGAAGAAGAAATCCAAGGTCACCATCGACCTGGAAAAGGCCCAGCAGGTGCTGGAATCGGACCACTACGGCCTCGAGAAGATCAAGGAACGCATCCTCGAGTACCTCGCGGTGCAGCAACGCGTCGACAAGCTGAAGGCCCCGATCCTGTGCTTCGTCGGTCCTCCGGGCGTGGGCAAGACCTCGCTGGGCGAATCGATCGCCCGCGCGACCGGCCGCAAGTACGTGCGCATGGCCCTCGGCGGCGTGCGCGACGAAGCCGAGATCCGCGGCCACCGCCGCACCTATATCGGCTCGATGCCGGGCAAGGTGCTGCAGTCGCTGTCGAAAGTAGGCGTGCGCAACCCGCTGTTCCTGCTCGACGAGATCGACAAGATGGGCGCGGACTTCCGCGGCGATCCGAGCTCGGCGTTGCTTGAGGTGCTGGACCCGGCGCAGAACCATACATTCTCCGACCACTACGTCGAAGTCGACTTCGACCTGTCGGACGTGATGTTCGTCGCGACCTCGAACTCGTTCAACATCCCGCCGGCGCTGCTGGACCGGATGGAAGTGATCCGCCTGTCGGGTTATACCGAGGACGAGAAGACCAGCATCGCGCAGCGCTACCTGCTGCCGAAGCAGATCAAGAACAACGGCCTGAAGGAAGGCGAGATCAAGGTCGAGGAATCGGCGATCCGCGACATCATCCGCTACTACACGCGTGAAGCGGGCGTGCGTTCGCTCGAGCGCGAGATCTCGAAGATCTGCCGCAAGGTCGTCAAGATGCTGCTGCTGACCAAGGCCGAGAAGAAGATCACCGTCGGCGCCAAGAACCTGGACAAGTTCCTCGGCGTGCGCCGCTACGACTTCGGCGTGGCCGAGAAGGAAAACCAGATCGGCCAGGTGGTCGGCCTGGCCTGGACCGAGGTCGGCGGCGACCTGCTGACGATCGAAGCCGTCAACGTGCCGGGCAAGGGCGCCATCATCCGCACCGGTACCCTGGGTGATGTGATGAAGGAATCGATCGAGGCGGCCCGCACCGTGGTCCGTAGCCGCGCACAGCGCTTCGGCATCAAGGCGGAAGCGTTCGAGAAGACCGACATCCACATCCACGTGCCGGAAGGCGCGACCCCGAAGGATGGTCCGTCCGCGGGTATCGGCATGACCACCGCCCTGGTCTCGGCCTTCACCGGCATCCCGGTGCGCGCCGACGTGGCGATGACCGGCGAGATCACGCTGCGCGGCGAAGTCCTGCCGATCGGCGGCCTGAAGGAGAAGCTGCTGGCGGCGCATCGCGGCGGCATCAAGACGGTCCTGATCCCCGAGCAGAACGTGAAGGACTTGGCCGAGATCCCGGACAACGTCAAGAACAAGCTCGAGATCGTGCCGGTGCGCTGGATCGAGAAGGTGCTGGAAGTGGCGCTCGAGCGCCAGCCGGAACCGCTGGCGGACGTGCCGGCAAGCGTCGCCGTGGCCCCGGCCGCCGCGACCGAAGGTTCGACCGACGTGGTCAAGCACTGATCGTTCCCGGACGATCGCGAAACGGGCACCCTCGGGTGCCCGTTTTTTTTACCGGGCTGCTGCGCCATGCGCCCCGCATTGCGCGGCCTGCGCGCCTGCGCAGGACACTGACGCAAGCACGCAACTGACGCCACCCTCGACGCATGTTGCTTGACATACCAAAGTTGCCCTTGTTTAATACGCGCTTGCACTTTTGCAAGTAGGCGCCGCGGCGTCAAACGAACACACGAGGGTTAGAGTGAACAAGACAGAATTGATCGAAGAAATCGCGAAGTCCGCGGACATTACCAAGGCCTCGGCAACGCGCGCACTCGACGCGATGATCGAAGCGGTGACCGAGTCCCTGAAAAAGAACGACAGCGTCACGCTGGTCGGCTTCGGCACCTTCACCGTGGGCGAGCGCGCCGCACGTACCGGCCGCGATCCGCGTACCAAGGAACCGATCAAGATCAAGGCAGCCAAGGTTCCGAAATTTAAGGCTGGTAAAGCTCTGAAAGATGCTGTAAACTAATGCCTTCTCTGCAGTGACACGCAGAGGCACTACCTGCGAAGGCGGTGCGATGTAGTGAATTCTTGTTGGAGCGGTAGTTCAGTTGGTTAGAATACCGGCCTGTCACGCCGGGGGTCGCGGGTTCGAGCCCCGTCCGCTCCGCCAACATCCACAACATTAGTCTGGAGCGGTAGTTCAGTTGGTTAGAATACCGGCCTGTCACGCCGGGGGTCGCGGGTTCGAGCCCCGTCCGCTCCGCCAGAATTCAGTAAGATCCTGGCCCTGAGAAGGGCCGGGAAAACGAGAAGAGGCGAACGCGAGTTCGCCTTTTTTTTTAACCTGTGCTGTTAAAGCATTTTCAACCTTGAATGGCTGACCATGTTTGATTTTGTCCGTAACAACAAGCGCGTGATGCAGGGGCTGCTGCTCGTCCTGATCGTGCCGTCGTTCGTGTTAGTCGGTGTCGAAAGCTACCAGAACCGTGGCGACGCCGCCGCCGGCGTGGCGACCGTGGCCGGCCAGAAGGTCACCCAGCAGGAGTGGGAAGAGGCGCAGCGCCGCCAGATCGACCAGGCGCGCCAGATGATGGGCGAGCAGTTCGACCAGAAGCTGTTCGACACCCCCGAAGCCAAGCAGGCGGTCCTGAACAACCTGGTGGCCGAACGCGCCATCAATGCCGAGATCGCCCGCAGCAACATGACCGTCAGCGA
Source organism: Massilia sp. (assembly GCA_032115075.1). Lineage (GTDB taxonomy): Bacteria > Pseudomonadota > Gammaproteobacteria > Burkholderiales > Burkholderiaceae_D > Telluria. The sequence continues at coordinate 10,558 of DAMCRY010000078.1, forward strand.
CGCCGCCCTGGCGCGCCAGATCGCCGACATCCCGGGCCTGCGCAAGCCCGACGGCAGCTTCGACATGGAGCAGTACAAATCCCTGCTCGCCGCCCAGGGCATGACCCCGGCGATGTTCGACCAGCGCATGCGCCGCGACCTGGCCGTGCAGCAGCTGGCCGGTTCGGTCCAGCTGACCGCCTTCGCCCCGCGCACCGTCAGCGCCCGCCTGTCGGACATCAACGACCAGGAACGCGAAGTCCAGGAACTGCTGTTCCCGGTCGCGCAGTACCTGCCGCAGGTGAAGGTCACCGACGAGATGGTCAAGGCCTACTACGACAAGAACGCCGCCCTGTTCACCGTGCCGGAGCAGGTGAAGGCCGAGTACGTCGTGTTCGACGCCGACGCCGTCGCCAACCAGGTCCAGGTGAGCGACGCCGAGATCACCGACTACTACAACAAGAACCTGAAGGCCTACACGACGCCGGAACAGCGCACCGCGAGCCACATCCTGATCAACCTGGCGCGCGACGCCAAGCCGGCCGACCAGGCCGCCGCCAAGGCCAAGGCCGAAAGCGTGCTGGCGGAAGTGCGCAAGAACCCGGCCAACTTCGCCGAGATCGCCAAGGCCCAGTCGCAGGATCCGGGCTCGGCCGCGAGCGGCGGCGACCTGGGCGTGGTGGAGAAGGGCGCTTTCGTCAAGCCGGTCGAGGACGCGATCTACGCGCTCAAGGAAGGCGAGACCAGCGGCCTGGTGCAGTCGGAGTTCGGCTACCACATCATCAAGCTCACCTCGCTGAAGCCGGCCCAGCAGAAGCCGCTGGAGGCCGCGAAGGAGGAGATCGCCGCCGACCTGAAGAAGCAGAAGATGTCGAAGAAGTACTCGGAGATGGCCGAGGTCTTCACCAATATGGTGTACGAGCAGTCGGAAAGCCTGAAGCCGGTGGCCGACAAGCTGGGCCTGAAGATCGAGACCGTCGATGCGCTGACCCGCAAGCCCAACCCGGCCCTGGCGAGCGCGCCGTTCAACAACGAGAAGTTCCTGGCCGCGCTGTTCGGCACGGACGCGGTCAAGAACAAGCGCAACACCGAAGCCATCGAAGTGTCGCCGAGCGTGCTGATCTCGGGCCGCGTGGTCGAGTTCAAGCCGGCCAGCAAGCGTCCGCTGGCCGAGGTCGACGCCCAGATCCGCCAGCGCGTGACCCTGGAAGAGGCGGCCCGCATGGCGCGCGCCGCCGGCGAGCAGAAGCTGGCCGCCGCCAAGGCCTCCGGCGACGCCACCGGCTTCGGCGCCCCGACCACGGTCTCGCGCACCAAGCAGCCGGCCATCAACACCACCGCGGCGATCGCGGTGCTGAAGGCGGACGTCAGCAAGCTGCCGGCCTACGTCGGCGTGGAAGTGCCGGGCCAGGGCTATGGCGTCTACCGCATCGGCAAGGTCTCGCAGCCGGCCCAGCCCGACGCGGCGCGCCGTACCCAGGAGAAGGAGCAGATCGCCAACCTGGTGGGCCAGGCCGAGATGTACAACTTCATCGAAGCGCTGAAGGCGAAGGCCAAGGCGAAGGTGAACGTCAACCCGGCGCAGCTGGGCACCCGTACCGACGACGCGCAATAAGCCGCGTCGCCTGAAGAAAGCCCGGCTGCGCGAGCAGGCCGGGCTTTTTGTTTGGCGCTGTCACCGTCGGATATGGATGAGCTGGAACTGCCGAGCTGTTTAGCGGTCGAACCGCCGTGTCC
>DAMCRY010000079.1:0-12176 GCA_032115075.1 Massilia sp.
GCCTGGCATGCACGCTGACGCTGTCCGGCTGCGCCGCCTGGCGCAACCAGACGCATCCCGCGCCACCGGCGAGCACGGACCCGGCCGTCCAGGCCGCCGACGCCGAGAAGGCCGCCGCCGCCGCGAATGCCGGCGCCCAGACCGTGCAGGCCACCAAGCTGCAGAAATTCCTCTGGGTCTTCTCGCCCTACCGCCCCGACATCCAGCAGGGCAACTTCGTTTCCCAGGAAATGCTGGACCAGCTGAAGGTCGGCCAGAGCCGCGACCAGGTCCGCTTCCTGCTCGGCTCGCCGCTGCTGGCCGACATGTTCCACGCCGACCGCTGGGACTATCCCTTCTACCTCGCGCGCGGTAACGGCGAGCTGACCACCAGCCGCGTCACCGTCTACTTCAAGGACGACAAGGTCGAGCGCTTCGAAGGCGGCAACCTGCCGACCGAGCGCGAATACATCGAACGCATCGCCGGCCCGATCCGCGGCGTCAAGCAGCCGACCCTGCCGCCGAAGGCGCCCGAGCGCGGCCCGGTGTCGATCGAGGCCAGCAGCAATACCGGCAACCCGAACGCGAACAGGAACTGATCGTATGAGCACCCTGCGTATCGCCGTCGCCGGCGCCAGCGGCCGCATGGGCCGCATGCTGATCGAAGCCATTGCGGCCGCGCCCGACGCCACCCTGGCCGGCGCGCTGGACGTCGCCGGCTCGCCGTCCATCGGCCAGGACGCCGGCGCATTCGCCGGCCAGCCGACCGGCGTGATCATCCGCTCCGAGCTGTCCGAGGCACTCGCCGACGCCGACGTCCTGATCGACTTCACCCGTCCCGAAGGCACCCTGCAGCACCTGGCGTACTGCGCCGCCAACAATGTGAAGCTGGTGATCGGCACCACCGGTTTCGACGATGCCGGCAAGGCCGCGATCCGCGCGGCCGGCGAACAAATCGGCATCGTGTTCGCGCCGAACATGAGCGTGGGCGTGAACGTCACGCTCAAGCTGCTCGAGATGGCGGCAAAGAGCTTCAGCGAAGGCTACGACATCGAGATCGTCGAGGCGCACCACCGCCACAAGGTCGATGCGCCGAGCGGCACCGCGCTCAAGATGGGTGAAGTCATCGCCGACGCGCTGGGCCGCGACCTGAAGGAATGCGCCGTCTACGGCCGCGAAGGCGTGACCGGCGAGCGCGACCCGTCGACCATCGGCTTCGCTACCGTGCGCGGCGGCGACGTGGTGGGCGACCACACCGTCATGTTCCTCGGCACCGGCGAACGCATCGAGATCAGTCACAAGTCGAGCAGCCGCGTGACCTACGCCCACGGCGCCGTGCGCGCCGCGCGCTTCCTCGCCGACAAGCCGGCCGGCCTGTTCGGCATGGACGACGTGCTGGGCCTGAAGGGTTGACGATGGCGGTCGCGGAACTGAACGGCGCCGCCATCGTCGACGAGGCGGCCTTCCACATCGAATCCCGCCGCGCCTTCGGTTTTCCGGAGTCGTATGCCGACTCGATCGACGCCTGGGTGGACTGCATGAGCTACCTGCGCGACGAAGAGAACATGACCCGGTTCCGGCTCGAGCCGAACGAGGTGCTGGAGATCGTCATCACGGACGCCGAAAAAATGAAGGCGGCCGTGCCGGACCTGCTGGAGGAAATCGCCTTCTGCGTGGGCGGCATCAACGAGCGCTACGAGGATTACGGCGAGAAGCCGGCGCTGGCGCTGGTGCTGCGGTGATTTGATAGTTTGCTGCGCTGGTGCTGCTTCGAACATCAGCCCGCGCCCTGGAGACCGTCATTCCGGCGAAGGTCGGAATCCAATGTTGTTTGCGTTACCGTGGCCTTGCTTGAGCCGACGCGGTGCGACGAACCTGGATTCCCGCCTGCGCGGGAGTGACGGTTTTTAGTTTTGTGGTTCTGAATGCAATAGGCTTGGAACTGGCTGCTCCTTGAATCCGCCTTTCGCCGCACTGCAAAACGAACCAGTATAATGTTCTGTTCCACCCTCATTACGTCTGCAGAAATCATGCAAGAAAAATATAGTCCAGCTGAAGTCGAACAGGCCGCCCAGGCTTACTGGAAGTCGATCGACGCCTACAAGGCGGTCGAACACGACCCGCGTTTCCCGAAAGGCAAGTACTACGCCTGCTCGATGCTGCCTTACCCGTCGGGCAAGCTGCACATGGGTCACGTGCGCAACTATACGATCAACGACGTGATGTACCGCTACCTGCGGATGAACGGCTACAACGTGCTGATGCCAATGGGTTGGGATGCCTTCGGCATGCCGGCCGAGAACGCGGCGATGGCGAACAACGTGCCGCCGGCCGAGTGGACCTACTCGAACATCGCGCACATGAAGAAGCAGATGGAATCGATGGGCCTGGCCATCGACTGGTCGCGCGAAATGACCGCCTGCAAGCCGGAATACTACAAGTGGAACCAGTGGATGTTCCTCAAGATGCTCGAGAAGGGCATCATCTACCAGAAGACCGGCACCGTGAACTGGGACCCGGTGGACCAGACCGTGCTGGCCAACGAACAGGTGGTGGACGGGCGCGGCTGGCGCTCGGGCGCGCTGATCGAGAAGCGCGAGATCCCGATGTATTACGTGCGCATCACCGAGTACGCGGACGAGCTGCTGGACTACGTCGACAACAAGCTGCCGGGCTGGCCGGAGCGCGTGCGCACCATGCAGGCCAACTGGATCGGCAAGTCGACCGGCGTGCGCTTCGCCTTCCCGCACCAGATCAAGGGCGAATCGGGTGAGCTCATCAACGAGGGCAAGCTGTACGTCTTCACCACCCGCGCCGACACCATCATGGGCGTGACCTTCTGCGCCGTGGCGGCCGAGCACCCGCTGGCCCAGCACGCGGCAAGGAACAACCCGGAACTGCAGGCCTTCATCGCCGAGTGCAAGCTCGGTTCCGTCATCGAAGCCGACATGGCGACGATGGAGAAGAAGGGCATGCCGACCGGTCTCACCGTCACGCACCCGGTCACCGGCGAGCAGCTGCCGGTCTGGGTCGGCAACTACGTCCTCATGACCTACGGCGACGGCGCCGTGATGGGCGTGCCGGGCCACGACGAGCGCGACTTCGGCTTCGCCACCAAATACCATCTGCCGATCAAGCAGGTGGTGGCGGTGGAAGGCCAGGAATTCTCGCTCGACGGCTGGCAGGAGTGGTACGGCGACAAGGAAACCGGCCGCACCATCAACTCGGGCAAGTACGACGGCCTCGATTACATCGCCGCCGTCAATGCGGTGGCGGGCGACCTCGCCGCCCAGGGCCTGGGCGACAAGAAGGTCACCTTCCGCCTGCGCGACTGGGGCATCTCGCGCCAGCGCTACTGGGGCACCCCGATCCCGATGATCCACTGCGGCGACTGCGGCGCGGTGCCCGTGCCTGAACAAGACCTGCCGGTCGTGCTGCCGGAACACCTGGTCCCGGACGGCACCGGCAACCCGCTGAACAAGGACGAAGCCTTCCTGAAGTGCGATTGCCCGAAGTGCGGTAAACCCGCGCGCCGCGAGACCGACACGATGGACACCTTCATCGACTCGTCCTGGTACTACATGCGCTATACCTCGCCGGGCTCGAACGACCGGATGGTCGACGAGCGCAACGACTACTGGATGCCGATGGACCAGTACATCGGCGGCATCGAGCACGCGGTCATGCACCTGCTGTACGCGCGCTTCTGGACCAAGGTGATGCGCGACTTCGGCCTGTTGAAATTCGACGAGCCCTTCGTCAACCTGCTGACCCAGGGCATGGTGCTCAACGAGACCTACTACCGCGAGGACGCCTCCGGCAAGAAGACCTGGTTCAATCCGGCCGACGTCGAGCTGACTTTCGACGACAAGGGCCGCCCGCAGAGCGCGGTCCTGAAGGCCGATGGCCAGCCGGTGGAGATCGGCGGCACCGAGAAGATGTCGAAGTCGAAGAACAACGGCATCGACCCGCAGGCGCAGATCGAGCAGTACGGCGCCGACACCGCGCGCCTGTTCACCATGTTCGCCTCGCCCCCGGAGCAGACCCTGGAGTGGTCGAACAGCGGCGTGGAAGGCGCGAGCCGCTTCCTGCGCCGCGTCTGGGCCTATGGCTACGCCCAGCGCGAGCGCATCGCCAATGCCCTCAAGGGCCAGCAGCAAGGTTCGCTCGACGACGCCCAGAAGACCCTGCGCCGCGAAGTGCACAAGGTGCTGCAGCAGGCCGACTACGACCTGAAGCGCATCCAGTACAACACCGTGGTGTCGGCCTGCATGAAGATGCTGAATACCCTGGAATCGGCCAAGCTGGCGGAAGGCGCGGCGTCGGACGCGGTCATCGCCGAAGGCTTCTCCATCTTCCTGCGCCTGCTGAACCCGGTGGCGCCGCACATCACCCACGCGCTGTGGCAGGACCTCGGCTATGCCGGCGTCTACGGCGACATCCTGAACGTGCAGTGGCCGCAAGTCGACCCGGCCGCGCTGGAGCAGTCGGAGATCGAGCTGATGATCCAGGTGAACGGCAAGCTGCGCGGTTCCGTGAAGGTGGCCAAGGATGCCGACAAGGCGAGCATCGAAGCCGCCGCGCTGGCCGAGGAATCGGTCACTAAGTTCATCGAGGGCACGCCGAAGAAGGTCATCGTGGTCCCCGGTAAACTCGTCAACATCGTGGTGTAAGCCATGAAGACCATCGTGGTGCGAGCAGTTGGAGCGCTGGTGCTGGCCGCCAGCGTCGCGGCGTGCGGCTTCCAGCTGCGCGGTTCGACCGGCCAGTACAACATGCCCTTCCAGAGCATTTACCTGGCCTTCCCGGAGACTTCGCCTCTGGGCACGGAGCTCAAGCGCAACCTGCGCGCGGGCGACAGCGTGCGCATCGAGAACGACGCTTCCAAGGCGCAGGCCCTGTTCGACGTGCTGGGCGAGTCGCGCGGCAAGTCGATCCTGTCGCTGAACAGCCTGGGCCGGGTGCGCGAGTATTCGCTCAGCTATACGCTGGTCTTCCGCGTCCGCGACGCCAACAACAAGGAATTGCTGGGCCCGACCGAGATCACCCTGCGCCGCAACATCGCCTTCGACGAATCGCAGGTACTGGCCAAGGAATCGGAAGAGGCGCTGCTGTACCGCGACATGCAGTCGGACCTGGTGCAGCAGATCCTGCGTCGCCTGGCTGCGATCAAACCCGCGGCGTGAAAGAGATCCGGTAAATGCAGCTGCGGCCTGAGGCCATCGAGGGCCACCTGGCCAAGGGCCTGGCGCCCTTGTACGTGATCACCAGCGACGAGCACCTGCTCGCGCTGGAAGCGGCCGACCGCATCCGCAAGACCGCCCGCGCCCAGGGCTACACCGAGCGCGACGTGCTCACGGTCGAGCGCAATTTCAAATGGGGCGAGCTGCTGGCGGCGAACCAGGCCATGTCCCTGTTCGGCGACAAGAAGCTGATCGAGCTGCGCATCCCTTCCGGCAAGCCGGGCAAGGACGGCAGCGCGGCGCTGCAGGCCTACGCCAAGGACCTCGGCCCCGACAACCTGACCCTGATCACCCTGCCGAAGCTGGACTGGCAGACCGCCAAGGCCTCGTGGGTGACGGCGCTGCAGGGGGCAGCGGTCTACATCGAGATCCCGAACGTGGAACGCGCCCAGCTGCCGGGCTGGATCGGCATGCGGCTGTCCGCACAGAACCAGAGCGCCGAGCGCCAGAGCCTGGACTTCATCGCCGACCGCGTCGAAGGCAACCTGCTGGCGGCGCACCAGGAGATCCAGAAGCTCGGCCTGCTCTACGAACCGGGCAAGCTGAGCTTCGAACAGGTGCACGACGCCGTGCTGAACGTGGCGCGCTACGACGTGTTCAAGCTGTCCGAGGCCATGCTTGCCGGCGACCCGGCGCGCCTGGCGCGCATGCTCGACGGCCTGAAGGGCGAGGGCGAGGCCCTGCCGCTGGTGTTGTGGGCCGTCAGTGAAGAAATCCGCACGCTGCTAAAATTGAAATCCGGGATGGCGCAGGGCAGGCCGCTGGGCGCCCTGCTGAAGGAATACCGCATCTGGGGGCCGCGCGAGCGCATGATGGAGCCGGCGCTGCGCAGGGTCTCGGTGGCCACGCTGGAGGCCGCGCTGCAGGAGGCGGCGCAGGTGGACCGCATGGTCAAGGGCTTGCGCGCGAAAGCCTTCGCGGGCGATGCGTGGGATGCCATGCTGCAGCTGGCGTTGAGAGTGGCGCGGTAAACGGAATGGCAGTGTGGAAATGCCGCTAAACCGTAGGGTGGGCGGTCTCCCCCCCACGCGTTCAACTCCACTGTGAATTGATGCACCTCGGCCATTCCTGCGCTGGCTGAACGCGTGGGCGGCAAAGCGTGATCTGGTCCACTGGACCAGATCACCCCTACGAAAATCGTTACACGGGCTATACGATGGACATCACCGAACACATGCACTCGATGGGCCGCAAGGCCCGTGCCGCTTCGCGCGCCATGGCGCGCGCCGATGGCGCCACCCGCAACCGCGCGTTGCTCCTGATCGCCGACGCCATCGAGCGCGACGCCGACCTGCTGCGTGCGGCAAACAGGGAAGACATGGACGCCGCCCGCGCCGCCGGCCTGGAACCGGCCCTGCTCGACCGCCTCGCGCTGTCCGACGGCGCCATCGCCACCATGGTCGCCGGCCTGCGCCAGATCGTGACCCTGCCGGACCCGGTCGGCGAAATCACCAACATGAAGTCGCGCCCGAGCGGCATCCAGGTCGGCCAGATGCGCGTGCCGCTGGGCGTCATCGGCATCATCTACGAGGCGCGCCCGAACGTGACGGTCGACGCGGCGGGCCTGTGCATCAAGAGCGGCAACGCGGCGATCCTGCGCGGCGGCTCGGAGGCGATCCACTGCAACCGCGCGCTGGCCAGGCTGGTGAGCGAAGGTTTGCAGGGCGCCGGCCTGCCGCTGGACGCGGTGCAGGTGGTCGACACGGTCGACCGCGCCGCCGTCGGCGCCCTGATCACGATGCCGCAATACGTGGACGTGATCGTCCCGCGTGGCGGCAAGGGCCTGATCGCGCGCCTGATGGCGGAAAGCACGGTCCCGATGATCAAGCACCTGGATGGCATCTGCCACGTCTACATCGACGACAAGGCCGACATCGCCAAGGCGCTGCCGGTGGCCTTCAACGCCAAGTGCCACCGCTACGGCACCTGCAACACGATGGAAACCCTGCTGGTCGCGCGCAGCATTGCCCCGACCGTGCTGCCGCAGCTGGCGGAGCGCTACAAGACGAACGAGGTCGAGCTGCGCGCCGACCATGAGGCGCATGCGATCCTGGCCGGCTACCCTTACCTGAAGCACGCGACCGAACAGGACTGGAGCACCGAATACCTGGCGCCCATCCTGGCGATCCGCGTGGTCGAAGGGCTGGACGGCGCCATCGACCACATCAACACCTGGTCCTCGAAGCACACCGAGTCGATCGTCACGGAAGACTACAGCGCCGCGCTGCGCTTCCTGCGCGAAGTCGATTCGGCCTCGGTGATGGTGAACGCCTCGACCCGCTTCGCCGACGGTTTCGAGTACGGCCTGGGCGCGGAGATCGGCATCTCGAACGACAAGCTGCACGCGCGCGGGCCGGTCGGGCTGGAAGGCCTCACCTCGCTCAAGTACGTCGTGTTCGGCCACGGCGAAGTACGCTCATAACAACAAGGAAACCGCATGTACCTCTGGATCAAGGCCCTGCACATCGTCTTCATCGCTTCCTGGTTCGCCGGCCTGTTCTACCTGCCGCGCATCTTCGTGAACCTGGCGCAGGAATCCAACCCGGCCGCGCTCGAGCGCCTGCTGGGCATGGCGCGCCGGCTGTACCGCTTTACCACCATCCTGGCGCTGCCGGCCCTCGTGCTGGGCATCTGGCTGTGGCTGGGCTACGGCATCCGGGGCGGCTGGCTGCACGCGAAGCTCGCGCTCGTGATCCTGGTGATCGGCTACCATCACGCCTGCGGCTCGCTGCTGAAGAAGTTCGAAGCAGGGCAGAACAAACGCAGCCACAAGTGGTTCCGCTACTTCAACGAAGTGCCGGTGCTGCTGTTGCTGGCGATCGTGATCCTGGTGGTGGTGAAGCCGTTCTGATCGAATCGGCAGACCGCCACATTGTTTTTGACTACCTGCCTAAAAACCGTCATTCCCGCGCAGGCGGGAATAATGCCACTGGCATTATTCCCTCCAGGTTCGTTGATTCGCTGCGAACGTCAAATGGGATCCCCGCCTGCGCGGGGATGACGGCTCAACAGTTAGCGGTACTGATATCGCTGACTCGGTTTTACGTTTTTCAACGGACAAAGGGTACCCCTCATGGCCTCCTACTTTTGCCCATGCCCGCGCGGCATGGAAGCGGCGCTTGCCGAAGAACTCGGCGAAATCGCCCAACGCAGCACCACGATGCGGGTGCACAACCAGGTGCCGGGCGGCGTGCACTGCTCCGGTTCCCTGGTCGACGCCTACCGCATCAACCTGCACTCGCGCATCGCCTCGCGCGTCCTGATGCGCATGGGGCAGCGCAGCTACGACAACGAGAACGACATCTATGACCTGGTGCTCGAGCAGCCCTGGCAAGACTGGTTCGGCGTGCACCACACCATCCGGGTCGACGTCACCGCGGTGAAATCCCCGCTGAAGAGCCTGGAATTCACCACGCTGAAGATCAAGGACGCCGTCTGCGACCGCTTCCGCGACCAGTTCAACAAGCGCCCGTCGGTCAACACCCGCGAACCGGACATGCGCATCGTCGGCTTCCTCGACCAGCGCAACTTCATCGTCTACCTCGACACCTCGGGCGAGGCGCTGTTCAAGCGCGGCTGGCGCGAAGAGACCGGCGACGCGCCGCTGCGCGAGAACCTGGCCGCCGGCATGCTGCGCGTGGCCGGCTGGAAGCCGGGTATTCCCCTGTTCGACCCGATGTGCGGCTCCGGCACCATCCTGGTCGAAGCGGCGCAGATGGTGCAGGGCATCCCGCCCGGCGCGCGCCGCCGCTTCGCCTTCGAACAGTTCGCGGACTTCGACCGCGAGGCCTGGGCCGCGCTGAAGGCCGAGATCAAGCCGAATCCTCTGCCTGCCGAGCCGACCATCTTCGGCTCCGACATCTCGGGCGACATGGTCGCGATGACGCGCCATAACCTGAAGATCGCCGGTATCCTGTTCGACGTGCCGCTCAAGCAGATCGAGGCCCAGCACGTGTCGCCGCCGACATCGGCGCCGGGCATCCTGCTGACCAATCCGCCGTACGGCGAGCGCATCGGCGTGCGCGGCGATTCCACCGTGCCGCAGGACGAGATGGCGGTGTCCTTCTACTCGGCGCTGGGCACCACGCTCAAGCAGCGCTTCGCCGGCTGGACCGCCTTCCTGTTCACCGCGGACCTGCAGCTGCCGAAACTGCTGCGCCTGAAGGAATCGCGCAAGACGCCGTTCTTCAACGGTGCGCTCGAATGCCGCCTGTTCCGCTTCGACATGGTGGCCGGCTTCAACCGCCGCCCGGAGGCCCAGCCCGCCAAACCCAACCAGGAACAATAAGACCCATGCTGCCGCCGAGCGAACCCGACGACCTGCCGAAGGACCCGGTCATCCCGGTGCCGCTGCCCACTCCGCACAAGATCGCGATGCTGTCGGCCGGCGGCCTGGCCACCCTGCTGGCCATGCTGTCGATGCTGGGGCCGTTCTCGATCGACGCCTACCTGCCGGCCTTCCCGCAGATCCGTGCCGACCTCGGCGCCACCTCGCTGGAAGTCCAGCAGACCCTGACCGCCTACATGCTGGCCTTCGCCGGCATGTCGCTGTGGCATGGGGCGCTGTCGGACGCCTTCGGCCGGCGCAACGTGGTCCTGACCGCGCTGGTGGTGTTCGCGATCGGCACCTTCGGCTGCGCGGCGGCCAACTCGGTGCACTACCTGTGGGTGTTCCGCATCATGCAGGGCGTGTCGGCGGGGGCCGGCGTGGTGGTGGGGCGCGCCATCATCCGCGACCTGTACTCGGACGCGGCGGCGGCGCGCCTGCTGTCGATGGTCACCATGATCTTCTCGATCGCGCCGGCCATCGCGCCGGTGCTGGGCGGCTGGATCGTCACCTTCTTCGACTGGCGCGCGATCTTCCTGGCCCTGTGTATCTATACCATCGCCTTGGGCTGGTTCTCGTGGAAGCACCTGCCCGAGACCGTGCCGAAGGAGAAGCGCCAGCCCTTCAATCCGCGTTTCCTGGCGCAGAGCTACGGCGCCATCTTCGGCTCCTTCCTGTTCCACATGAAGTCGGGCGTGGTGGCGCTGAACTTCGCCGGCCTGTTCCTCTACATCGCATCGGCGCCGGTGATGCTGCCCGAGCACCTCGGCCTGGGCCCCTCGCAGTTCGCCTGGCTGTTCGTGCCGACCGTGAGCGGGATCTTCCTGGGCGCGCTGGCGGCCAACCGCATGGCGGGCAAGATGACCTTCGCGCGCCAGATCCGAATCGGCTTCTTCTTCATGCTGGGCGCGGTCACCTTCAACGTGGCCTACCACGCCTTCCTGCCGCCGGCGCTGCCGTGGAGCGTGGCGCACATGTTCTTCTTCACCTTCGGCAGCTCGATCATCGCGCCGGGCGCGACCCTGATGGCGCTCGACCTGTTCCCGCACATCCGCGGCACGGTGGCGTCCTGCCAGTCCTTCGTGACCACCCTGATGGGCGCCATCGTGGCCGGCCTGATCTCGCCGATGCTCTCGCACTCGGTGCTGTCGCTGGCGCTCGGCCAGGCCGGCTTCACCCTGCTGTCGATCGCCCTGTGGGCGACCGCGCGCCGCTACCGCCGCGAGCGGATCCGCGAAGGCAAGCAGATGCCCTGAGCGGCATCGCAGCCTCTCCCAGGCCCGGTCGCGTACCGGGCTTTTTTATGCATGAAATATTCTTTCAAATATACATGCATATCGGTATATTATTTCGCCCCTGCGGGAGCCGACCGTTTCCGTCTTACTATTAGAGCGTCACTTCGGCAACACTTTTTACTGAAAGTATTGTTCCCGATCAGAAATGTCTATATGCTAAGATAAGTTTTTCGTGCCCAGAACAAACGTTGAAACATTGTTCTGTTTGGTAGATAAACGAGCAAGACCTTGTGGCAGCTCGTCCTGGGCAGCCTCGGACAACCCTCGCAACTCGTTAACAGCGGGCGCTTTGAGACCATGCAACAATCGGATCAGGATATCCGCAATCGTTTGTTGATTGCCCGTCTGCCGGCCATGCCGCAGATCCTCGTGCGCCTCATCGAGCACCTGCAGGCCGACGACCTCGGGATGCCCGAACTCGCCGCCCTGATCTCCAAGGATGCCGGGATGACCGGCAAGCTGCTGGCGGTCGCCAACAGCTCCGCCTACCAGCGCCACCACCGCAACGTCAACCTCGAGCAGTCCCTGGTCGCCCTCGGCACCGACATGATCAAGACGCTGGTCATCAGCGATTCGGTGTTCCAGACCTTTAACAACTTCCCGCATTCCGGCAGCACCGACCTGCGCGCCTTCTGGAAGAACTCCCTGGCCGCCGCCGTGATCGCGAAAGAGGTCGCGCGCCTGGTCGAGTACCCGCACCTGGAAGAAGCCTACCTGGCCGGCCTGCTGCACAACGTCGGCCGCCTGGCCCTGCTGGCCACCGCGCCCAAGGAATACGCGTACAACTTCAACGCGCGCGACGACGAAGACCTGTGCGCGGTCGAGCAGCGCACCCTGCAGATCACCCACACCGAAGCCGGCGCCTGGCTGATCGAGCGCTGGCAGCTCGATTCCTTCCTGGCCGACGCGGTGCTGTACCACCACGAGCCGAGCGACCGCCTGGAGTCGGCCCATCCCCTGATCCGCATCGTGCGCCTGGCCCACGTGCTGTCCTGCCATCCGGGCGACGAGCCGGCCGTGGCCGACGCTGCGGGCCTGTGCGGGCTGGAAGCCGGCCAGGTCGGCCAGCTGCTGGAGGGCGCCGCGCGCCAGGTCGACAAGGCCGCCGCCCACCTCGGCATCGACCTGGCCGGTGCCGACGACGTCCCGGCGCCGCCGCCCTACGCCCCGCCGAGCCTCGACCCGGTGCAGCAGCGCCTGTCGGAAGAAGTGCGCAATATGGTGCTGGTCTCGGAAGTGGGCCAGAGCTTCGCGCGCCAGCAGGGCGAATCCGGCTTGCTGGAAGCGATGACGCGCTCGGCGCGCATCCTGTTCGACTTCGGCAATGCCGTG
>DAMCRY010000080.1:0-12137 GCA_032115075.1 Massilia sp.
CGGCTAGCCAGCGCTAGCGTCCGCGGGCCAGCTCCTTCCTGGCGGCGGCCAGCGCGGCGGGCAGCGCATCGGCGGCCGGCACCGCCAGGTCCGGCATTACGCCGTCGCCGAAGTCGTCCCTGGTCACGGCGTGGAAGGTGCTGATGGTGGCGACGTAGGCCACCAGGTGGGGCGTGACCGGCTTGCCGAAGGCGCCGTGGTTGCCGCCGCGGGTCTTCTCGCCGACGACGGTGGCGCGCTTGAGCTGCTGCAGGGTATAGGCGAAGTTCTCGGCTGCGGAGAAGGTCTCCCGGCTGGTCAGGACATAGACCGGCTTGCGGCTGCCGAAGCGCTTGCCCGGCAAGGCCGGCCTGGTCCAGAACTCGGTGGTCGTGCCGCGCTTCCGGTCGCTGCGGTCGAACAGGTGGACCGGTTTGTCGTCGAACAGGTAGGTGGCCAGCACCGGGATCAGCTCCGACGACCCCCCGGTATTCCAGCGCAGGTCGAACACCAGCGCGGCGGCGTCGGCGGTATCGCCCATGAGGCGCTGGACGAAGGGCCCCGCGTCCTCCGGGCTGGCGAAGCTGTCGAAGCGGATCAGCGCGATATTGCCTGCGAGGCGCTCGGGCGCGGCAAAGTCGAAGTTCGCGGCGCGTGCTTCGGCCAGACGCTTCTCCCTGCTCCGCTCGAAGGCGGCGGGATCCACGGCCGGCGCATCGGCCAGCTGGTCTTCTTCGAAATAGGTGACGCCGGTGTGCGACTCGTGGCAGATCGCGTCGATATGCTTGCTCAGCAGGCTCGCCAATTCGCGCGAGGAGGTGATGCCCTCGTATTCGCCGCCTTGCAGGCGCGCGCGCAGGTCGCGCGCCATCAGCTCGCCAACCGCCGGGTCGAAATAGATTTTCTCGAATTGCGTCGCGATGTCGTGGATTGCCTTGCTTCGCTGTTGCGGGGTAAGTGGCGCATCGGAGGCGGCATGGGCCATCGCCGAGACCGCCAAGACAATGCCTGCTGCCAGTTCCAGGAATTTCCGCATGCTTGCTCCGAGTAGTGTTAATTGCTGAATCGTAGCAGTCGAAGTTGCGTGCGGCAATCCATGCCGCATAGCGCACGCCGGCACCGACGAAAAAAAACCGCATCGGTCGGATGCGGTTTTTCCAGAAGGGCAGAATGGCTCAGGCGGCGGCGCGCACCGGCTCCAGATCCTTGTCGCCTTCGACCGGCACGCGGCCATGCAGGACGTCGTCCATGCGCTGCGCGTCGAGTTCCTTTTCCCACTTCGACACCACCACGGTGGCGACGCCGTTGCCGACGAAGTTGGTCAGGGCCCTGGCTTCGCTCATGAAGCGGTCGATACCCAGGATCAGCGCCATGCCGGCCACCGGGATGGTCGGGACCACGGCCAGGGTCGCGGCCAGGGTGATGAAGCCGGCGCCGGTGATGCCCGATGCGCCTTTCGAGGTCAGCATCGCCACCGCCAGGATGGTCAGTTCCTGCATCAGGGTCAGCTCGGTGTTGGTGGCCTGGGCCACGAACAGGGCAGCCATCGTCATGTAGATGTTGGTGCCGTCCAGGTTGAACGAGTAGCCGGTCGGGACCACCAGGCCGACCACCGGCTTGGAGCAGCCGAGGCGTTCCAGCTTGCGCATCAGGGCCGGCAGGGCGCTTTCCGACGAGCTGGTGCCGAGCACGATCAGCAGTTCTTCCTTGATGTACTTGATGAAGCGGAAGATCGAGAAGCCGGTGTACTTGGCGATGGCGCCCAGCACCACGACCACGAACAGGAAGCAGGTCAGGTAGAAGGAACCCATCAGCTTGGCCAGCGGCAGCAGCGAATCGAGGCCATATTTACCGATGGTGAAGGCCATCGCGCCGAAGGCGCCGATCGGGGCGGCTTTCATGACGATGTTCACGATGCCGAAGATGACGTGCGAGAAGTCCTCGATCAGCTTGGTCACCGGACGGCCGCGTTCGCCCATCAGCGACAGCGAGAAGCCGAACAGGATCGCGATCAGGAGCACCTGCAGGATCTCGCCCTTGGCGAAGGCGTCCACGAAGGTGTTCGGGATGATGTGCATGATGAAGTCGACGGTGCTTTGCTCGCCGGCCTTGGCCGTGTACTGGGCGATCGACTTGGTGTCGAGGTGGGCGACGTCGACGTTGAAGCCCGCGCCCGGCTTGAGCAAGTTGGCGACGACCAGGCCGATGGCCAGGGCGAAGGTCGAGACGACTTCGAAATAAAGCAGAGCCTTGCCGCCGACGCGGCCGATCTTCTTCATGTCCTGCATCCCGGCGATGCCGGCGACGACGGTACAGAAGATCACGGGGGCGATGATCATCTTGATCAGTTTGATGAAGCCGTCTCCCAAAGGCTTCATCGCGGTGCCCAGTTCGGGGTAGAACACCCCGAGCAGCACGCCGAGCACGATGGCGAACAGCACCTGGACATACAGGATTTTATAAAAAGGCTTTTTCATGGCAACTCTTCTCAGAGAAGTTTGTGGTGTTGCCATCTTGTCGGAAGCCGCCCGCCTTATCTATTGTGGATATCCGCAGGCCTTATATCTTGTTATCCATTATGCCGTTTCTGTATTCCGTGGTATTTCGAGGGCGACTCCTGCCGGCCACCGACCGCAAAACCCTCACCCCCGCGAAGGCGGTGGCCCAATTCCGCCGCGCAGTGCAGCACATGGACAATCACGGACGCCTGAACACCTCGCCCCCTTTCATCACGAAGCCAACCTTGCCGGCCGCCGCGATGTCACGGGTCGGGTCGCCATCCACCGCCACCACGTCCGCCAGCATCCCGTTCTTGAGCTGCCCGAGTTCCTTCGACCTGCCCAGGATGTCCGCGGCCACCACGGTCGCCGCCCGCATCGCCTCCAGCGGCGTCATGCCGAGCTTCACCATCCACGCCAGCTCGCGCGCATTGGTGCCGTGCGCGAACACCCCGACGTCGCTGCCGTTGCCGATCGTGACCCCGACCTTGCGCGCCAGCGCGAAGGCGCGCGCGGCCTGCTGCATGGCCGGCGTCGGCGCCCCGCCGCGCACGTGCTTCTGGAAGTATTCGCCGCTCGCTTCCGGCGCCGTCAGGGTCGGGATGTAGGCGACGCCGCGCTCCTTCATCAGCCTGAACGTCGCCTCCGAGGCGCCATAGCCATGCTCGATGGTGTCGGCGCCGGCCAGCACCGCCATCCGGATTGCCTCGTCGCTGCTGGCGTGCACCGCCACCTTGCGGCCGGTGACGTGGGTGGCCGCCACCATCGCCTTCAGCTCCTCCATCGTGAAGGTCGGGCGCGAGCTGCCGTCGATGCCGGTGCGGTAGTCGCCGTAGATCTTGATCCAGTCCGCGCCGCGCGCCGACTGCTCGCGCACCGCCTTCGTCACTTCGTCGACGCCGGTGGCCGGCTGGGCGCCGTAGGGGATCTCCATGTCGGGCCGGTAGCTGCGCTCGGCCGGGCCGTAGCTGTAGCTGGCGACGATGGCGCGGGTCGCGATGAACAGGCGCGGGCCCGGCGCCACGCCTTCGTCGATGGCGCGCTTGATGCCGGCGTCGGCATAGTCCGCGCCTTCGGTGCCGAGGTCGCGCAGCGTGGTGAAGCCGGCCTGCAGCGTGCTTGCCGCGTGGCGGCCGGCCAGCATGATGCGGTAGGCGACCGGCTCCTTGATCACCTGGTCGTCCCAGGTGGTTTCGTTGTAGGGGTGCAGCAGGACGTGCGAATGCAGGTCGATCATGCCCGGAATGAGCGTTTTGCCGGGCAGGGCGATGCGTTCGGCGTCGGCCGGCACCGCGATCTTGTCGGTCGGGCCGACCGCCTCGATGCGGCCCGCGGACACCAGGACGCTCCAGCCGGCGTGCGGGGCGCCTTCGCCGGTCCAGACCTTGTCGGCCGTGATCAGGACCGGGCCGGGGGGCGGGACCTGCGGCGCGGCGCTGGCGTGGGAGAGAGCGGCAAGGGCGGTGGCGATGGAAAGGGCGAGTTGCCTGGCGCGGATTCGCATGGGTGTTTTCCTCTTGTCTTTATGGGTTGGAAATGCGCCATCATAGCGGAGCGTGTAGTTCAGGAGCCTCGCTGCCGTGTCCATATTCTCGCCGATGTTGGGTAAGTCGCGCGTGCCGCCCGGTCCCCACCGATCGGCCATGGTGTAAGCACCGGCTGTATCCCGGGAACTCTTCGGGGCTCTACAAGAAATACGTGCCTATCCAGGTCGCATAAAGTCCGCCAGCCTGTGCGCATGATGATGCCGTTAAGCAATGAATAAGATACAATTGATACGCCCGATCTATCGGCTTCGGCGCAGTTGGCAGCCTGGCAGATCCGGGCGCCAGTCGTTCCTGCGTCGTTCCTGGCCAAGCGGAAGTTGGTATGGAAACTGCAGCGATCCGAAACGTCGTCATCACACGCCATTACTTTCCCGCGCCGCGAACAGCAAATTCATCGATCTCATGCGTAAACTTATCATCCTCGCCTCCCTGCTTACCGTCAGCGCATTAAGCCATGCTCAGCTGGACATCTGCGAAACGAGCTACTGGAAAACCCGGCAAGCCGAATGCGAGCGCTACAAAGCGGCTGGCGGAGCATTGAACGCGAAGAAAAAAGCGAAGGAAGGCGAAGAGAAGGTGTACGACACCTACAATAAAAACCTGATCGCAATACGCCGCTGGAAGAATGGACGCGAGCATGGCGTGCAGGAGTTCTATAACCGGGACGACGGCAAGACTCTCGTCAGGCAATACCATGCGGTCAATGGAATCAAGGCGGGCGTTGAGAAGGCATGGACGCCACAGGGAGAGTTGGTCGGCCACGTCGAGTGGAAGGATGGCAAGGCAAGCGGCTACATGCTGACCGACATGAATGGAAATTTCTCCAGTACTAAAATCGTCAGTTATAAAATTGTCCAGCTCAAGGGCGGGCTGAAAGATGGCCCTCTTAAAACCTTTGGCGATGGGCGAATCCAGAAGATCGAACACTTCTCGAATGACCAGCTGGATGGCCTTACCCAGTATTTCAATCGGCGCGGCGAAGTGTTTTATGAGGTGCTGTATAAAGCGGGCGCCCTCGTTGTTGACGATCCCGCGACCGTGCGTAGTCTGGAACTGTGCAAGGAAGCCTGGGCAACCGAATATAAGGAATCCGGCATGTACAAGTCGGTCAACGCGGAAGAGCGTGACTACAAGCTCAATTCGGATTTTCCAGACCGTTGCAAAAAAGGAATTCTCCCGTCGAGTCTCGGACGTCGAGATTAAAGAGCGTGGCGATAGGGAGAAAGTAGTCACGCTTTTACTTCATCGGATGCCAGCCACCCCGATGTAACTGCCGAGATTCGTCTGAAAGTTGGTCCGCCGCTCCGCCACGACGAAAACGCTTATGGCGGAGCCGGCGTCACCCCTCCAGATCCCCCAGCGACTGCTCGACCCCCAGCTGCACATCGCGCAGGAACGCCCCACCCTTGTCCGACAGCGCGATCCCCGGCACCGCCAGCTCGACCAGGCACACCAGCGCCTGCCGGAACCACTCCATGTCGGTGCCCATGAGCGGCAGGGCATGCGCGTCGTTCAGGTAGTGCACGGCCCGCGTGAGCAGGTTCGGGTCACGCCCCGCACGCGCGACACCGGGCGCGAAGTCGACGACTTCGCGGTAGAAGCGGTCCGCCAGGGTCTCGAGGATGTCGTTCGAGACCTGGGGCTGGCCGGCGGCGAGCACCACCCGGGCCATGTCGTGGCAGGCGTCGCGCAGCGCGCCTTCGTCGAGTCGTTCGCTCATCGTCTGTCGGGCGGCGGCTTACTGCGCGGCCCAGCCGCCGTCCATGTTCCAGGCCACGCCGCGCACCTGGTCGGCCGCTGGCGAGCAGAAGAACACGGCCAGCGCGCCCAGCTCCTCGGGCGTGACGAATTCGCCGGACGGCTGCTTTTCGCTCAGCAGGGCCTTCTTGGCCTGCTCGTTGCTCAGGCCGTCCCTGGCGGCGCGGTCGTCGACCTGCTTCTGCACCAGCGGGGTCAGGACCCATCCCGGGCAGATCGCGTTGCAGGTGACGCCGGTCGCAGCGAGTTCGAGGGCGGTGACCTTGGTGAAGCCCACCAGGCCGTGCTTGGACGCGACGTAGGCCGACTTGCCGGCGGAGCCCACCAGGCCGTGCACCGAGGCCAGGTTGATGATGCGTCCCCAGTTCTTCTGTTTCATGCCGGGCAGGGCCAGGCGGGTGGTGTGGAAGGCCGAGGTCAGGTTGATCGCGATGATCGCGTCCCATTTTTCGACCGGGAACTCGTCGACGGTGGCCACGTGCTGGATGCCGGCATTGTTGACCAGGATGTCGACGCCGCCGAACTTGTCGGCCGCGTACTTCATCATCGCCTCGATCTCGGCCGGCTTGCTCATGTCGGCATTGTGGTAGGCGGTCTGGACGCCGAACTCGGCGCCGACGTCGGTGTACAGCTTCTCGATCTGCTGGGCGTCGCCGAAGCCGTTGAACACGATGTTGGCGCCCTGTTCCGCCAGCGAGCGGGCGATGCCGAGGCCGATGCCGGAGGTCGAGCCGGTGACGAGTGCGGTTTTACCACTGAGCATACTGGATTTCATTGCGTCCTCTAGTTTGGGGGTAATCGGATTGCTTCCTCAGAATTGGTAGAATTCTAATCGCAACGCCCGGTAAAATGGCGGTTTGCAGTGTTAGACGAACAATCTTGCCATGACGGGACAGGGGATGAGCGAAGCCAGAATAAAAAGCGTGCAGTGCAGCTCGCCCGCCGGCCTGCACCGGATGGCCTACAAGGAGTGGGGCGATCCGGCCAATCCGAAGGTGCTGGTCTGCGTGCACGGCGTCACCCGCGTGGCCGACGACTTCGACCGCCTGGCCGCCGCCCTGTGCGACGAGTACCGGGTGGTGTGCCCGGACGTGGTCGGCCGCGGCCGCTCGGGGCGCCTGCGCGACCCGCGGCACTACACGGTGCCGCAGTACGTGGCCGACATGGTGACGCTGGTCGCGCGCGTCACCGCGCCCGGCGACGAGGCCGGGGTCCACTGGTTCGGCACCTCGATGGGCGGCCTGATCGGCATGATGCTGGCCTCGCTCGAGGACAGTCCGGTGCGCAAGCTGGTGCTGAACGACATCGGTCCGGTGCTCGACGGCGCGGCGATCGCCCGCATCGGCGAGTACATCGGCCAGGACATCCGCTTCCCCGACTTCGCCACTGGTGCCGCCTACGTCAGGACGGTGTCGATGTCCTTCGGTCCGCACACCGAGGAAGAATGGTTCAAGCTGGCCAGCGACGTGCTGCGCCAGGACGCCGACGGCCAGTGGGTGCGCCACTACGACCTCGGCCTGGCCCAGCCCTTCCGCGCGATCACGCCGGAAAGCGCGGCCACCGACGAGGCGGCGCTGTGGGCCGCGTGGGACGCGATCCGCTGCCCGACCCTGCTGGTGCGCGGCGAGCTGTCGGACCTGCTGTCGCGCGCGACGGCCGAGGAGATGTGCGCGCGCGGGCCGAAGCCGCGGCTGGTCGAGATCGCGGGCGTCGGCCATGCGCCGACCTTCATGCGGCCGGAGCAGATTGCGATCGCACGCGAATTTTTAGTCGGCGCCGCCTAGGGCGCCACGTTTTATAAGAAGGAAAAGAAGGAACCATGGAAATCAAACGACTCCACGTAGGCAAGCGCCTGTCCGAAACCGCCATCCACAACGGCACCGTCTACCTGGCCGGCCAGATCGCCGAAGACACCAGCCAGGGCATCGAGGGCCAGATGCGCGAGGTGCTGGCCCACGTCGACCGCCTGCTGAACGAGGCCGGCAGCGACAAGTCCTGCATCCTGATGTGCCAGATCTTCATTTCCAGCATGGCCGACTTCGACGGCATGAACACGGTCTGGGACGAGTGGGTCGCCCAGGGGCACACCCCGCCGCGCGCCACCGTCGAGGCCAGGCTGGCCAATCCCGCATGCCTGGTCGAGGTCTGCGTCACCGCCGCGCTGCGCTGATCGCGTTCGATGGTAGCAACCGCTTTACTGGGTGACGCCAGCACCCGGCTGGTCCAGGGGCTGAGCGTGGAAGACTGCGCGCGGGTCCAGTCCGCCCTCGATTACGCGAGCGAGGCCTACGGCGAGCGCAATGCCACCTCGGGCCAGAACGCCTTCGAGTTCTCGCTCGGCGTGGCCGGCACCTTGTCCTACCTGAGCACCGACGCCGAGACCCGCATCGCCGGCCTGCTGTTCGAGCTGGCGATGATGGACCCGCAGGTGGCCGGCTCGCTCGAGGAGCGCTTCGGCAAGGAGGTGTCCGACCTGGTCCAGGGCGTGTACCAGCTGGTCAAGCTGCGTGACCTCACGGCCGGCAAGGAGCCGGTCGCGGGCGGGAAGGCCGTGGGCAAGAACGCAGCCCAGCAGGCCGCCGCCCAGGTCGAGACCCTGCGCAAGATGCTGCTGGCGATGGCCTCGGACATGCGCGTGGTGTTGATGCGCCTGGCTTCCTGCGCCACCACGCTGCGCTATTTCGCCGACCAGAAGCGCTTCGACGACGTCACCCGCGCCTATGGGCGCGAGGTGCTGGACTTCTATGCGCCGCTCGCCAACCGGCTCGGCATCTGGCAACTGAAGTGGGAACTGGAAGACCTGTCCTTCCGCTTCATCGAGCCGGACACCTACAAGCGGATCGCGAAGATGCTCGAAGAGAAGCGCATGCAGCGCGAAGGCTTCGTGGAATCGTCGATCGCGCGCCTGCAGCGCGAGCTGGCGGAAGCCGGCATCAAGGCCGAGGTCTCGGGCCGGCCGAAGCACATCTACAGCATCTGGAACAAGATGCGCGGCAAGGAGCTGGATTTCTCGTCGCTCTACGACGTGCGCGCCTTCCGCGTGATCGTCGCCGACGTGAAGACCTGCTACACGGTGCTGGGCATCGTGCACAACATCTGGACCCCGATCCCGAAGGAGTTCGACGACTACATCTCGCGCCCGAAGCCGAACGGCTACCAGTCGCTGCACACCGTCGTCACCGCCGAGGACGGGCGCCCGCTGGAAGTGCAGATCCGCACCCAGGAAATGCACAACTTCGCCGAGTACGGCATCGCCGCCCACTGGCGCTACAAGGAGGAGGGCGGCTCCAACTTCAAGAGCCAGAAGTACGACGAGAAGATCGCCTGGCTGCGCCAGCTGCTGGCCTGGAAGAGCGACGTGGCCGACGTGGTGGCCGGCCAGGAAGACCTGCAGAAGGAGTGGGTCGAGAAGCTCAAGGCGACCACCCTCGACGACCGCATCTTCGTCTTGACGC
The DNA here is from genome assembly GCA_032115075.1 of Massilia sp. Lineage (GTDB taxonomy): Bacteria > Pseudomonadota > Gammaproteobacteria > Burkholderiales > Burkholderiaceae_D > Telluria. The sequence goes on from DAMCRY010000080.1 coordinate 9,238, forward strand.
CGCAGGCGCGGGTGCTGGAGCTGCCGCAGGGCGCCACCCCGATCGACTTCGCCTACCACCTGCACAGCGAGGTCGGGCACCGCTGCCGCGGCGCCAAGATCGACGGCGTGATGGTGCCGCTGAACACCCCGCTGCGCAACGGCCAGACCTGCGAGATCATCACCGCCAAGGGCCCGGCCGGCACCGCGGGCCCGTCGCGCGACTGGCTCAGCCCAGGCTATACGGTCAGCAGCCGGACCCGTTCGAAGATCCGCGCGTGGTTCCACGCCCAGGAACAGGCCGAGACCCTGGCCCAGGGCCGGGTGCTGGTCGAGAAGTCGCTGCAGCGCGAAGGCAAGACCGCCGTCAACCTGGAGGCGCTGGCGCAGAAGCTGGGCTTCGCCAAGGTGGACGAGCTGTTCATCGCGGTCGGCAAGGAGAAGTTCAGCCTGCGCCACGTGGAAGCGGCCCTGCACGACACGGTGGAAAGCCCGCCGCCGGTGGACGAGGCGGTGGTCAACAAGAGCCGCGCCTCGAGCGTGGAGCAGGGCGCCAAGTCGGGCGTGCTGGTGGTCGGCACCGAGGGCCTGATGACGATGCTGGCCAAGTGCTGCAAGCCGGCGCCGCCGGACCCGATCTGCGGCTTCGTCACGCGCGGCAAGGGCGTCTCGATCCACCGCCTGAGCTGCAAGAACTTCGCCGAGATGCGCGCCAAGTCGCCCGAGCGGGTGATCCAGACCGAGTGGGGTTCGGCCGGGTTGGAGACCGTGTACCCGGTCGACCTGTTCATCCTGGCCATGGACCGCCAGGGCCTGCTGCGCGACATCTCGGACGTGTTCATGCGCGAGAAGATCAACGTCATCGGCGTAAACACCCAGAGCAGCAAGGGCCAGGCGCGCATGGTGTTCACGGCGGAGATCGGGTCCACCGGGCAGCTGCAGAAGGCGCTGGCGGCGATCGGGGAGGTGAAAGGGGTGATGGAGGCGCGCCGGCAGTAGTTGGCATGCAAGATTGGGTCCCGGCCTGCGCCGGGACGACGGTTTTTCGGCTGGTGGCGAGAGCCGACGTCGCCAGTCCGCGCCTTGCGCACGTCGTCCCGGCGAAGGCCGGGACCCAAGTCCGTACCGCATCCGGATCGTATCAATTTGATACAAAAATCCGATGCACACAGTGAAATCTGTATCATATTGACACCATGCGCCGAACCCTCGACCTCTATGCCAACCCGCGCCTGTGGGGCCTCGCCTTCGCGCGCTACCTGCGCAGCTGGTGGTACATGGTGCACCTGGGCGCCGTGGCCCTGGTGATGGCGCTGTCGCCCTCGACCTACAACCGCGAGAACCGCCTCTCCGCCGCCCGCTACATCTATGCCAGCACCTGGCAGGTGCTGCCCTGGTTCGGGCTGGCATCGAGCCTGATCAGCCTCGTCATCATCCGCATCGTGCTGGTCACCGCCAAGAGCTATGGCCTGTCGCACTTCGCGCTCGAGATGGTGGTGCGGGTACTGGTCCTGGAACTGATTCCGCTGTCGGCCGCGATGTTCGTGGCGCTGCGCGCCAGCATGGCCTTCGACGCCTCGGCCCTGGGCCTGGCGCGCGCCGGGATGTCGGCGCAGGCCGCCAACGACGAGGCGCTGCGCCGCCTGCGGCGCGACATGGTGCCGCAGCTGCTGGCCAATTCCTTCGGGGTGCTCAGCCTGGCGATGGTGACCAGCACCATCGTGCTGGTGCTGGCCTACCTGAACGTCTACGGCCTGCTGCCCTGGGGCATCGGCGACTATACCCGCACCGTCGGCCGCGTGTTCTCGCCGACGGTGACGATCGGCTTCGTGCTCAAGACCGTGTTCTTCGGCCTGGCCGTGGCCCTGATCCCGACCGCCGCCATCCTCGAGCTGCAGCGCTATCCGCGCCGCGTCAACTCCACCGTGCAGCCGGGCGCGCTGCGCCTGCTGTTCGTGCTGCTGCTGATCGAGGCCGCCTCGCTCGCACTCAAATACATCTAATCGATCCATCACAACAGGACGCCATGACCGAACCCCTGCCGGACGAACCGAAACACGTCGAACTGAAAGCCATGATCCTGCTGGTGGCGATCGGCATCCTGGTGGCCGCCTTCATCGGCTACGTGATGCATGCTCGCGGGGTGTTCGAGCCGACCCAGCGCCTGGTCCTCGAGACCGACGATTCCTCGGGCGTCATTCCCGGCATGGACATGACCTTCGCCGGCTTCCCGATCGGGCGCGTCAACCAGGTCGAGCTGGCCGAGGACGGCAAGGTGCGCATCCTGGTCGACGTGCAGAGCAAGGACGCCAAGTGGCTGCGCACCTCGAGCGTGTTCACGCTGGAGTCCAGCATCGTCGGCGAGACCCGCCTGCGCGCCTTCACCGGCCTGCTGAACGATCCGCCGCTGCCGGCCGGGGCGGTGCGCTCGGTGCTGCGCGGCGACGCCACCGCCGAGATCCCGCGCATCGTCGCCACTGCCAGGGCGCTGCTGGAAAACCTGGAAACCATGACGGCGTCGGGCTCGGACGTCAACGCCAGCCTGGCCAACCTGTCGGCGGTGACCGGCCGCATGTCGGGCCGCTATGGGGTGCTCGGCGGCGCCCTGGGCGGCGACGAAGAGGCCAAGAAGCTGATGGAAGCGCTGGACCGGGTCAACGCCATCCTGGCCAAGGCCGACCAGCGCGTGTTCGGCAAGGCCGGCGTGATGGACGACACGCAAGCCGCGATTCGTCAGCTCGACGTGGTGCTGCAGGACGCCAGCACCACGCTGAAGAAGGTCGACGCGGTGCTGGTCGAGGCCCAGGCGGTCGGCGCCAACACGCGCGAGGCCACCGAAGACCTGGGCGCCCTGCGCGGCGAGGTCGACGCCAGCCTGCGCAAGGTGAACCGCCTGGTCGAGGAAATCAACCGCAAATGGCC
>DAMCRY010000081.1:0-11992 GCA_032115075.1 Massilia sp.
GCGCGGGGTCGAGCGCCGCCATCACCTGCGGGATGCCGGAACCGCCCGCGCCGCGCACGTAGCGCCGGGTCACCCAGGCGATCGCGGCGCAGCACAGCGGCGTCCACAGCAGCGGCAGCCACCACGCCATGCGGTCCAGGTCCAGGAACAGGCCGAAGGCGCCCTCGGCCAGCCAGGTGAATCCGACCACGACCAGCCCGGCCAGCGCGGCGGTGCCGACCACGATCTTCATCGGGTCGCCCTGCACCAGCCTGAGTATGATGCGCACGACCGGGTCGAACAGGCCGGCGTCGATCATGGTGCGGAGAAACGAACTCGCGCCGGAAGGCGGAGCGGACGTCGTGGGAAGAAGGATCGGGTGACATGGCGGGTGTCGGTATCGCAAGTCCCGCATTATAAATGCATTCGTACGAATGCAGTTTCCCGCTACCCGATCAGGAAGAACGCCCCGCGGCCTTCAACGCCCCATGCGCACCAGCGCGACCTCCTTCATCGGCGCCCCGGGCGGCTGCCGGAATTCCCGCAGCAGGCGCGCCGTCTCCGCCTTCGCACGCTCCAGGTTCGCCGCCTTCACGTGGCCGTAGCCGCGCACCGATTCCGGCACCTGGGCCAGCTTCAGGGCCGCCGCGCGGTTCTCCAGCGTCAGCCCGGCGGCCAGCAGGTCGGCCAGGGCCAGGGTGTCGGCGCGCAGCTGGCGCTCGGCGCGGCGCTCGTGGGTGTGGCCGAAAGGATCGAGGGCGGTCCCGCGCAGTACCTTCAGCGGGGCCAGCGCGCGGAAGACGGTCCGCATCCAGGGACCGAAGCGCATCTTGGCCGGGATGTCGGTGCCGGGCTTGCGCCTGGCCAGCAGCGGCGGCGCCATGTGGTATTCCAGCCGGAAGTCGCCCTCGAACTGCTTCCGCAGCCCGTCGAGGAAGCCGGCATCGAGGTGCAGGCGCGCCACCTCGTACTCGTCCTTGTAGGCCATGACCTTGAACAGCGAACGGGCCAGCGCCTTGCTGACCGCCCGCTTCGAGGACGGACCCTCGAGCGCGACCTCGCGCGCTTCCACCTTCGCCACGGCGGCGCGGTAGGTCGCGGCGTAGCGGGCGTCCTGGTATTTCACGAGCCAGTCGGCGCGGAAGGCGACGATGTCGTCCAGCGTGGCCGGCGGGGTGAACTGCACCACCTTCGCAGGCTGCATCAAGCGCGCCAGCGCCTCGTCGTCGGCCGCCACCAGGCGTCCCAGCAGGAAGGCCTTCTTGTTCATCTCGACCGCCACGTTGTTCAGCTCGATCGCACGCATCAGGGCCGGCAGGCCGACCGGGACCAGGCCGAGCTGCCAGGCCGCGCCCATCATGAGGATGTTGGCGCCGATCGGGTCGCCCAGCACGCTGGCCGCCACCTGCTGCGCGTTCAGGCGCAGGGTCGCGCCGCCGGCATCCGTGATCTTGGCCAGCAGCTCGTCCTTGCGGATGTCGGCGTCCGGGTCGCGGGTGAACTCGGCCGTCGGGGTTTCGTTCTCGTTGGCGACCACCCTGGTGTGTCCGCGCCGCATGACCGCCAGCGCGTCCGGCATCGCGGCCACCACCAGGTCGCAGGCCAGCAGGGCGTCGGCCTGCTGCAGGTCGATGCGCACCTGGTTGAGCAGCTTCGGCGAAGCGGCCACGCGCACGTGCGACATCACCGCCCCGCCCTTCTGCGCGAAGCCCATGAAGTCCAGGGTCGAGGCGCCCTTGCCTTCCAGGTGGGCCGCCATCGTGACCAGGGCGCCGACCGTCACCACGCCGGTGCCGCCGACGCCGGCCACCAGCATCTCGAAGGGCTTGTCGAAAGCGTAGGGCGCGGGCAGCGGATAGGCGGCCAGCATGTCCTCGAGCTCGCGCAGGCCCAGCGTGGCCGCGGCCGGCTTCCTCAGCGCGCCGCCGACGACCGACACGAAGCTCGGACAGAAGCCTTCGGCGCAGGAATAATCCTTGTTGCAGGAGGACTGCTCGATCTGGCGCTTGCGGCCCAGCGGCGTCTCCAAAGGCAGGATCGACAGGCAGTTCGACTGCACGCCGCAGTCGCCGCAGCCCTCGCACACCGCCGGGTTGATCACCATGCGGCGCGCCGGATCGGGGAAGACGATATGGTCCGGCTTGTTCTTCTTGCGGCGGCGGCGCTTCTCGGCGGCGCAGGTCTGGTCGTAGACCAGCACCGTCACCCCCGGCACCTCGCGCAGGCGGCGCTGGATCGCATCGAGTTCGCCGCGGTGGTGCACGGTCACGCCGGCCGGCAGGGAGATGCCCTTGTACTTCTCCGGTTCGTCGGTGACGACGGTCGCCTCCACCGCGCCTTCGCTCAGCACCTGCTGCACGATCTGCGGCACCGTCAGCTTGCCGTCCACCGGCTGGCCGCCCGTCATCGCGACCGCGTCGTTGTACAGGATCTTGTAGGTGATGTTGGTGCGCGCCGCGATCGCCTGGCGGATCGCCAGGTAGCCCGAGTGGTAATAGGTGCCGTCGCCCAGGTTCTGGAACACGTGCTTCTCGCGCGTGAAGCGCGAGGCCGCCACCCAGGGCACGCCTTCGCCGCCCATCTGGGTCAGGGTGACGGTGTCGCGCTTCATCCAGCTCGCCATGAAGTGGCAGCCGATGCCGGCCAGCGCGCGACTGCCATCCGGTACTTTGGTGGACGTGTTGTGCGGGCAGCCGGAGCAGAAGTATGGCGTGCGCTTGACGGCATCCGCCCCGTTGGACAGGACCTCGGCGCGGCAGAAGCGCGGCAGGTGCTGCTCCAGGCCGAGACCGGGGAACTGCGGCGCCAGCCAGCGCACCAGCGCCGGCGCGATGCGCGAGGGGCGCAGCTCGCCCAGCTGCGACAGCAGCGGCGCGCCCGACGCATCCGTCTTGCCGAGCACGAGCGGGCGCTGCTCCGGCGCCAGGTTGTAGAGCAGGCTCTTGAGCTGGCCTTCGATGACGTCGCCCTTCTCTTCGACGACCAGCACCTCCCGCAGGCCGTCGGCGAAGGCGCGCAGGCGGGTGCGCTCGAGCGGCCAGGTCAGGCCCGGCTTGTACAGGCGCACGCCGAGCCCTTCCAGGCGGTCGAGCCCGAGGCCGAGGCGCTGCAGGGCTTCGACCAGGTCGAGGTAGGCCTTGCCTGCCGCGATGATGCCGAGTTTCGCATCCGGCGCCGCAACGACCAGGCGGTCGATCGAGTTCACCGCGGCGAAGGCATGCACGGCCTGCAGCTTGTCGGCCACGCGCTGCTCGATCGCGAGGCTGGGCAGGTCGGGCCAGCGATAGTGCAGGCCGTCGGCCGGGGGCACATAGCCTTCCGGCGCCGTGTACGAGGGCGGCGCGGGCAGTTCGACGACGGCGCCGCCTTCCACGGTTTCCGAGATCGCCTTGAAGCCGACCCAGGCGCCCGAGAAGCGCGACAGCGCCCAGCCGTACAGGCCGAATTCCAGGTATTCCTCGATATTGGCCGGGTTCAGGACCGGCATGCCCCAGGCCATGAAGGCGTGGTCGCTCTGGTGCGGCATCGACGAGGACACGCAGCCGTGGTCGTCGCCGGCCACCACCAGCACCCCGCCCAGCGGCGAGGAGCCATAGGCGTTGCCGTGCTTGAGCGCGTCGCCGGCGCGGTCCACGCCCGGGCCCTTCCCGTACCACATGGCGAACACGCCATCGACCGTGCGGTTCGGGTCGCCCCCGACCTGCTGGGTGCCCAGCACGGCGGTCGCGCCCAGTTCCTCGTTGATCGCGGGGAGGAATTCGATGGCGCGGTCCTTGAGGATGCGCGAGGCGCGCCAGACTTCCTGGTCGACCGCGCCGAGCGGCGAGCCGCGGTAGCCCGAGATGAAGCCCGCGGTGTTCAGGCCGGCGGCCTCGTCGAGCGCCTTCTGCATCAGCGTCAGGCGGATCAGGGCCTGGGTCCCGGTCAGGAACACCCGTCCCTGATCGCGCTTCAGGTTGTCGTCCAGGCGGTAGGACGGGTCGGCCAGCGCCGCCTGTGCGTCCTGCGCCGCCGCTCCCGCCGTCTCCACCTTCTCGTGCATCGATCCCATCTGTTCGTCTCCACGGTTCAGCCCTGCAGGGCTTGTCTATTGTGGAAAATGATAGTCTCTGGCCAGGAAATAACTTTTCTAACTTGCCGGCATTTGCGTCAGAATAGGTAAATTATTTCGATTATAGGCAGAAAATGGACAAATCCAACCTCGACCCGGCGTCCGTGCGCATCCTGCGCGAACTGCAGCAGGATGCCCGCCTGTCGGTCAACGAACTCGCCGAGCGCGTCGGCATGTCGGCCTCGCCCTGCTGGCGGCGCCAGAAGGAGCTGGAAGAGAACGGCTACATCCGCCGCTATGCCGCCCTGCTCGACCGCCGCAAGCTCGATCTCGGCCTGGTCTGCGTGCTGCACGTGTCCCTGACCCGGCACGAGGCCGGCGTGGTCGACACCTTCGAGGCGCAGATGAAGGCCTGTTCCGAAGTGATGGAATGCTACGAGGTGACCGGCACCTCGGACTACATCGTCAAGGTGATGGTCGCGGACATGGATGCCTACCACGACCTGCTGCACAACGTGCTGCTCAAGCTGCCCGGGGTGTCGCAGCTGAACACCAGCGTGGCGCTGCGCGAGGTGAAGTACGAGACCGCCCTGCCGCTATAAGAAAGCTGCGAATACATCGGCAAGGCGGTCCGCGGCGTCAGAAGGCGTGGCGCATGCCGGCCATCAGGCCGTTCTGCGCGCGTCCCGGCGCCACCGTGCCGCCGGTGTCGAGCGCGATCGCCGCCTGGCCCTGGTTGTCCATGCGTCCGACGGCGCCATAGACGGCGGTGCGCGGCGAGAACGCATAGGTCAGGCGCGCCACCAGCATATTGGTGTCGTCGGCGGAATCGTCGACCGCCTTGCGCGCCACCTGGGCGTCCAGCGTCAGGCGCGCCCCCAGCGGGTGGCTCAGGCCCAGGTAGAGCAGCGTCGATTCGGTCATGCCCGTGACGGCGCCGTGGCTGCGGTCCATCACCCCGCCGCCGAGCTTCGTTGCGCCGAGCATGACCCAGCCGTTCACGGCGACGCGGCGGTCGGTGTTGCCGCTGCCGGCCAGCCCGCCCGCCGCGCCCCTGCCGCCGCGCATCTGGTCCCAGGTGGCGTTGACGCCGAAGGCCCTGGTTTCGTACCCGAGCAGTCCGGTCGCCTGGCGGCAGGCCTTGCTGTCGCCGGCCACCTCGCCCGGGCAGTTGGTGGCCGAGGGGCCGCCGGCGGCGGACCCGTCGCGGCCCAGGCTGTAGCTGGCGCCCACCGTCCACCCCTTGAAGTTGCCCATGTAGGCCAGCGCATTGTCGCTGCGCGCATTCGGTATATAAGCATCGATGCTGCTGATCGAGAACAGGTTCGGCCCCAGCACGTCGCTTTTCAGGGTGCCGTAGAAGGTCATGTTCATCATGCGCCCGAGCTGGAGCGTGCCCCATGCGCCCTTGAGGCCGACCCAGGCCTGGCGGCCGAACAGCCGGCCGCCCTGGTTGGACACGCCGGTATCGGGGGCGAATCCGCCTTCCAGCGCGAAGACCGCGCTCAAGCCGCCGCCGAGCGATTCCTCGCCCTTGAAGCCGATGCGCGACGGCAGGCTGCCGGTCAGCGAGGGCATCCGGGTCACCGCGTTGCCGGCCGCGTCGGCGTTGTTCATGCGCGCCAGCGCGACGTCGACGAGGCCGTAGACGGTTACATTGTTCTGGGCGGAAGCGGGCGTGGCGAGGAAGCCGGCAAGGCATGCGGCGGCCGCCATCGCGCCGCGTCTGGTCGCGACGTATGTCATGTTGTCTCCTGGTTGTCTTGTGTTGTTTTGTGTTGTCGGGCTGTGCTCAGCCGATGTAGTCGGGCTGCATGCCCGGCGCGGCCTGCTGGAAGGCCGGCTGGCGCATGCAGTGCTCATGCACGGCCATCACACGGCCGAAGCGCGACAGGTCGCAGCCCATGCGCTGGGCGTTGGCCACCTGCGGCACCAGGCAGCAGTCCGCCAGGGTCGGGGTGTCGCCGACGCAGAACGGGGCCGCCGGCAGCTTCGCCAGCAGGGCCTCGACCGCGCCCAGGCCCTCGTCCACCCAGTGCCGGTACCAGGCGTTCTTCGCCTCCTCGTCCAGGCCCAGGGTCCCGGTGAGGTACTTCAGCACCCGGATGTTGTTGATCGGGTGGATCTCGCAGGCGATGGTCTGGGCGATCTCGAGCACCCGGGCGCGCGCCACGGGGTCCTCGGGCACCAGGCGCGGTTCCGGGTAGCGGCGGTCGAGGTAGTCGATGATGGCCAGCGACTGGGTCAGCGTGAACTCGCCGTCTTCCAGCACCGGCACGATGCCGGCCGGGCTGAGGGCGCGGTACGCCTCCCTGCCCTGCTCCCCGCTCCGCAGGTTGACGCCGGCGTAGTCGAAGGACAGGCCCTTGAGCGCCAGCGCGATGCGCACCCGGAAGGACGTCGAACTATTGAAGAAGCTATGCAGTTTCATGAAGGCCTTGTTTGTTTCTTGACATGAATCAGGTGGAAGAACGTGCCGCCAGCGGCGCGGCGCCGCCGTCGGCGCGCCCGGCCGGATTTGCCGATGCCGCGCCGTAGCGGCGCGCCATCGCGAACACCGAGACCGATGCCAGCAGCCCTGGAATGGCCAGCAGCAGGATGATGGCCGAGAAGCCCAGCCCCGCTCCGAGCAGCGCCCCGCCCATCAGCGAGCCGAGGATGGCGCCGCAGCGGCCGACGCCCAGCGCCCAGCTGACACCGGTCACGCGGTTGCTGGTCGGGTAGAACGATGCCGCCAGCGCATTCGCGCCGATCTGCGAGCCGCTCACGCAGAAGCCCACGCCGGCCACGGCCAGGTTCAGCACCAGCAGGTCGGTGTACATGAAGCTGATCAGGGCGATGAAGCCGATGCTCGCCAGGTAGGACAGGCCGAGCACCCGGTAGGGGTTGTAGCGGTCCATCAGCCAGCCGATGACGATGGCGCCGACGGTGCCGCCGACCTGGTACATGGCCGCGACCAGGGCCGCCTTCGCGAGCGGGAAGCCGGCGTCCTTGAACAGGGTTGGCAGCCAGTTGGTCAGCAGGTAGACGATCAGGAGGCTCATGAAGAAGGCCGACCACAGGGCCAGGGTGCCGAAGCGCAGCTCGGATGCGAACAGCTGCGCCACCGGCGACTTCTTCGAGGCGACCGGGGCTTCCAGGAGGACGAAGCTGGCGCCCGCCAGCGATGCGTTCGGGACGATGCGGCGCAGGGTCGCGGCGATCTTGCCGCTGTTCGGGCGGCGCAGCACCAGGAAGCGGACCGACTCCGGCAGCAGGAACCACAGCAGGAAGGCGCAGCCGATCGGCACGTAGCCGCCCATCAGCAGCACGCTGCGCCAGCCGTATTCCGGGATCATGTGCGCCGCCAGCACGCCGCCCAGCCCGGAACCCAGGGTGAAGCCGCAGAACATGATGGTGACCACGATCGACTTGATGCGCTGGGGCGAATACTCGGACGTGAGCGTGATCGCGTTGGGCATCGCGCCGCCCAGCCCGAGGCCGGTGAGGAAGCGGAACAGGGTCAGCGTGAACAGCGAATCCGCGTAGGCGGAAGCCAGGGTCCAGATGCCGAAGAACAGCACGGACAGGACCAGGATGGTCTTGCGCCCGATGCGGTCGCCGAGCGGGCCGGCCAGGAAGGAGCCGAAGGCCAGGCCGACCAGCCCCGCCGACATCAGGGGGCCGAGCTGCTGGGGCGACAGGCCCCAGTCGGTGCGCAGGGAGGGGGCGATGAAGCCGATGATCGCCGTATCGAACCCGTCGATGGCGATGATGATGAAGCAGAGGAAGGCGATCAGGAACTGGTAGCCGGAGAAGCGGCTCGAATCGATCAGCTTCTGGACGTCGACTTGCGTTGCAGCGGACATGGTGTCTCCTTGAATTGTAATGGGCGGTGCGGTCTTGCGCCGCTTGCCGCCAGCTCTAGCCTGCGCCTGGCCCGACTCAGGCCAGGTCCACGAACACCCTGCCGCCCTCGATCTTCACCGGATAGGTGCGCACGGGTACGGTGACGGGTTCGCAGGTGGGGCGGCCGTCGCGGATATCGAATTTCCCCTGGTGGAGCGGGCATTCGATCTCGAAGCCCTCCAGGAAGCCGTCGCACAGGCGGGCGTGCCCGTGCGAGCAGATGTTGTCGGTCGCGTAGACCTGCCCTTCGACGCTGTACAGCGCCAGGTCCTTGCCTGCGGCGTCCACGCCCAGGACGTCGTCTTCAGGGACATCGTCGAGCGCGACGACGTCCATCCAGTTGTTTGCCATGCTTGCCTCAGATCGGGTAAATCAGTGAATTCGGAATCATCTCGGTGTCGTAGATGCACAGCCGCGACGCGAAGCGCAGGCCCTCCGGCGTGACGCGCACGCGGTCGAGGTAGCGGCCGACGTTGAACACCGTGGTTTCCTTGCTCAGCTTGGTGCGGAACACCGCGTAGTTGGCCTCGGCCTCGATCAGGTCGCCCTCGCGGCGCAGGATGCGCGGCAGGCCGACCACGTGGCGCTGGTAGTAGGGGTCGTGGAACAGCGTCTCCCTGATGCCGTACACGCGGTCCTTCAGCATGCCGCGGCTGAGCAGCGCCAGGGTCGCGAGCGGGAAGCCGCGTTCGTGGTTCTCGCGCGGCTGCACCTTGTATTCGCAGTCCTCGGTGAAGAAATCGACCCAGCGGTCCCAGTCCCCGGCGTCGACCGCGGCCGCGTAGTCCGCGTACAGCCCGGCCAGCGCCAGGTAGGTCCGGGTTTCGTCCATGTTCGTCATGTTCATGCCTCCATCACCTTGCGCCAGTAGCCGTACATCCCGCGGATCAGGGTCTCGGTCACCATGTGGTCGGTGTTCTCCTCGCCGTAGCCGCCCAGCTCCGCCACCGCGCGGTGGAAGGGTTTCTGCTCGAAGCCGTATTGCGACAGCTCGATGACTTCGCCGTCGTCGGCCGACACGAAGCCGGCCGGTCCGAACAGGTTGGCCTGGACCAGCCGGCGTTCGGTCATCTCGGGCGTGTCGTCCTCGAAGCCGAAGTGGGTCCAGACGAAATCGAAGTTGCCCTTGCCGTCCGGCTGGATGTGGCGGGTCGAGACGCTGTTGACCTGCTGCTGGAAGATCACGCTCGGGAACACCGTCATCATCACGGCGGTGGGGCCGCCCCACCAGTCTTCCGGCACGATGTCGAGCAGGCGCTTGTCCTGGATCTCCATGCTTTCCTTGAAGCTGGTGACGCCGGCCGTCACTTCCGACCGGGCGCCGCCGCTGCCGCGGGTCGAGATCATCGCCGCATGGCGGTGGTGCGCGTCCATCACGAGCTGCGACTTGTTATCCGCGCGCCACAGGCCATAAGTGACGAACCAGGTGTGCAGCAGGCCCGGGTGGTAAGGGTCCTTGATGTTTTCCTGCATCAGCTTCCAGTTGCCCGGGATGCGCTGGCGGTTGTAGCCCAGGATGGTCAGCTTGCGGCCATTGAACAGGCGGTCGAAGTAGCCCAGGATGTCCGGGCCGAGGAAGTCTTCCAGCGATTCCACCGAATGGTCGAAGGAGGCGAACACCACGCCGCCGCGCACCGCCACCTTGAGCTTGGTGAGGCCGTGCTCCTCGGTCTTGAACTCCTTCGGCATGCCGCCCTGCACCTTGCCGTCCTGCTTGACACCGCGGCGGAAGGGCACGCCCTGCAGGTCGCCGTTGAGCTTGTAGTTCCACTGGTGGTAGGGGCACACGAATTCCTTGCGGTTGCCGTGGCGTTCGCGGCAGAACTGCATGCCGCGGTGGGCGCACACGTTCTCGACGACGTTGATGCCGCCGTCCGCATCGCGCACCATGATCACCGAGCGCTCGCCCACCACGGTGCGCTTGAAGTCGCCCGCGTCCGGCACCTCGGCCTCGAGGCCGACGTAGCACCAGTGGCCCTTGTAGAACAGCCGCTCCAGCTCGCGCTTGTGGTTCTCTTCGTCGGTATAGACCGAGAACGGGATGCGGCTGCTGCTTTCCTTCGACTCCCACACCGGGCGGATGGGGAATACGGCCTGGGACTCTCCCATGTCTGTCTCCTGTTCTGCTGCAGTCCGGCCGCTTACCCGGCCACGCGCACGCGGATCTCGCCGAGACCGGCGACGCTGCCGACCATCAGGTCGCCCGGCTTGACCGCGTTCACGCCTTCCGGGGTGCCGGTCATGATGATGTCGCCCGGTTCCAGCGTTTCGTACTCGGACAGGTAGGCGATCGACTCGGCTACCGACCAGATCAGCTTCGCCACGTCGGAGCGCTGGCGGTCTTCGCCGTTCACGGTGACGGCGATCTCGCCTTCGCTCACGTGGCCCGTTTCACTGGCGCGGTGGACCCGGCCGATCGGCGCCGACCTGGCGAAGGACTTGCCGAATTCCCAGGGGCGGCCCTTGTCGCGCGCTTCCAGCTGGATGTCGCGGCGGGTCATGTCGAGGCCGACCGCGTAGCCGTACACGTGCTCGAGCGCCTGTTCGACCGGGATGTTCGACCCGCCCTTGCCGATCGCGACCACCAGTTCGATCTCGTGGTGGAAGTTGGCGGTCTTCGGCGGATACGGGATCGTCACTTCCTCGGCGCCCGCCGCGACGGTCGCGTTGGCAGGCTTCATGAAGAAGAACGGCGGGTCGCGGTCCGGGTCCTTGCCCATCTCGCGCGCGTGGGCGGCGTAGTTGCGGCCGACGCAGAAGATGCGGTTGACGGGGAACTGCTCGTCGCTGCCGGCGACTGGAAGGGTGTAGACCGGTGCTGCTGGAACTGCGTATTTCATGGGGTTCTCCAGTGGATTACTGCATCTCTTGCATTTTCTCTTCGCGCCACAGGCCGAGCGCCTGCTGCATCGGACGGTCCGAGAAGCTGAACAGGATCGTTTGCGCCTCGGCCTGCAGGCGCAGCGCGTGCCAGGACGGCACCACGAAGATGTCGTTCGGACCAAAGGTGTAGGTCTCGTCGCCGACCCGGGCGCTGCCCTGCCCTTCCAGGCAGACGTACACGGTGGCGTCGGTGCTGCGGTAGGGCTGGCTCGTGAAACCCGCCGGCAGCAGCTGGGCGAAGGCGCCGATGGTCGGCATCGGCGAGGCGCCGGTGGCCGGGTTCACGTAGCGCAGCTTGTGCCCGAAGTGGGCATCCGGCGCGGTGCGGGCGATGCCCTCGAGCGCCTCTTTGGTGTCCGCGAACGGGTAGACGAAGACCTTGGTGGGGTCGGATGGCGCCTGCTTCAGGTCGACCGGGACCATGTTGTGGCCGTAGCGGGCCAGCGCATCGCCCTCGGGACGCGCGCTGGACTGCGAGGCCTGGCTGCCGTGTTCGGCGAAGCCGGCGTCGAAGAAGCGCAGGGTCGGGATGTCCAGCCCGTCGAGCCACACCACCGGCTCGGCGCCCAGGTTGCCGTGGTCGTGCCAGGTCCAGGACGGGGTGATGATGAAATCGCCGCGGCGCATGGTGGTGCGTTCGCCGTCGACGGCGGTATAGGCGCCCTCGCCGTCCAGCACCAGGCGCAGCGCCGACTGGGTATGGCGGTGGGCGGGCGCCACTTCGCCGGGCAGGATCAGCTGCAGGCCGGCGTACAGCGACTGCGTGATCGAGGAATTGCCGCGCATGGCCGGGTTCTCCAGCACCAGCACGCGGCGCTCGGCCTCCTCGGCGCTGATCAGGCGGCCCGCTTCCATGACGTGGCCGCGCACTTCGCTGTAGCGCCACAGGGCCGGCGCGACCGGGGTGCGGGGCGACTTCGGCACCAGGGCGCCGAGCACCTCCCACAGCGGCGTCATGTTGTCGCCGCTGATGCGCCGGTAGAAGTCGGCGCGCGCCGTTTTCACGTCGGCCTGGGCGCCGCCGTCCTCGGCCAGCGCTTCGCTTGCTTGCATGTCCATGCTTTCTCCTTGGGGTTCAGGCTGCCTTCGCGTAGAACGCGTCGGCGTAGATGTGTTCGGGCCGGATGCCCCGCTCGCGCGCCAGCACGCTGGCCGCCTCCACCATCGGCGGCGCGCCGCACAGGTAGGCGC
>DAMCRY010000082.1:0-11959 GCA_032115075.1 Massilia sp.
CCTGCAGTCGCGGCAGGCCGAGCAGCGACAGGGCGCTGGCATTGACCAGGCTGACCGCATTGTCGAAGTCGAACACCAGTACGGCGTGCGGCGTCGCCTCCAGCAGGCGGTCGAGGAAGCCCTGCTGCTCGCCGACGGCCAGGCGCTCGCGGTGCAGCGCGGCCAGCATGGCGTTGAACAGGGCGACCAGCTCGTCGAGTTCGCGCGAGGCGGGTTGAAGAGCACGGGGGTGTAGCCGAGCGGCTCGAGCGCCTGGCGCAGCAGGACGAAGCCGAGGCCGAGGCTGAGCAGCAGCAGGGCCTCGGCGCCGACGAAGAGCAGCGGCCGGTCGATCAGGAGCAGCCCGCATGCCGCGAACAGCAGCAGGTGCAGCACCGCCAGGTAGGCGCCCAGCCGGCGGCGCAGGCTCATTCGGCGAGCCCGCCGTCGGGGTCGCCCAGCCCATGGCGCTCCAGGCGCCGGTACAGCGCGGTGCGCGACAGGCCCAGGGCCTTGGCCACGCGCGTGATGTTGCCGCCATGCTGGTCGAGGGCTGCTTCGATCATGCGCCGCTCGACCTGTTCGAGGGTCATGCCATCCACGCCGAGGCGCGAAGAAGCCGGGCCGGCGTCGTCGAGGCGGCCGGCCGCGGCGAAGTCGGCCTGGCCCAGCTGCGGGCTGCCGGCCAGCAGCAGGGTACGCTCCAGGGTCTGCTTCAGCTGGCGGATGTTGCCGGGCCAGGGCTGCGCCGACAGCCAGTCCAGCGCCCCCTGGGTGAGCGTTACCGGGCCCAGGCCGTAGCCGTCGGCGACCGTGGCCGCGATGTGGCGCGCCAGCAGCGCAATGTCGCTGCGCCGCTCGCGCAGCGGCGGCAGGCGGATCGTGATCAGGTTCAGGCGGTAGAACAGGTCTTCGCGGAAGTCGCCGCTGGCCACCAGCTCGGCCAGCTCGCGGTTGGTGGCCGAGACCACGCGGATGTCGGCCTGCTCGCTGCGGCTGGCCCCGACCGGCTGGTAGCGCTGGTCCTGCAGCACCCGCAGCAGCTTGACCTGGTCGCCGCGATTGAGTTCGCCGATCTCGTCGAGGAACAGGGTGCCGCCGTCGGCGCAGGCGACGTGGCCCTTGCGGTCGCTGCGCGCGTCCGTGAAGGCGCCGCGCACGTGGCCGAACATCTCGCTTTCGAACAGGGATGGCGTGATCGCGCCCATGTTGATCTTGACGATGGCCTGGCCGGCGCGGGGGCTGTTGCGGTGGATGGCGTCCGCCACCAGTTCCTTGCCGGTGCCGCTCTCGCCGAGGATCAGCACCGGCGCCCGCGTGCGCGCGACCTGGCCGATGGTGGCCAGCACCCGCAGCAGCTTCGGATGTTCGCCGACGATGCCGCCGAAATCGAACCGGGCGTCGAGCGCCTTGCGGCCCGCGCCTTCCGCATCCGGACCCTTGAGTTCGAGGGTCGCCGCGACCAGGTCCATCAGCTGGGCGTTGTCCCAGGGCTTGGTGAAGAAGTTGGCGGCGCCGGCCTTGATGCCGGCCACCGCCAGCGCGATCGAGCCCCAGGCCGTCATCAGGAGCACCGGCAGGGCGGGATGGCGCTGGCGAATCCGCTCCAGCAGCGCCAGGCCCTCGGCGCCGCTGGTCTGCAGGGAGAAGTTCATGTCCTGCAGGACCAGGTCGAAGGACCTCTCCTCCAGCAGCGCGAGGGCGGCGGCAGGACCGTCGCAGCAGACGGCGTCGAAACCGGACTGCTTGAGCAGCAGGGCCAGCGAGACCTGGACCGCGCCGTCGTCGTCGACGACCAGGACGCGCGGCGGGCGTGGTGCTTCCATCGGGTGGTTCTCTCTCTTCTTCTATCTATTCGTGATGCAGCGCTTCGGTCGGGCTCAGGCGGCTGGCGCGCCAGCCCGGGTAGAGGGCGCACAGCAAGGATAGCAGATAGATCACTGCCATCGACAACACCGCGGCTTGCGCGAAGATCATCCAGTCGAGGTGCTCGCCGAACGCCCGGGTGAGCGGCAGCTGCACCAGCAGCGCCAGCCCCAGCGCGATGGCGACTGAACTGAGCAGGAACTGCTCGAGCACGATCTGGCTGTAGACCTGGCCGGCGCTGGCGCCGATGGCGCGGCGCAGCCCGATCTCCGGGATGCGCTGGGTGGTGTTCTGCCACAGCGCGCCGAACAGGCCGAAGGCGACCATCAGCAGCATGAAGCCGGCGATGATGCCGACCACGACCAGCGGCACCATCTGGGTCTTGAGCATCGAGGCGCGCAACACGCTCGCCGGCGAAATCTCGTAGGTCCAGTCGTTGCGGATCAGTTTCAGCCGGTCGTTCAGGCGCTTCTCGAATGCGCGCTCGGTGCCCGGCGCCACGCGCAGCAGGATGGTGCGGACGTCGCGGTCGTTCTTGCCCGGCTCAAAGCGGCTGAAGGCGAAATTCACCGGCGTGGCCAGCTCGCCCTTGGCACGGAAGGCCTCGACCACGCCGACCACGCGGTAGGCCACCGAGGCCTGCGACTCGTCGCGGTCGTCGAAGCGGCGGCCGACCGCCGGCTGGCCGGGAAACATGGTCTCGGCCATGCGCCGGTTGATGACGGTGGGGCGCTCGGCGCTGCCGTTGTCCAGTTCCGAGAACCAGCGGCCTTCGACCAGCTTCACGCCGAGCAGGCCGCCGGCGTGGTCGTCGGCGTCCAGCATTTCGGTGTGCAGCTGCGGGGCCTGGCCGCCGTCCGGAAGCTGGGGCCGCAGCCGGGTCGAGATGGTCGCATTCGTGTACGGCGCGAAGCTCACGAAGGCGACGTCGCGCACTTCCGGGAGTTCGGCCAGGCCGCGGCGGAAGCTGTCGAACACGCCGGGATCGAGCCTGGCGCCGCGGTCCTCGCCGGTCTCCAGCGACACCGACCACAGGTCGCGGCCGTCGAAGCCGAGCGGCATGTTGTAGAGCTGCCAGTAGCGCAGTCCGAAGGCGGCGACGCCGAACACGATGGCGAAGGCGATCAGGATCTCGAGACTGAGCATCAGGTTCCTGGACTTGCGCTTCCAGGTCAGCTTGAGCAAATGGCGGAACATCAGGCGGTTCCCTTCAGGGCGTGGACGGGGTCGAGGCGCGACATCTTCCAGGCGGGCAGGACGCCGGAGAGCAGGCCGAAGACGGTGGCGATCAACATGCCCCAGCCGAACACGGCCAGGTTCACGTCGACCTCGAGGTAGGGGATCAGGTCGGCGCTTTCCAGCCAGGCGAGCGCCAGCGCGGTGGCGCCGAGCGCCAGCAGGCCGCCGGCCAGGCACAGCAGCACGTTCTCGACGACCAGCTGCACCGCCAGCTGGCGACTGGTGGCGCCGAAGGCCTTGCGCACGCCGATCTCGGCGCGGCGTTCGAGGATGCGGCCGGTGTTCAGGTTGACCAGGTTCAGCGCCGGCAGCAGCATGAACACCAGCATGGCCACGGCGATCCCGGCGAGGACCCGGCCGGCGCCGGAGTCCGCCTCGTCCGGGCTGCCGACCAGGATGCGGGCAAACAGGTCAAGCTTGCTGTCGGCCCAGAAGTGGAAGGTCTTCCACTGCGCCGGGTCGTCGTGCACCACGCCCTTGGCGATCTGCGCGACCTGGGCCCGGATGCGCGGCAGGTCGCCGGCATCCCTTGCCAGGATCAGCGCGGTGAAGGGGCCGGTCAGCTGGCCGCGGTAGTCGGACGAGGGGAAGGTGGACACCGGCGCCCAGATATCCGCATAGGCGTTCAGGTGCATGGCGTCTTCCACCACGCCGACGACCTCGTAGCCCTGGCCGCCGAGGTCGATGCGCTGGCCGATCGCCACTTGCGGGGTGCCGGGGAACAGGCGCGCGGCGCTGGTGGCGTTGAGCACGGCGATGTGGCGGCCGGCGGCATCGTCGGCGGCCGTGGGCAGGCGCCCCGCCAGCAGCCGGAAATCGAGCACCTTCCAGTAGTCCGCGTCGGCGCGCCGCATCAAGAGCTCGCTCACGGTGTCGCCCTGGTAGACCGACACCCCCTTCGGCATGGTGACCATGGCCACCCGCTCGACGCCCGGCATCGGCTTCAGGTATTTGTCGATCAGCTTGTAGCCCAGCGGCGAAGTGCTGATGCTGTCGCCTTTCGGGCTCTCCATGCGCATCAGGTAGACCTGCAGGAAGCGCTCGCTCTTGCCCTCGACGCCGGAGGGGCGGAAGGCGGTCTCCAGCAGGGAGGCGGTCACCATCAGCACCACCAGCGTCAGCACGATGCACAGCAGGTTAATCAGGGTGAACAGCTTGCGGCGCATGAAGACCTTCCACGCCGTCAGGAGATAGTTGCGGAACATGATGTGCTTCTCCCGCGCTTACGCGACCAGCTGGCCGTCGAACACGCGCACGATGCGGCTGGTGCGGCGCGCTTCGCGCTCGTCGTGCGTGACCATGACCACCGTGGTGCCTTCGCCGTTCAGCTTGAGCAGGATGTCCATGACTTCCTCGCCCATCTTGCTGTCGAGGTTGCCGGTCGGCTCGTCGGCCAGCAGCACCTGCGGCCGGCCGACGATGGCGCGCGCGATCGCCACGCGCTGCTGCTGGCCGCCCGAGAGCTGGTTCGGGTAATGGTCCATGCGCGCGCCCAGGCCGACCTTTTCCAGCGCCTCGCGCGCCAGCCGGCGCCGTTCGCCCGTCCCCATGCTGCGGTAGAGCAGGGGCAGTTCGACGTTGTCGATCACGCGCAGGTCCGGGATCAGGTGGAAGCTCTGGAAGATGAAGCCGAAGGTCTGGTTGCGCAGGCTGGCGACCTGCTTGTCGCGATAGCGCGTGACGGGAACCCCGTCGACCTCGATGCTGCCCTGGCCGGGGCGGTCGAGCAGGCCGATGAGGTTCAGCAGCGTGCTCTTGCCGCAGCCGCTCGGCCCCATCATGGCGACGAACTCGCCCTTCTTCACGTGCAGGTCGACGTCCTTGAGCGCCAGCGTCTCCACCTTGTCGGTGCGGTAGGTCTTGCTGACCTTGTTCAGTTTGATCATGGTATTCCCCGGTTTGTCGTGCTTGTCGATCGTGTCGATTGTGTTGATCGTGTTGATTGATCCGTGATTCACTCGGTGATGCGGATGCTGTCCAGGTTGGCGAAGGCCCTGGTGTCCGAGACGATGAAGCGCTCGCCCGGCCGCGCGCCGGCCACGACCTCGACCAGCCTGCCGTCGCCGGCGCCCAGTTGCAGTGTGGTGCGGCGCGCCACCCCGTCGACGATCGCGAAGGCCGCCTGGCGGCCGGCGCCGTTGAAGGCGGCGCCGCTGTCCAGCACCAGGGCGTCCTGTTTGCTCGCGGTGACGATGTTGACGTCGACCCGCATCTTGTTGCGCAGCAGCGGGCTGTCCGGCTGGTCCAGGTCGACCAGCAGCCTGACGGTGCCGTTCTGGATTTCCGGGAGCACCGTGTGCACGCGTCCGGCCAGCAGCGCGCCGTTCTGCTCGACCCGCACGGCTTGCCCGGGCGCGAGCAGGCGCGCATGGAAGTCCGATACGGTCGCTTCGACCCGGTAGTTGTCCAGTTCCGATACGCGCGCCAGCAGCTGGCCGGCGGCCACGCTCGCGCCTTCCTCCTGCACGAGCGAGGTCAGCATGCCGGCGAAGGGCGCGGCGACCTTCGCCTGGGCCAGCTTGTGCTCCTGCTGCGCGAGCTGCTTCTTCAGGATGTCCTGCTGCAGGGTGGCGGCCGAGATGCTGGCGGCGGTGGCGCGGCGGCTGTCGGCGATCAGCTCGCGCTGCTGGCGCAGCTGGATCCCGGCGCGCCTGACGGCGAGTTCGCCCGCCAGCAGGTTCTCGCCCGAGACCAGGCCGCTCTGGCGCAGCTTCTGGTTGCGCTCGTCCAGGGCGCGCGCCGACTGCAGGTCGAGCTCGAGCAGCTCGATGCTGCTGGCGAGCTGCCTGTGCTTCTGCTCCAGTTCGAGCTTCAGGGTGGCGATGCGGTTCTGCTGCTGCGCCAGCTGCTCGCGCAGCGTGTCGACGGCGAGGGCGATCTCGCGGTCGTCCAGCTCCAGCAGGATGTCGCCGGCCTTGACCTGCTGGCCCGGCCTGGCCAGGACCTTGGCCACGCGGCTGGCCACCGGGCTGGCCACGACTTCCTCGTGGACCGGGATCACGACGCCGGCGGCATTCACGGTGTTGGCGACGTCGCCGTGCCGCACCGTCGAGACGACGATGTCGGACAGGGCCACGCTGGGCCGGAGCAGGCGGTTGAGCTGCCAGCAGGCCAGCACGGCGGCGGCGAGCAGCAGGAGGCCGGCTGCGAGCCGGATGCGCCGGCGGCGCTGGAGGAGGGCGGGGTCGAGGGCGCGGTCCATGGTGCTTCGGTCGGTCTTTGCGTCGTTGGTCATGCGCCTACCATTGCAAGCACCGTGCCAGGGCGCGTTCCCAGCGGGCGGGCGCTGTTTTCGGGACCTGGCGTGCCCGCCTTCGGGCAAGGGTGTCCGGATACGGACGGTGCCGCTTGCGCGGAGGTTTGCGCGGGGTTGCTTGCGCGGGTTTCTTGCGCGGGTTTCTTGCGCGGGTTTCTTGCGATTTCCGCCGCCACCTTCCATAATCTACTGTTGACCTTCCTTCATCCGCTGCCCATGAACGACACGCTTGCCTTCCTGGGCCTGAGCACCACGCCGCTGGAACTGATCTCCTTCCTGCTCGCGGTGACCACCGTGGCCCTCAACATCCGCCAGAAACACTGGGCCTGGCTGTTCTCGATCGCCTCGTCGGCGACCTATGCCGCGGTCTTCTTCGAAGCCAAGCTGTATGGCGACATGGGGCTGCAGTTCGTGTTCATCGCGGCCTCGGTGTGGGGCTGGTACCAGTGGCTGCACGGCGCCGGCGAGCAGCAGCTGGCCGTCAGCCGCCTGACGCGCGCCGGCTGGGGCCAGGCGATCGCCGGATGGGTCATCGGATTCGTGCTGCTGTCGAGCTTCCTCGACCATCTCACCGACACCGACGTGCCGCATGCCGACGGCTTCCTCACCGCGGGCAGCCTGGTCGGCCAGCTCCTGCTGGGCCGCAAGAAGGTCGAGAACTGGCTGGTGTGGATCGTGGTGGACGTGCTGTACGTCGGCCTGTACGTCTACAAGGGCCTGGTCCTGACCGCGGTGCTGTACGCGGTGTTCGTGGCGCTGGCCTGGACCGGCTGGCGCGCCTGGTCGAACATCGCGCGGAGGGACGCATGAGCGCGCCCCTGCGGCGGGTCGCGATCCTCGGCGCCGAATCCTCCGGCAAGTCGACCCTGGCCGAGGCCCTGGCGGCCCGCTACGGCACCGTGTGGGTGCCCGAGTACCTGCGCGAGTTCGTCGACACCCGCGGCCGCGTGCCGTTCGAGAGCGACCAGTATCCGATCGCCCGCACCCAGCTCGAACGCGAGGACGCGGCGGCGGCGCGCGCGACGCGCTTCCTGTTCTGCGACACCACGCCGCTGATGACGGCCCTGTACAGCCGCCAGTACTGGGGCCGGGTCGATCCGCAGCTGGCGCGCCTGGACAGCCGCCACGACTACGCCTGGACCCTGGTGACGGCGCCCGACAGTCCCTGGGAGCCGGATGGCCTGCAGCGCGAATCGGAAGAGGTGCGCCAGCAGGTGCACCGCATGCTGCTGGAAACGCTGGCGGCGCGCGCCATCCCCTACGTCCTGCTCGAGGGCGAACTGGCGCAGCGGATGCGACAGGTGGAGGCCCTGCTGGGCCCTGCGGGCTGACCTGCCTCAGCTTCCGGTTGCGCGGCGCCGTCGCGGCGCAAAGAAAGCGCTTGTTCGACTACCAAATTGTTGCCGTATAGCATTAGAATGATCTTCTGTGCTGACATCGATAGGGTGGTGCGCTGTGAAAAAATGGATAAGCCGCATGCTGGGCGGCGCCGAGAAGGAGACCCACCCCGCCAGCGGCCCTGGTGCGGCCGCGGTGGTGGACGTGGAAGACATGGCGGCGGAGGTGGACGCCGCCTATTACCGCTGGCTGACCGCCAGCAGCGGCAGCAATGCCGGCGACGAGATCGAGGAGCGCATCCTGGCCGAGGTGCGGGCGCTGGCGAGCGATCCCGAAAACGCCTCCGGCCTGGTGCCGCGCGTGCCGGAACTGGTGGCGCAGCTGCTCGGCGCGCTGTCCGACGAGAACATCTCCACCGCCGCGCTGTCGGCCGAGGTGGGGCGCGACCTGGTGCTGGTCGCCGAAGTGATCCGCGAAGCGAACAGTGCCTACTACCGCCCGGCCAAGCCGATCGAGACGCTCGAAGGCGCGGTCACGATGCTGGGCCTGAACGGCCTGCGCATGCTGCTGGCGCGTATCGCGATCCGGCCGCTCGTCAAAGTGAAGGTGCAGGGCGTGGCGCGCCAGGTGGCGCCGGCGGTCTGGCGCCATTCCGAACGCTGCGCCTTCGCCGCCAGCGTGATGGCGCCGGGACTGTCGGCCGGCGTCTTCGAATCCTACCTGGCCGGCCTGATGCAGAACGTCGGCCTGCAGGTGGCTTTCCAGGTGGCCGACCGCGTCTGCGCGGGCAAGGTGCCGGGCAGCGGGAACTTCGGGCTTGCGCTGTTCGCGGCCAGCCGCGAACTGTCCGCGGTGATCGCCCGGCACTGGGATTTCCCGGCCGAGGTGGTGGAGGCGATCGCGGACGCGGGCGCGCCGGACGCCTCGCATGCCGGCCAGGCGCTGGCCCAGGGCGACCGCATCGCCAAGCTGCGCCTGCTGCTCGACGGCGGCGTGATCGAGCCGGACGACAGTTTCGTCACGGCCGGACTGAACGGCTTCCAGCGCAGGTGCCTGGGCAAGCTGGCCGACCTGGAAGACTGAGTCGCGACCGCGGCGAAACCCTGCGTCCGACTCAGAAGTCGAACTGCGCCGACACCCGGAAGGTCCGCGGCGCGCCCGGCAGCAGGTAGCCGCCCAGCGACTGCGTCACGTCGCGCCAGTAGAACTTGTCGAAGACGTTGTCCACGCGCGCGCGCAGGATCGCGTTCACTCCACCCAGGCGCACCGGATACGACGCGCCGAGCGCCGCCACGTGGTAGCCCGGCACGATGGCGCGGTTGGCCGGATCGAAGGCCTTGCTGCCCGAGTACTGCCAGGTAGCGTCCACCTTCAGGCCCCGGACCGCCGGCACCGCGTACTCGACCCAGGCGGTCGAGCGCAGTTCGGGCACGTTGGTCACGCGCTTGCCCTCCACCGCGGGGTCGCCGGTCCCGGTCTGCTCGGCGTCGAGCGCCATCAGCGACAGGCTGTAGTTCAGGTCCGCGTTCACGCGTCCCTGGGCCGCCAGTTCCAGGCCGCGGTGGCGCTGCTCGCCGGCGCGGACGAAGGCGCCGCCCGCGTTCACGTATTCCAGGCCCTGCCTGATGTCGAACACGGCGGCCGACAGCATCACCGCGTTGTTGATCACACCCTTCACGCCCAGCTCGACCTGCTTCGAGCGGCTCGGGTCGAGCACGGTGTTCTCGTTGGTGGTGCCCATCTCGGCGATGCCGCCGTGCTGCAGGCCATGGCTGAGCGAGCCGTAGACGCTCCAGTCGCGCGCCGGCTTGTACACCAGCGCCACGCTCGGCAGCACGAAGTCGTCGTTGGCGTGCACCCAGGGCAGCTCGACCTCGGCCTTCTCGTTGCGCTTGAGTTTCACCCAGCGCAGGCCGGTGTGCAGCGTGAACCGGTCCGACAGCGTCGCCACGTCCTGCACGAAGAAGGCGGTCTCGCGGTCGTTGCGGCGCTCCATGACCGGGCCGGTAGCCGGATTGCCCGGTGCCGGATCCACCGCCAGGTTGTTCCAGATATTGCTGTAGCCGGCGTAGTCGTAGACGTACTCGCCGAAGCTGTCGTGGCGCTCGGACATCGCGGCGCCGACGGTCAGCTGGTGGCGCACCGCGCCGGTGGCGAAGCGGCCCTGCAGCATGGCCTGCGCGCCCCACGGGGTCTTGCGCTCGCCGACGCTCTGGTAGTCGTAGACGTCGTAGTCGCCGTTCGAGCAGTAGCCGGGATAGAAGCCTTCGCCCTCGTTGCTGCAGCCATACGGGAAGGCGGTGTAGTCGTCGCGCTTGAACCAGTGCTTGTTGGCGTTGACGGTGGCGGTCCAGTCGGCATTCAGGCGGTACGTGAAGCGCAGGCCCAGGTTGCTGCTGTCGGTTTCCACCGGCTTGGTCCAGGCCTGGTCGTTCAGCAGGACCTTGGGCGAGACGCCGGTCGGCAGGACTTCGTTGCGCAGCAGCTGGTAGCCCGGCGCCGTGATCTGCGACCGGTGCTGGTGGTCGAGGTCGAGCTGCAGCAGCGCGTCCGGGGTGATCTGCCAGTCGAAGGCGCCGGACACGAACTGGCGCTCGCCGTCGGCGCCGCGCACGTAGGATTTCAGGTCTTCAAGAGCCGCGTTGATGCGGTAGCCGAAGCGCCGGTCCTCGCCGCGGCCGCCCAGGTCGACCGAGCCGTGCACGGTGCCGCGTTCGCTGAGCTCCACCAGGGCCGAGCGCAGCGGCGCATTGGTCGGACGCTTGGTGACGAAGTTGACCATGCCGCCCGGCGCCGCAACGCCGGCCTGCAGGCCCGCCAGGCCGCGCAGGATCTCGACGCGTTCCTTGTTCTCGAGCGGGATCTGGGTGTCGGCCGGGATGGCGATGCCGTCCTTGCGGTAGCTGCTGGCGTTGTCCAGCGCGAAGCCGCGGATCGAGAACTGTTCGGCGTAGCCGACCGCGTTGTAGGCATCGCCCACCGAGGCGTCGAAGCGGGCCGCGTCGGTCACGTTGCGGATCGACAGGTCCAGCATCTGGGTGCGGGTCAGCGCCGTGATCGAGGCCGGGGTGTCGAGCAGCGGGGCGTCGCTGAAGCCGCCGATGCTGGCGCGGTCGCTGGCGACCCAGCGGCTGCCGGTGACGACCACCGAGGCCACGTTATCGGAGGCGGGCGCGGGAGCGGCCTGCTGGGCGGACGCGGTTGCGGAGAAGGCCTGCAGGATGGCGCAGGCGAGGATGGAGTGCTTCAGGTTGAATGTCATGGTTTGCTCGTCTTCGCGCGCCACGCGGGAAAGCGATGGCGCGCCGCTTTTCAAAAAAGCCGGAGCCAACGTGGGGGAAGGGCAAACAAGGATGGGAACTGCGTTGCGCTTTCCTTCGCTGGCATTATCCAGATCAGGTACGAAGGGTATCTCTCACCCGGCAGCGCGCCATGCTCGTCATATCGGCGCGCGCCAGGACCCCTAGCGAGGCGGCAGTGTACCACGGAGGCGGACAGCGTGGCGAATCTGGCAATAACAGGCATGAAAGCTGGGGCCCGGCTGCCGGCGCCCACGAATGCGGCTGGATGTGCGACGGGCCAGAGACGCCAATACAACAAATAAAATAAATTTAAGGCAACTTTCTTATCGTGTGGCAATTTTTTTGATAAATATGATTAAATTGCCGATTATTTGGCAATTATTCAATCATCATGTCCTTCATTCAACGTGTCGGCATCGCCCGGCAGCTCTACCTAGCATTCGGCCTTGTCCTGGCCGTCACGCTGATCCTCGCCGTGTTCTCCGTGACGCGGGTCAATACGATCCAGGGCGCCCTGGCCGAGGTCAACGCGGTGCGCGACGGCGAGCTGGAACCGCTGTACGCCGCGCGCGAAGCGCTGGCCCAGACCGGCATCGCGGCCCGCAACGCCTACATCTTCAAGGAAGAGGCCGCCGCGCGCCGCGAACTGGACCTGGTCGATTCCTTCAAGGCCGACTACCTGGCCGCGCTGGCGCAGCTCGACGCGGCCATGGGGGGCGATATGCAGTACGCGAAGGTCAAGGCCGGCATGCTGACCATGGCGAAGGAGCTGGAACGCCCGCGCGCCTACCGCGCGGCCGGTGACACGGAGGGCTTCGGGACTTTCCTCGTCGACGAATGCAGCCCGCTGCGGCGCCAGATCGTGGCCGACATCGATGCGTTGGTGCAGGCGCTGCAGGCGCGCAATGCGGCCAGCGGCGCGGCCGCCAATGCGGCGGCGGCCGGGGCGCGCTACTGGATCACCGGACTGAGCGCGGCC
>DAMCRY010000083.1:0-11872 GCA_032115075.1 Massilia sp.
CTGGCGGCGCTGGCCGGGCAGGACTGGGGCTGCGAACAGCTGGCGCTGGGCGAGCGCGCGGTGTATGTCTGGTGTCCGGAAGGGATGCTGGAGAGCGCCGCGGCTACTGCGCTGGGAAAACAACTCGGAGACGGGACCACGTCCCGCAACTGGAACACCCTGGTGAAGCTGCACGCCATGTGCGGCGAGTGCTGAAACGCCCGCGATCGGCGTGGCGTTTCGTCAGGCTATGGCGCCGCGGAAAGAAGCGACACCGCCTTGCGGCATGCAGGCTGGGCAGGGCGCCCGGCCTGCAGGATGGCCGCGGATGCCCGGCCGACTTCCCTACTTGAACTTCTCGCTGCTGTTGCGGCCGGCCTTGTAGCCGATCAGCACCAGGCCCAGCAGCATCATGGCGAACACTTCCGGCTCCGGCAGTTCGGACATGTTCGCCGGCGGGGTGACGATGTCCTGGCGCGGGGTCACCGACAGGCTACGCACCGGCTGCGGCGTATTCGCGGCCGGGCCATTAGTGGAATGAAGATCGATCAGGGCCGCTTGGGCGGGACTGCCGAGGCAGATTGCCAGCGCCGCTGCCAGTGCATATCTTTTCATAGCCGTTCCTCTTGCTGTGACTTGCCTGTGGCCCGAGCGGCCCCATGTGGGGAAGGATCGGACGAATGCCTTTGGCCGAAATCAGCATACCAAAACCGTATAAATGGTCGCGCCCAATTGAACAGATGAGTTGCACAAAGATGTCAACAGGATGGCGAAAGATCGATACTGTTGAGCTCACGCAAAGCCATCTGCACTGTCGCTGATTAGCCTCTCCGAATGGCTGACATTATTACAATCGGTCTGTCGATTTGTAATGGTATTTATATAAGAAGCTCAAATAGTTTTGGCTGTTCGATAATTTATCCTGACAGCCTGATAATGAAATCCCTTGTCCTTGTTTCTACTATCGTTGTGATCGTCATTTTTTTCGTCACACGGTATACACCTCCGTTTTTTTTGCGGGTATAGTCTCCTTATCCCATTGCCTTCGGGCATCAAAACAATACCAAACGTACACGTTTGGACGAGGCAGGTAATGCCTTGAGCGGCCCCATGCGCCGCACGCCGATCCCGCGAGACCACGCCGGCACGGCACCCCCAAGCAGTAGCGCTGTCCGCCCCAAACTTAGCAAGAGATCAAACGATGCCCAATTTCGCCCAACTTCAGGTTGCTTTCAAGAACGCGTTCAAGAGCGTCTACGTACGCATCGCCCTGGCGGCGCTGCTCGGCGTGATCGCGGCTGTGGCAATCTGGAAATCGAACGTTCCCCAGGATGCGCGTCCGGTGGTGCAGTCGCAGAACATTGCCGAAATCACCGAGCTGGCTGCCAAGAAGGACCGCCTCGACTATCTCCTGATCGCCAAGCCGCTGTCGGAGTCGCCGCGCTACGTCTACAAGTTCAAGGACGCGGAGGCGATCCACGTGGTCAAGGTGCCGAGCACCTCGCACCTCTCGCTCGAGCGCGAAGTGCTGCTGAAGAATGCGATCCCGTATTCGATCGCCAAGGACGACTACCTGGCCAGCCACAAGGCGGTGATGGACGAGGGCGAGAGCTTCCTCGCCAAGACCGGCACCTTCTTCAAGCAGTACGGCCTGAACATCGCCGTGGTCCTGCTGGTGCTCTACCTGCTGAAGTTCGGCATCCCGGGCATGGGCGCCAGCGCCTCGGTCATCACCCCGGACAAGCTCAAGGGCAGCATGGACGACCTGATCGGCATGGACGACATCAAGCAGGAAGTCCTGCACCTGGAAGACATGATCCGCAACCGCGACGAATACCAGTCGCACAACATCGACAAGCCCTTCAACGTCATGCTGACCGGCCCGGCCGGTACCGGCAAGACCAAGCTGGTCGGCTACCTGGCCAAGCGCCTGGACATGCCGCTGATCTCTGCCTCGGGCTCGGCGCTGGAGTCGGGCTATGTCGGCGGCGGCTCGAAGGCGCTGAACGCGCTGTACAAGAAGGCCTGCGCCAAGGGCAAGTGCATCATCTTCCTGGATGAGGCCCAGACCCTGTTCATGCCGCGCGGCCGCAGCGAAAAGAAGTGGGAAGACGACACCGCCAACACCCTGCTGGGCCTGCTGGACGGCGTGAAGAGCGACAAGGGCCAGGGCGTGATCTGGGTGGTCGCCTCGAACTTCGACGACTCGAACACCGAGATGGACGAAGCGATGCTGCGCCGCTTCTCGGTCAAGATCAACTTCCGCCTGCCGAACAAGGGCGAGCGCAAGGAACTCCTGCGCAGCTTCCTGGCACGCAAGAAGGACGGCCTGGTGGACTGGAACGACACCAACCTGGACCAGGTGGCGGAAATCACCCAGAACCTCAGCCCGGCGCTGCTGGAAACCGTGGTCGAGCGTGCGTCGATGCTGTCGATCCAGGAAAAGGCGATCATCAACACGAACCTGCTGTTCCGTGCCTACGAACGCGCCACCATCGGCCTGACCGACCGCGCCACCACCGCCGAGAAGACCAAGCAGCGCGAGCGTATCGCCCTGCACGAGCTGGGTCACTTCTTCATGCAGATCGACCCCTGGCTGCGCGCCGGCATGACCCTCGCCGAAGTGAAGGAAAAGTCGCACCTGCTGAAGATCAGCACCGAAGCCGTGTCGAAGATCGGCGCCCTGGGTTACGTGCTGCAGTCGGGCGAGGACATGTCGCTGCGCACCCTGGAAGAGCTGGAGCGCGACGTGATCGGCCTGTACGGCGGCGTGGCGGCGGAAGAGCTGTTCTACGGCCCGCGCGGCATCTCGGTGGGCAGCCAGAACGACATCGAGAAGATCACCAGGATGCTGAACCTGATGGTCGGCCGCCTGTCGATGTACTCGCGCTCGAAGCTCGACTACTCGCAGCTGCAGAAGGACATGGGCGGCGAGCACACCCTGCGCCTGGTGGAGGAAAAGGCCGACGAGCTGTACAGCTACACCCTGAACGCGATCCGCGACTACAAGCTGGTGATCGAGTCGCTCAAGGACACCCTGATGGACGAGTACGTGCTGTCGAAGGATGCGGTGTTCGCGCTGCTGGAAGAGCGCAGCGAGATGATCTACTCGCAGCTGCACGGGCGCCACGCCAACCTCAAGCTGTGCGTCGAAGAAGTCGCCGCTTAATTACTGACGATTTTCCTTGCTGTTCTTCAACCCGCCGTGCGCAAGCCGGCGGGTTTTTTTCTGGTTGAGATCTGGTAACGACGTTGTTAAAACCACTAGCCTAAAGACCGTCATTCCGGCGAAGGCCGGAATCCAATTCCTTCGCAGTCCACTACCGCTTGCGTGCACCGGCCGAAGTGATCCGACGAACTTGGATCCCGGCCTGCGCCGGGATGACGTTGGTGGAGGTAAGGGGGAGCAGAGTGCCGGACTTCGATATTGCCGCCCGGCCTTCACTTCAATGCGCCGCTGCCCGCTCCTTCAGCGTCTCCAGCACATGCCGCGTC
The DNA here is from genome assembly GCA_032115075.1 of Massilia sp. Taxonomy (GTDB): domain Bacteria; phylum Pseudomonadota; class Gammaproteobacteria; order Burkholderiales; family Burkholderiaceae_D; genus Telluria. The sequence continues at coordinate 3,475 of DAMCRY010000083.1, forward strand.
ATGCTCGCCGCCAGCTCCTGCTCGCCGACGAACACCTTGCCGCCGGTCTCGGTGCGCAGCAGGCTCGCCTCGCCCTCGTTATGGCTGCGCACCACGACCTGGACCGATGGATTGAGCATGCGCGCGATCTCCACCATGCGCCGCACGTGGAAGGTGTCCGGCGTCGCGATCACCAGCAGCGCCGCGTGCGTGATGTGGGCCTGGATCAGCACCGCCGGTTCGGCCGCGTTGCCTGCCACTGCCGGGACGCCGCGCGCGCGCAGCTGTTCGACGACCTCGCGGTTCTGTTCCGCCACCACGAAGTGCACGCCGCGCGCCGCCAGGTCGTCGGCGATGCGGCGGCCGACGCGGCCGTAGCCGACCAGCACCACCTGGCCGCTGAGCTTTTCGTGCGCGGTTTCCATCGGCAGCTCGGCCAGCGGGTCGGCCGGGCGTTCCAGCTTGCGCGCCAGCTCGGGCTTCGATTTCAGCCATTTTTCCAGCGGCGCGCCGAGGCTGAACATCAGCGGGTTGACGGCGATCGAGATGATGGCGCCGGCCAGGATCAGGTTCTGGCCCAGGCTAGGGAGCAGCTCCAGCTGCATGCCCAGCGCCGCCAGGATGAAGGAGAACTCGCCGATCTGGGCCAGGGAGGCCGAGACCGTGATCGCCGTGTTGATCGGATAGCGCAGCGCGATCACCAGCACGAAGGCCGCGATCGACTTGCCGAACAGGATGATCGCCACGGTCGCCAGCACCTGCAGCGGATACTGCACCAGCACCATCGGGTCGAACAGCATGCCGACGGAGACGAAGAACAGCACCGAGAACGCGTCGCGCAGCGGCAGCGATTCCTCGGCGGCGCGGTGGCTCAGTTCCGATTCGCGCAGCACCATGCCGGCGAAGAAGGCGCCCAGCGCGAACGAGACCCCGAACAGGTGGGAGGAGGCGAAGGCGATGCCGACCGCGGCCGCGATCACGGACAGCGTGAACAGCTCGCGCGAGTTGGTCTTGGCGACCCGCCACAGGAACCACGGAAACACTTTACGGCCGATGACCAGCATGAAGGCGACGAAGGCGCCGACCTGCAGCAGGGTCTTGCCGAGCGCCGGCCACAGCTCGGCCCCGGCGTCGCCCTTGCCGCCCAGCGGACCCGCGAGCGCCGGCAGCATCACCAGCACCAGCACCATCACCAGGTCCTCGACCACCAGCCAGCCGACCGCGATGCGTCCGTTCATCGAATCGAGCACGCCGCGCGCTTCCAGCGCGCGCAGCAACACCACGGTGCTGGCCACCGACAGGGCCAGGCCGAACACCAGCCCGGCGCCCAGGCCCCAGCCCCACCAATGGGCCAGCCCGATGCCCATCAGGGTCGCCACCGCGATCTGCAGCAGCGCGCCGGGCAGGGCGATCTTCTTCACGTCGAGCAGGTCGCCCAGCGAGAAATGCAGGCCGACTCCGAACATCAGCAGCATGACACCGATCTCCGCCAATTGCGATGCCAGCTGCACGTCGGCGACGAATCCCGGTGTGGCGGGGCCGATCAGGACGCCGGCGGCGAGGTAGCCGACCAGCGCGGGCAGTTTCAGGCGTATGGCGATCATGCCGAACAAGAGGCCGAAGCCCAGTGCGGCGGCGATGGTGGTAATCAGGCTGAGTTCATGGTGCATCCGTGCGGCCTCCGTGGCAGGTTGTTAACTCCACGAGTATACAGGCCGCAAGCTGCCTGTCAGGAAAAAGTTACAGGCAATTCAAGGCAGGGTCGCGAGCGATAACACCACGTTGTGCACCGATGCGCGCACCGCCGCGAACTGCTCGGGGCGCGCATGGCGGTCGAGCCGGAACAGCATCAGTCCCTGGACCTGGGCCACGATCAGCACCGCGCGCTGCATCGCTTCGGCGTCGTCGATGGCCGGGCTCAGGCCGCGGATCAGGCCATGCACGGCCTTGCGCTCGCGTCCGATCATCCTGCCCATCAGGTTCGATGCGAAAGCATGGCGCGAGGCCAGCGCCCAGATCTCGAAGAAGATCGCGTGCGTCACCGGCTCGGTGATCTCGTCGAGGAACATGTCGATGGTGGTAAGGAAGCGCTCGACCTGCGGCCGGCCGGCCATCGCCACCGCGATGCGGTCCATCTTGGCCTGGAACTCGTCCATCGTATACAGCAGCAGCGCTTCCAGCAGGCGCTCCTTGCTGCCGTAGTAGTGCTGGACGTTGGACAAACTCATGCCGGCGTCCTGGGCCACGCGCCGCATCGACAGGCCGGCATAGCCATCGCTGGCCAGCAGCGCGCGCGCCGCCAGCAGGATGCCATGGGCGCGCCCGAGCCCTTTTTCGGTGGTGGTCGACGTCTTGTTGCGCAGGGTGTTGTCGAGGGTGGGGTGCATGTTCCGATTATCGCCGAGGCATACAAAAAATGGTACGCCTGACCTATAATTGAACCGATAGTAGGTCGCTCGACCTAATCCAGCGGAGACAGCATGAACAAGGTATATGTGAGCGGCGTCGGGATGATTCCTTTCGCCAAGCCGGGCGCGAGCAGCCCCTACCACGAGATGGGCGCCCAGGCGGCGCGCGCCGCGCTGGACGATGCGGGCCTCTCTTACGACCTGGTCGAGCAGGCCTATGCCGGCTACGTCTACGGCGATTCCACCAGCGGCCAGAAGGCCCTGTACGCGGTCGGCATGAGCGGCATCCCCATCGTCAACGTCAACAACAACTGCTCGACCGGCTCCACCGCCCTGTTCCTCGGCCGCCAGGCCGTCGCCAGCGGCGCCGCCGACTGCGTGCTGGTGCTGGGCTTCGAGCAGATGAGCCCCGGCGCGCTCGGTTCCGTGTTCACCGACCGTCCGACGCCCTTCGACGCCTTCGACGACGTCACCGACCGCCTGGTCGGCAAGCCCGAGATTCCGCTGGCGCTGCGCTACTTCGGCGGCGCCGGCCTGGCCCACATGGAAAAGTACGGCACGCCCCTGGAAGCCTTCGCGCGCATCCGCGCCAAGGCAAGCCGCCATGCCGCGAACAACCCGCTGGCCCTGTTCCGCAAGGAGGTCACACCCCAGGACGTGCTCGATGCGCCGGCGATCTGGCCCGGTGTGATGACCCGCCTGATGGCCTGCCCCCCGACCTGCGGCGCGGCAGCATGCCTGCTGGTGTCGGAAGATTTCGCCAGGCGCCACGGCCTGCGCCGCGACGTCCACATCGCCGCCCAGGCGATGACCACCGACACGCCGGCCACCTTCGAGGCCGGCGACATGATGCGCCTGGTCGGCTACGACATGAGCCGCGCCGCCGCGCGCAAGGTCTACGAGCAGTCCGGCCTCGGCCCGGAAGACCTGGACGTCGTCGAGCTGCACGACTGCTTCGCCCACAACGAACTGATCACCTACGAGGCCCTGGGCCTGTGCCCGGAGGGCGGCGCCGACAAGTTCATCAACGACGGCGACAACACCTATGGCGGGCGGGTGGTCACGAATCCGTCCGGCGGCCTGCTGTCGAAAGGCCACCCGCTGGGCGCGACCGGCCTGGCGCAGTGCTTTGAATTGACCCACCAGCTGCGCGGCACGGCCGAAGCGCGCCAGGTGGCCGGCGCCCAGGTGGCGCTGCAGCACAACCTGGGCCTGGGCGGCGCCTGCGTGGTCACCATGTACCGGAAGGGCTGAGCGCATGGACATCGCTTCCCCCTGGATGAACGAGGAGCTGGCCGCCTTCCGCGATGCGGTGCGCCGCTTCGTGGCGGGCGAGATCGCACCGCACCAGGACACCTGGCGCAAGCAGCAGCACGTCGACCGCGCATTGTGGCGCAAGGCCGGCGAGATGGGCCTGCTGCTGGCCGACATCCCGGAAGAATACGGCGGCGCGGGCGGCAGCTTCGCCCACATGGCGGTGGTGTTCGAAGAGCTGTCCTATGGCGGCGATACGGCCTTCGGCATCCACGTGCACGCGATCGTCGCGCACTACCTGCTGAACCAGGGCACCGAGGAGCAGAAGCGCACCTACCTGCCGCGCCTGGCGAGCGGCGAGATGATCGCGGCGATCGCCATGAGCGAACCGGGCGCGGGCTCGGACCTGAAGGGCATCCGCACCACGGCCGTGCGCACGCCCGAGGGCTACCGCGTGAGCGGTTCCAAGACCTTCATTTCGAACGGCTACCTGGCCGACCTGGTCCTGGTGGTGGCCAAGACCGACCCGCAGGCGGGCGCGAAAGGCGTGTCGCTGCTGTTGCTGGAGACGAAGGACAACCCGGGCTTCCGGGTCGGCCGCATCCTGGAGAAGGTGGGGCAGAAGGGCCAGGACACCTGCGAGCTGTTCTTCGACGATGCCCACGTGCCGCTCGAGAACGTGTTGGGAGGAGAAGAGGGCAGGGGCTTCGCCCACCTGATGACCGAACTGCCCTACGAGCGCACCATCCTGGGCGTCTGCGGCGTGGCCGCCATCGAGCGCGCGCTGCGGCTCACCGTCGACCACGCGCGCGCGCGACGCGCCTTCGGCCAGGCCCTGATCGAGATGCAGAACACCCGCTTCGTGCTGGCCGAGATCAAGACCGAGGCGACGGTCGCGCGCATCTTCATCGACCGCTGCATCGAGGACATGCTGGCCGGACGCATGGACACGGTGCGCGCCTCGATGGCCAAGTACTGGATCTCGGACCTGCAGTGCAAGGTCGTCGACCAGTGCGTGCAGCTGTTCGGCGGCTACGGCTACATGCTGGAATACCCGATCGCCCAGATGTACGTGGACGCGCGCGTGCAGCGCATCTACGGCGGCGCCAACGAGATCATGAAAGAGATCATCGCCCGTTCGCTTTGAGTTCCGAAAGGAGATCCGGAAATGGCAGGACCGTTGTCAGGCATGCGGGTGGTCGAGATGGTCGGCCTCGGCCCCTGCCCGTTCGCAGCGATGATGCTGGCGGACATGGGGGCGGAGGTGATCCGCATCGACCGCAAAGGGGCGCCGGGCGAGGACAATCCCTACCCGGTGCTGGGCACGCGCCACGACGTGATGGCGCGCGGCCGGCGCTCGCTCGCGCTCGACCTCAAGAAGCCGGCCGGCCGCCTGGCCGCGCTGCGCCTGGTGGAAGGGGCCGACGCGCTGATCGAGGGCTTCCGCCCCGGTGTGATGGAACGCCTCGGCCTGGGGCCGGACACCTGCCTGGAACGCAACCCGAAGCTCGTGTACGGCCGCGTCACCGGCTGGGGCCAGAACGGTCCGCTGGCGCAGGCGGCCGGCCACGACATCAACTACGTCGCGCTGTCCGGCATGCTGCACGCGATGGGCCGCGCCGACGGTCCCCCGACGCCGCCGCTGAACCTGGTGGGCGATTTCGGCGGCGGCGGCATGATGCTGGCCTTCGGCGTCGTCTGCGCGGTGCTGGAAGCGCGCCAGTCCGGCCAGGGCCAGGTGGTGGACGCCGCCATGACCGACGGTTCCGCGTTGCTCGGGTCGATGCTGTACGGCCTGCGCGGCTTCGGCGCCTGGAGCGACAAGCGCGAAGCCAACCTGCTCGACGGCGGCGCGCCCTTCTACGACACCTATGCCTGCGCGGACGGCAAGTTCATCGCGATCGGCGCGATCGAGCCGCAGTTCTTCGCCAGGCTGCTGTCCCTGGCGGGGCTCAATGATGCCGCCTTCACCAAGCGCTGGAACAAGGTCCACTGGCCGGACCTGAAGCAGCGCTTCGCCGCCCTGTTCGCCACTCGCACGCGCGAGGAATGGTGCCGCCTGCTGGAAGGCACCGACGTCTGCTTCGCCCCGGTGCTCGACATGGCGGAAGCGCCGCGCCATCCGCACAACGCGGCGCGCCGCACCTTCGTCAACATCGACGGCGTGACCCAGCCGGCGCCCGCGCCGCGCTTCAGCCGCAGCGCGCCGCCGACGCCGATGGCGCCCTCCGCCCCAGGCGAGGACAGCGAGGCCATCCTGGCGGATTGGGGTTTTACGGCAGAGTCAATCGAAGCGCTGAGGGCGAGCGAAGTCATATAGCATGTTGCTACGGGGACCCGTAGGTTGGGCGGGACTCCCGCCCACGCGGTCAACGCACGGTCGCTTTGTCGTGCGCGATGTTCGAACCGCATACGCTGGTTGAACGCGTGGGCAAGCAACTTGCCCACCCTACGAAACCCGAAGCGTATGACCAAGGAATCCGAACTACGCCAATCCAAGCTGCTCGCGCTCTCGTTCTTCGCGGGCGCGGCCGCGCTGTTCGCTTCGACGCTGTTCCTGCCCCAGAACTGGTGGACCGGCCTGCTGCGCGCCTTTTCCGAAGCCGCGATGGTCGGCGCGCTGGCCGACTGGTTCGCCGTGGTCGCCCTGTTCAAGCGCGTGCCGATCCCGATCGTCTCGCGCCACACCGAGATCATCCCGAAGAACAAGGAGCGCATCGCCGACAACCTGGCGCTGTTCGTGCGCGAGAAGTTCCTCGACACCGAATCCATCGTCGGCCTGATCCGGCGCCACGACCCGGTGCAGAAGGTGGCCGAGTGGCTGGTCAAGCCGGCCAATACCGAACTGCTGGGCCAGCACCTGGTGCGGGTAGGCGCCTGGATGCTCGACTTCATCGAGGACGCCGCGGTGCAGGGCTTCATCCGCCGCGCCGTGCATGCGATGGTCGGCAGCGTCGACCTGTCGAAGTCGGCCGGCACCATCCTGGAAAGCCTGACGCGCGACGGCCGCCACCAGGAACTGCTCAACGAGGGCATCGTGCAACTGGCGCGCCTGCTCGACAACGCCGATACCCAGGAAACCATCGGGCAGGGCATCGTCGACTGGCTCAAGGAGGATTACGCCTTCATCGAGAAGATGCTGCCGTCGGAACTCATCGGCCGCAAGGGGGCGGATCTTGCCGTGCGACTGGCGTCGGGTATCCTGAACAAGGTGGCGGCCGACCCGCATCACCCGCTGCGCCAGCGCTTCGACGTCTTCACCCAGGACTTCATCGAGCGCCTGAAGCGTGATCCGGCGTTCGCGCAGAAGGCCGAGGAGATCAAGGCCTACCTGCTGGGCGACGAAACGCTGAACGGCTACCTCGCTTCGCTGTGGGGCGAGCTCAAAGGCTGGCTGAAGAAGGACCTGCACAGCGAAGACTCCAGCCTGCGCCGGCGCCTGGTCGGCATGGGCGCCTGGGTCGGCAAGGTGCTGGCCGAAGACCCGCAATTGCGCGCCTCGCTGAGCGAGAACCTGGAATCGGCCGCGCGCGGCGTCGCCCCCGAATTCGCCGGCTTCCTGACGCGCCACATCGCCGACACGGTGAAACAGTGGGACGACCGCGAGATGTCCGAGCAAATCGAACTCAACATCGGCAAGGACTTGCAGTACATTCGCATCAACGGCACCGTCGTCGGTGGCCTGATCGGGGTCACGCTGTACCTGCTGTCGCAGGTCCCCGCGCTGTTGTGAACGCTGGACTGGAACATCCACAGGAGGGCAGCATGGAAGGACTCGCACTCGATAGCTGGCTGGCGGCGAACCCGGACGTCGTGCAGATCCCGGGCCGCGACCTGTTCGTCATCGCCAAGTACCTGGTCCCGATGGAGGCCACGCTGGCCCAGGGCTGCCTGGCCGCCGCCGGCATCCCGGCCGTGCTGGCCGACGCCCACCTGATGCAGACGGATTTGCTGCTGGCGCCGGCGCTCGGCGGGGTGCGCATCCTGGTGCCGTCCGAGTACCTGCAGCAGTCCGCGGCCGTCCTGGCGGGGCTGGCGCGCGGCGACTATGCGCTGGACGAATCGTTTACTGCCGAGTAGATCGTCCGCCAGGGTGAGATGGCGAACGTATCGCGGGCGGGCAGGAGCGTAGCCTATGAACGTGGACTATCCCACCATCGAAAGGAGAATCGTCATGCCTCAAGGTGATAAATCGTCCTACACGGACAAGCAGAAACGCCAGGCCCAGCATATCGAGCAGGGTTACGAGAAGAAGGGAGTGCCGAAGAAGGAAGCCGAGCGGCGCGCGTGGGCGACCGAGAACAAGATCTCGGGTGGCGGCAAGAAGCACTGACGTTTCTTTATACGTATTAATTAAGGCCGAGTTTAATTGCTCGGCCTTAATTTTATTGAAGGCTTGAAATTTTTCTTTGCGGCGGTCTGTGTCTTTCTAATTAAAACTAAATATCTTCGGCGTTTGCAAGCATGTAATCGCTTAACTTATTTTGCTCGAGGAGGTCTTCAAATTCCTCAACGGATATTTTTTTCTGTTTCTTAAGTTGGTAATTAGTGGGCCGAGTTGAATGCTTTCATGAACTTGTTTATTTTTATATGCATTGGTCAGTATTCGGCGAATGTGATCAGAATTGAAATCGATGGAAACTAAGCTGATCTGTTTTGCAATGTTATTTGCGTCGTCGTAGTTGCGCGACTTGAGATAGAGAGGGCTTTGTTGCGCAAATCAGGCTCGACCAGCGTAGCACCCGCAGGTCTGGTAG
>DAMCRY010000084.1:0-11796 GCA_032115075.1 Massilia sp.
CCACGCCCGCCGCCCGTCCGGCCGACGTCGCCTCGGTCGACGCCATCGTCGCCGCGCTCTACGACGTCATCTCCGGCCCGGCCGGCGCGCCGCGCGACTGGGACCGCATGCGCTCGCTGTTCGCAGCGGAGGGACGCATGGGCGTGGTCGGCATGCGCCCCGACGGCAGCACCGTGCTGCGCACCATGACGCCGGACGACTACATCGCCCGCAACACCAAGGCCTTCGCCACCATGGGCTTCTTCGAAAGCGAGCTGGCGCGCACGACCGAGACCTTCGGCCAGATCGCGCACGTGTTCAGCACGTACGAAGCGAGGCATGCCAAGGACGACGCCAAGCCTTTCATGCGCGGCATCAACAGCATCCAGCTGATCCATGACGGCAAGCGCTGGTACGTGCTGAGCCTGATCTGGCGCGCCGAGGACGCCAGGCTGCAGCTGCCGGAGCGCTACCTGCGCAACGGTTGAGCCCGTGCGGCCGGCCCCCGCCGACCGATCCCGGCGGGCGTCCAATTGAATGTTGTAGTCCTGGCAAACGGCGCTAGAATTCACTTTTAAGCCAGATTGACGGTCCCATGATTACCAACGACTCCAGCTTCCAGGTCAGTACCGACCAGTCGCGGCTCGACATTCCGATGATCTACCGTTTCCTGAGCGAGCAGTCGACCTGGGCGGTCGGCATCTCGCGTCCGGTGGTCGAGCGCGCCATCGAGAATTCCCTGTGCTTCGGTGGCTACCTCGACGGACGCCAGATCGCCTTCGCCCGCGTGGTCACCGACTACGCCACCTTCGCCAACCTGGTCGACGTGTTCGTGGCGCCCGAGTACCGTGGCCACGGTTACGGCAAGCAGCTGATCGGCGTGGTGCTGCGCCACCCGAGCCTGCAGAAACTGCGCCGCTTCACGCTCAATACCAGCGATGCGCACAGGCTTTACGAACGCTTCGGCTTCACCGCGCCGCAGCGCCCGGAAACGCAGATGGAACGTTACTTTCCGAACATATATTTGTCCTGAGCATACTCAACACGGCGACGTCCTTCTCGAATCAGGCTTACGATAGTCTCAATCGAGAAGGAAGCTGTATGCTCCAGGTCGCTGCCCTTGCCTTCGTTCGCGCGCTGTTGGTCCCGCTGTTCGCCTTGTTCGTCCTGGCGAACCACGCTGCCTGGGCTGCCGAAGCGGTTCAGCCCAAGGGTTCGCTCGTGATCATCGGCGGCGCCCTGCGCGGCGACAACGCGGCCGTGTGGGAACGCATGGTCCAGCTCGCAGGCGGGAAGGGCGCCCGCATCGCCGTGTTCGCTTCCGCCTCGGCCAATCCCGACAAGTCCGGCAAATTCCTCGTCGACCGCTTCAACGCCTACGGCGCGCAAGCGTTCTTCGTCCCGGTCGCCGTACGCCTGACGGGCACCGATTACCAGCTTGCCGCCGAAGACCCGGCGCTGGCGGAGGCCGTGCGCTCGGCCGGCGGCGCCTTCTTCGCCGGCGGCGACCAGGGCCGCATCACGCGCGCGCTGCGGCGCGCGGACGGCAGTAACACCCGCATGCTCGACGCCCTGTGGGCGCTGTACCGGCGCGGCGGCATGCTGGCCGGTTCCAGCGCCGGCGCCGCCATCATGAGCAGCACGATGTTCGGCCACCCCAAGCCGGTGCTGGCCACGCTCAAGCTCGGCCTGGACGACGGCAAGGAGATCGCGCCGGGCCTGGGCTTCATCGGCGAGGACGTGTTCATCGACCAGCATTTACTGGTGCGCGGCCGCTTCGCGCGCATGGTGCCGGCCATGCTCAAGAAGGGCTACAAGATCGGGCTCGGCATCGATGAGAACACGGCCATGGTGGTGGGGCCGAACCGCGAAGTCGAGGTGATCGGCTACCGCGGCGCGCTGCTGGTCGACCTGTCGAAGGCGGTGCCGCAGGGCGGCGCGCAGGAAGGGCCGCTGAGCGTCAGCAACGTGCGCCTGAGCTACCTGGACAACGGGGACCGCTTCAACCTGCTCACGCATGCCTTCACGCCTTCCAGCGACAAGATCGACAACAAGCTCGACCCGGCCAAGCCCTATTTCCGCGAACCGCTGTTCTCGGCCGACATCCTCGGCAACACCACGGTGGTGGACCTGATGGCCAGGCTGATCGACAGCGACCAGCCGGAAGCCATCGGCCTCTCCCTCGACAGCCCCAACGGCCCCCAGCCCGACCTCGGTTTCGAGTTCAAGCTGACGCGCACGGGCGACAGCGTGGGCTACATGTCGGTGCTGACCGAGCAGTACTCGGTCTACAACCTGCGGCTCGACGTCAGGCCCATCGTGGTGCAGCGGCCGCTGTACCAGTATCGGCAGGCCGATGCCGCGCCCGGGTCCGTTCCGGCATCCGTTCCGGCATCCGGCGCCACCCGGGCCGACGCCGCCAGGTGATTGTCGAAACGGCACGCCGGCCGCAGTAGAATGGACGACCTTTGCCTCATGAGGATCGTCCATGTTCCGTCTTTCCCTCCGCCTTGCGGCCGCCGTGCTGGCGCTCGCCGCGGGCGTCGTCCATGCCGCCCAGCCGGCCACCGTCCGCGTCGACTACGCCCATAGCGGCAACGCCCTGCAGGACGCCTACGCCCTCGAGCGCGTCGTCATCGAACCGCTGCCCTGGCCCGGCAATACCGCACGCAATCTCGACAATACCAACCGCGGCCAGAACCGTGTCGAGGTGGTCGATGCGAAGACGGGCGACCTGCTGTACTCGCGCGGCTTCTCGACCGTGTTCGGCGAGTGGCGCACGACGGACGAGGCCAGCCGCGTCAGCCGCGCCTTCCACGAATCGGTGCGCTTTCCGAAGCCGGACCGGCCGGTGCGCGTGCGCATACTCGAGCGCGACGAGCGCAACCAGTTCTCGGTGGCCTGGAGCATCGAGGTCGATACCGATGCCCAGGACGTGGTGAAGAAGCAACCCGCTGCGCCGGCCAGGCAGATCCCGATCCACGTGAGCGGCGCATCGAGCGAGAAGGTCGACCTGCTGGTGCTGGGCGACGGCTACACGGCGGCCGAGACGAAGAAATTCGAAAGCGATGCGCGCCGCCTGGTGCAGCATTTGTTCTCGGTCTCGCCTTTCAAGGAGCGCGCCAAAGACTTCAACGTCTGGGGCCTGGCCGTGCCGACCGAGGAATCGGGCGTGAGCCGCCCGTCCACCGGCGTGCATCATGCGTCGAAGCTGGGCACGCGCTACGACATCTTCGGCAGCGAGCGCTACGTGCTCACCCTGGACAACCGCGCCCTGCGCGACATCGCCCAGCATGCGCCCTACGAATTCATCGAGATCCTGGTGAACAACGAGACCTATGGCGGCGGCGGCATCTTTGGCCAGTTCAGCACCGCCGCGGCGGGCAACGAGTGGGCCAACTACCTGTTCGTGCACGAGTTCGGCCACCACTTCGCCGGCCTCGCCGACGAGTACTACACCTCGCCGGTCGCGTACGCGGCCGCAGGCGCACGCATGGAGCCGTGGGAGCCGAACGTCACCGCGCTGCGCGATCCGGCCAACATCAAGTGGAAGCGCCACGTGAAGGCGGGCACGCCGCTGCCGACGCCGTGGCCCAAGCAGGAATACGAGGAAGCCTCGCGCGCCTTCCAGAAGAAGCGGGCGGCCCTGCGCGCGGCCAAGCGGCCGGAAAGCGAGATGAATGCGCTGTTCCGCGAAGACCTGAAGGCCACCGGGGCGCTGTTCGCGGACAGGCCTGGTCGGCCACGGCCGCACCGCCACGACGTGGGCGCCTTCGAGGGCGCCAATTACGAGGCCAGCGGCTACTTCCGCCCGACCATGCAATGCTTGATGTTCGACCGCAGCGAGGCGTTCTGTCCGGTCTGCCAGGACGGCGTGACGGAGATTATCGACCTGTATGCGGGGCCTGCTCGACAGTAAAGTTTGCTTACAACTTGGCTACCCCTAAGTGGGGTGGGTAACAGACCCGGTGGGTGCGGAGTCCGTATTCTGGACTCGTACACAGACAACAACACAGCGCAGACGCAACGAGCTGCGTGACCACTCACCGGAAAGGAAACACCATGAACAAACTGATCGCCACCCTCATCGCCGGCCTGCTGGCCACCGCCGCCCACGCCCAGACCACCGCCACCCCGGCGGCCAACAACGCCGTCGTGAAAGCGGAAGCCAAGGCCGAGAAGGACGTCGTCAAGGCCGAAGCCAAGGAAGTGAAGACCGCCGCCAAGGCCGACGAAAAAGTGAACAAGGCGGTGGCCAAGGCCAACGAGAAGAAGGCCGAAGCCCACGCCGATGCCGTGAAGGCCCATGCCAACGCGGTCGAGAAGGTCGCCAAGGCCGATCCGGAAGACCGCGCCAAGGCGGCGGCCAAGGCCGAGGAAAAGATCGCCGACGCCAACCTGAAGGCCGACAAGAAGTTCATCAAGGCCGACGAGAAGCTGCTCAAGACCCAGGTCGACGCGGCCGCCGACAAGGCGACCGCCGCGGCCAAGACCGAGCAGGTGCGCGCCGAGGCGACTGCCGACGTGCACAAGGCGGCTGCGAAGCACTAAGCTGCATCCGCTGCAATGAAAAACGCCGGCTTTCGAGCCGGCGTTTTGCGTTTGTAGGGTGGACGGCGTAAAACAGTCCACCCTACGGATTACGACACATCCGTCGCCCGCATCGCCAGGTCCTGCGCCTTCAGCTTGGCCGACAGCGGCTTGCCCTTGCGCGCGCGCTTGCCGAAGTGCGGCTCCAGTCCCGAGGCAAACAGCTCCACCGTGCGCGGTTTCGAGCCGGCCCAGGTGCCGAGGACGTTCACGCCCTTCTGGTTGATCGGCTGCGCCGCCAGCAGGGTTTCCTTCGGCTCCAGCTCCATCAGGATCACGCCGCGGCCGCCGTTGGTCAGCACCTTCATCTCGTCGATGCCGAACACCAGCACGCGGCCCTTCTCGGACAGGCAGGCCACCGCGCCGGCCGATTCGCTGACGATCCGCGGCGGCAGCGGCTGGGCGCCTTCGTCCAGGGTGATGAAGGACTTGCCGCCCTTCAGGCGGCTGATCATGTCGCCGGCCTTGGCGATGAAGCCGAAGCCGTTCGAGGTCGCCAGCAGCAGGCGCGTCTCAGGGTTGCCGGCAAAGTAGTGCAGGATGCGTACGCCACCGGACAGGTCGACCAGCGTCGTGATCGGCACGCCGTCGCCGCGCGCGCCCGGCAGCGCGGCCACCGGCACCGAATAGCTCTTGCCGTTGCTGCCGATGCCGACCAGCGAATCGACGGTGCGGCACTCGAAGGCCTGGTGCAGCGAGTCGCCGGCCTTGAACGTGAACTGGGCCGGGTCGTGGCCGATGCCGGTGCGCGCGCGCACCCAGCCTTTCTCGGACACGATCACCGTCACCGGCTCGTCGATGACCTTCTGCTCGGCCACCGCGCGCTCGGCTTCCTCGATCAGGGTGCGGCGCTCGTCGCCGTACTGCTTGGCGTCCTGCTCGATCTCGCGGATGATCAGGCGCTTCATGGTCGACGGGTTCTCGAGGACGTCTTCCAGCTTTTCCTTCTCGCTGCGCAGGTCGGCCAGCTCCTGCTGGATCTTGATCGCTTCCAGGCGCGCCAGCTGGCGCAGGCGGATCTCGAGGATGTCCTCGGCCTGGCGCTCCGACAGGCGGAAGCGCTCGATCAGCGCGGCCTTCGGCTCGTCCGAATTGCGGATGATGGCGATGACTTCGTCGATGTTCAGCAGGACGGTCTCGCGGCCTTCCAGGATGTGGATGCGGTCGTTGACCTTGCCCAGCCTGAACTCGGTCCGGCGGCGCACGGTGACGAAGCGGAAGTCGATCCACTCCTGCAGGATTTCCATCAGGCCCTTCTGGCGCGGGCGGCCGTCGCCGCCGATCATCACCAGGTTGATCGGGCTGGATGTCTCGAGCGAGGTGTGCGCGAGCAGCATCAGCATGAACTCGTTCTGGTCCTGGTTCTTCGACTTCGGCTCGAACACGATGCGCACCGGCGCCTCGCGGCCGGATTCGTCGCGCACGGTATCGAGCGCGCCCAGGATGGTCTGCTTCAGCGCCAGCTGCTCGGGCAGCAGGGTTTTCTTGCCGGCCTTGACCTTCGGGTTGGTCAGCTCCTCGATCTCTTCCAGCACGCGCTGGGCCGAGCAGCCCGGCGGCAGCTCGGTGACCACGGCCTGCCATTGGCCGCGCGCCAGCTCTTCGATCTTCCAGCGCGCGCGCACCTTCATCGAGCCGCGACCGCTTGCGTACATGTCCGCGATGTTCGAGGCCGGGGTGATGATCTGGCCGCCGCCCGGGAAGTCAGGACCCGGGATGAGGGTCATCAGCTCGGCGTGGGTGATCTTCGGATTGCGGATCAAGGCCACGGCCGCCGCCGCGACCTCTTTCAGGTTGTGCGAGGGAATCTCGGTAGCCAGGCCGACCGCGATGCCGGAGGCGCCGTTGAGCAGCACCATCGGCAGGCGCGCCGGCAGCTGGCGCGGTTCGGTGGTGGAGCCGTCGTAGTTCGGCTGGAAGTCCACCGTGCCCATGTCGATCTCGTCGAGCAGCAGGCGCGACACCGGCGTCAGGCGCGCTTCGGTGTAGCGCATCGCCGCGGCGCCGTCGCCGTCGCGCGAGCCGAAGTTGCCCTGGCCGTCGATCAGCGGATAGCGCAGCGAGAAGTCCTGGGCCATGCGCACCAGCGCGTCGTACACCGACTGATCGCCGTGCGGGTGCAGTTTACCGAGCACGTCGCCGACCACGGTGGCCGACTTGCGCGGCTTGGCGGTGTGGCCCAGGCCGAGTTCGTGCATCGAGAACAGGATGCGGCGCTGGACCGGTTTCTGGCCGTCCGACACGTCCGGCAGCGCGCGGCCCTTGACCACCGAGACGGCGTAGTCGAGGTAGGCGCGCTCGGCGAAGGTGGAAAGGGTGAGCGTCTCGGTATCGTCCGAGGGCTCGTGTTGTTGTTCGAAGAGGCTTGCTTGCGTCGTCATGATTGTTTGTTCGTTCTTGGGCGGCAGGAGCTGGTGGCTGCTCTAGCAAACTTGGATCCCCGCCTGCGCGGGGAGTCGTTTCCGGCAATGCTGGGAATGACGGTTTTAAGGCCAACTCAGGGAAGACCGTCGTTCCCGCGCAGGCGGGAACCCAATTTCTGCGTGCAGTCCAACTACCTCATCAGATATCCGCCTCAGTTTCATTCCCGTGTTCTTCCAGCCAGGCGCGGCGGGCGGCGGCTTCGCCTTTCCCCATCAGCATGTTGAAGCGCGATGCCGATTCCGCCAGGTTGTACTCGCCGAAGGCGACCGGCAGCAGGCGGCGGGTGTCCGGGTTCATGGTGGTTTCCCACAGCTGCTCGGCGTTCATCTCGCCCAGGCCCTTGAAGCGGGAAATGCTCCACACGCCTTCCTTCAGGCCTTCCTTCTTGAGCTTGTCCTCGATCGCCAGCAGTTCGCCGTCGTCCAGCGCATACAGCTTCTGGATCGGCTTCTTGCCGCGCGCCGGCACGTCCACGCGGTACAGCGGCGGACGGGCCACGCAGATGTGGCCGTTGCGGAACAGGGCAGGGAAATGCTTGAAGAACAGCGTCAGCAGCAGGACCTGGATGTGCGAGCCGTCCACGTCCGCATCGGACAGGATGCAGATCTTCCCGTAGCGCAGGCCGCTCAGGTCCGGATTGTCGTCCGGGCCGTGCGGGTCGACGCCGATCGCCACCGCGATGTCGTGGATTTCGTTGTTGGCGAACAGGCGGTCGCGGTCGGTCTCCCAGGAATTCAGCACCTTGCCGCGCAGCGGCAGGATGGCCTGGAATTCCTTGTCGCGGCCCATCTTGGCCGAGCCGCCCGCCGAGTCGCCCTCGACCAGGAACAGTTCGTTGCGGGTGATGTCGGTCGATTCGCAATCGGTCAGCTTGCCCGGCAACACGGCCACGCCAGAGGACTTCTTCTTCTCGACCTTCTGCAGCGAGCGCAGGCGGGATTGCGCCTGCTTGATGACGAGTTCGGCCAGCTTCTTGCCGTACTCGACGTGCTGGTTCAGCCACAGTTCGAGCGGCGGCTTGGTGAAGGTGGAGACCAGCTTGACCGCGTCGCGCGAGTTCAGGCGTTCCTTGGTCTGGCCCTGGAACTGCGGGTCCAGCACCTTCGCGGACAGGACGAAGGAGACGCGCGCGAACACGTCTTCCGGCAGCAGCTTGACGCCTTTCGGCAGCAGCGAGTGCATCTCGACGAAGTTCTTGACCGCGCCGAACAGGCCGTCGCGCAGGCCGGATTCGTGGGTGCCGCCGCTCACGGTCGGGATCAGGTTGACGTAGGACTCGCGCACCACGCCGCCTTCCTCGGTCCAGGCCACCACCCAGGCCGCGCCTTCGCCCTCGGCGAAACCTTCGTCGCCGGCTGCCGCATACTGCGCGCCCTCGAACAGCGGGATCACGGTCTGGCCGCCGGAGGTCTGGTTCAGCGCTTCGGTGAGGTAGCCGCGCAGGCCTTCGTCATAGCGCCAGGTCTGGACGTCGCCGGTCTTCTGGTTGGTGAGCGTGACGGTCACGCCCGGCAGCAGCACGGCCTTGGAGCGCAGCAGGCGCTGCATCTCGGCCAACGGGATGTTCGGCGAATCGAAATACTTGCCGTCCGGCCAGGCGGTGATGCGGGTGCCGTTCTTCTTGCCACCGCGCTCAAGCGGGCGCGAGGTGAGGGGCTCGACCACGTCGCCGGCCTCGAAGACCAGGTCGTGCACGCCGTTGCCGTCCTCGTCCTTGCGCCAGACGGTGATCTCGAGGCGCTTGGAGAGCGCGTTGGTCACCGACACGCCGACGCCGTGCAGGCCGCCGGAGAAGGCGTAGGCGCCGCCCGAGCCCTTGTCGAACTTGCCGCCCGCGTGCAGGCGGGTGAACACGATCTCGACGGTCGGCACGTTTTCTTCCGGGTGCAGTCCAACCGGGATGCCGCGGCCGTCGTCTTCGACCGTGACCGAGCCGTCCGTGTTCAGCGTCACGGCAATGTTCTTGCAGTGTCCGCCCAGCGCCTCGTCGGAGGCGTTGTCGATCACTTCCTGGATGATGTGCAGCGGGTTCTCGGTCCGGGTATACATGCCCGGACGTTGTTTCACGGGTTCGAGTCCCTTGAGGACGCGGATGGATGATTCGCTGTAGTCGGATGCGGGTTTCTTGGAAGCCATGCTGGATGTTCTTAAATTCAATGCTTGCGCATTCTATCTTGTCGAGCGGAAAAAATTGATCTTTTCAAGACGATGCCAAACGTGCTTGTTAGTCCGCACCATTGTGCTAGATTAAAACGATGTGGCCTGGAAGACGCCAAGGAAAGGCTGGAAAAGCGATGCACGCCCCCAGATATCCATTCACCGTCCGCCTGGTCGGGTTCGCCCAAGCCGAGTATGCGCAGCTGGAACACCTGCTCGCGCAAGCCCCGCCTGCGGGGCCGTCGTATTTTTGCCTCCATGACGACAGTTTGCAAGAACCCGACCTCTATATCGCCGACGGCGGCAACCCCGCCGCGCTGGCGCGCCTGGCCTGCCTGCCGCCCGGCGCACTGCAGCCCATCCTGCTGATCGGCGGCAGGGAGGATAGCGGCGCCAGCAGCCGGCGTACCCTGCCGCGCCCGGTCGACCCGGCCAGCCTCTACCACGCACTGGCCCACCTGCTCGACACCAGGGTGCAGGCGCTGGCCGCGCTGACCGCAAGCGGACAGTGCAGCCTGCCCGAGCGGCGACGAAGGCCCAGGCTGGGGCCCGATACCGAAGCCCCGGCGTATTACGAGCGGATGCGCCAGGGACCGCCCGACGGCGCGGTCCTCATCATCGACAAGGGCGGGGCTTTCCGCGACCACGTGGCGCGGGTGGTCAGCAGCAAGCTCGGCGCCAACCCCGGCGCACACATCGGTACCAGCGCCGGCACTGCCGCCAGTCTCGGCAACAGCAATCGTCCGGTCGAATGGACCGACAGCAGCCGCGCCGCCGTGCGCCTGTGCGACGAAACCCCGGTATCGCTCGTCATGATCAATACCTGCGCCAGCGGCATCGAACCGTACAGCCTGAGCAGCGCCATCAAATCGCAGGAAGGGGCGGGGCGCACCGCCGTGCTCTTCCTGGTGGGGCAATCGTTCAAGTACGACAGCCTGCGCGCCCGCGATGCCGGCGTGCGCGGCCTGCTCGACAAACCGGTGGCGGACCGCCACCTGGTGGCCACCCTCCAGAAGCTGCTGGCACTGCCGGCCTAAAAACCACTGTAATTGCATACAGTATCAACCGAAATTGGAAATCCCGCAAGCTGCCGTTTTCGCAACGTGGCCTGGCGGGAACGGTGGTTTTTTGTAACAACTTCAAATCGTGCGCGGCCATGGCGCGGCTATATTGTTCATCATGGCGCAAGACGAGCGAAAACCCGCACATGCATCCCCTGGTCCCCCGGTCGACAAGCGTCCCGAGACGCCGGTCCGGGTGCCGGACCGGCGCGCGACCCAGGGCCACACCATGCGTGGCTATGCGAAATACCAGCGCGACGGCGACACGCCGCTGGCGCTGGCGGGGCGGGTCCTGAGCTCGCGCTGGCGCGCACTGCGCGAGCGCTTCAACCGCGACTTCATGAACCGCACGCTGCACATCGGCGTGTCGGCGCGCATCTTCCATCCGGAACCCGGCGCCCGCGGCCTGCTCAGCAAGAACCTGCAATACCTCGAAGAGTCGATCGCCCAGTGGGTGATGTCGCGCGACGTGCTGGTGTTCATGATCCCGACCGTGAACACGAACGGGTTGCTCCATCCCAGCAACATCACCCTGCGCCACTACGCGCGCCACCTGGACGGGCTGGTGCTGCAGGGCGGGGCGGACGTGGCGCCGCAGACCTATTCCGAAGTGCCGACCAAGCCCGAATGGAGCGGCGACCGCGCGCGCGACGTCTACGAGCTCGAGTTGCTGCACGAATTCGTCGACGCCGGCAAGCCGGTGCTGGGCGTGTGCCGCGGCTGCCAGCTGATCAACGTCGCCTTCGGCGGCACCCTCTATCAAGACGTCGCCACCAACGTGCCCGAGGCGCTGGCCCACGTGCACGACATCTACGATGCGCACCGCCACGCGATCCGTTTCCCGGCCGGCTCCACGCTCGGCAAGATGTTCAAAAACGTCGAGCGGCCGATCGTCAACTCGATCCACCACCAGGCCGTCAAGGAACTGGGGCGCGATATCCGGGTCGAGGCCTTTTCGGAGCCGGACGGCATCGTCGAAGCGATCCGCTACGAGCGCGCCGATTTCGTGATGGGCCTGCAGTGGCACCCCGAATTCCACCGCGCCGGCGGCACCGAGCTGCTCGACTGCACGCCGGTGCTGGACGAGTTCCTGCGCGCCGCCCGCGAAACCCGGCTCTGAGCCGCCGGCTCGGCTCCTGTTGATTCCCCCTGCCACGTTTGCCGAAAACGCTTGCTTTCGTCCAGCGACCGGGCAATAATGAAATGAGAATCATTCTCATTAATTCAGCGGGCGTTATAGGAGAGGCGTGCATGACTATTCATTTTGCAGACCCGGCGCTGCCGTCGCAGCCCACGCAGGACGGCCGCAGCCAGGACGTGCTGCTGGTGGCGTCGCTGCTGCACCTGATGTCGCATTACACCGCGCGCGGCGACGGCGAGCCGCCCTGCGTGAAACTGGCCTCGGTGATCGAGCGCCACCTGTGTGCGCTGTCGCGCCTGCCGGACGCCGATCCGGTGCTACGCGCCACCTGCGAGCAGCTGGCCGAGCGCTGGGCCGGGCTGGTCGACGAAAAGCTGCCGCGCCCGCAGCCGGCCAGGCAGCCGCTGCTGGCGCGCTTCATCAAGGGGCAGTGGGGCGGCAAGC
>DAMCRY010000085.1:0-11612 GCA_032115075.1 Massilia sp.
CCCGGCGGCTGGCCGCCAGGGCGATGCGCCGGCCATCTTCACGCTGGAAACGGCGCACGAAGCCGACCTGCGCCGCGCCGCCGAAGCCGACTCGCAGGCGGTCACGACCGGCCGCCAGTACAACCTCGAGTTCCTTGCCCTGAAGGAGGTCGGCGATCCCTTCCACGGCGGCCTGGCCGCCAGCGGCACCGGCGACACCTACCGGCCGCGCAGCGAGGACGGCGTTACCTACCGGCGCGAGTTCAAGGGCTTCAGCGGCGGCTCGTCCTGGGGCAAGCCCGACATCGACGGCTCGCCCGCGGGGCGCGCCTGGGGCATGACGGTCGGCTTCAACCTCGGCCCTTTCACCATCCGCGCCGCGCACCAGAACCGCAACGTGGCCAAGATCAACCGCGTCAACCAGTTCGGCGTCAGCATGGCCGCGAAGAACTCGATCCTCGCCGCCAACCTGCGCCTTGGTTGGGGCACCGCCTACGCGGCCTACAGCGCCAGCCGCGGCTGGGGCAGCTCGCCGCTGTTCAACCCGGACAATCCTTACGGTGCCACCGGCATCAACACCACGCCCTCGACCGACAGCCGCGACGTGCTGGCCGGGGTGGCGGTGCCGATGGGGCACGCCACCACGCTGCTGGCCTCCTACATGCGCAAGAACGACCGCGACCCGGGCAACCGCGACGCGCGCCAGATGGCGATCGGCGCCACCTATGCGGTGTCGCGCAAGATGGATTTCTATGCCGCGTATTCGCACATCCAGCACACCGGCGGCCTGCGCGAGCTGGGCGTGCGCCCGGCCGGGGGCGGCGCCATCAACGTGGGGATGCGGCGCGCATTCTGATCGCCTGCGCTCCCCAAGGGCGCGACGTGGTGTTGCAAAAAACGGTAGCCTGTGGCCATGGCTCACAACGTTTTGGAGGCACTATGACAGGCACAAGCACCCTCGACCCGGACAACTTCCCGGAGCGTCCCGACCGCAGTCTCGGCAAGGGACATGGCATCGACGCGCTCGGTCCGAGCGACATTTCCGACACCGGCAGCGACGTGATGGGCGGCCCCGGCTTCGCCGAAGCGCTGGACCCCGAGCAGACCCTCGACTTCGACCACGGCACCACGTCCGACCTGGAAGCCAGCCACGCCGACGGCACGGCCGGCCCGGACGTCGGCGACGCCAATTTCTCGGGCGACAGCGACATGGGCGGCACCGGCGAACGGGCCGCGGCCGGGCGCGACACCGTCTCGAAGGACGGCGCCGATATCGACACCGACCAGGTGGTGTCCATCCCCGACCTGCCGCTGACCGAGGAGGACACCGACTTCCTATCGAGCCAGCCTCCGCGAGAGCGAGAAGGCGGCCAGTAAGGCCCCGCCGCCCACCAGGGCCGTCATCAGCGGAGACGTGCGCAGGCTGGCCTTGGTGTAGGGGCTGGTTTCATGGATGGTCTGCGGCATGCCCTGGCGCTGCCGCAGTTCCGTCGACTCGTCCGGCTTGTACAGGGCGTCGCGGCGGTCCGGCGCGGTCGGCAGGCTCGACCGTTGCTGCTTGAACATGCTGGCGTTCATGTAGCGGTCGAACAGGCCCGGCATCAGCTTGGAGCCGGCCGAGATCATCTTCGAGGCGCCGCCGGCAAAGGCGTCGCGCTTCGGATGCTCGGCGCAGTACAGGATCGTGTCGGCCACGACTTCCGGCGCGTAGATCGGCGGCGGCAGCGCCGGTTCCCTGTCCATGTAGTTGCGTGCGTGGACCGCGAACATCGTGTCGATCGCCGCGGGGCGCACCAGCGTCACCTGCAGCGGGGCGCCTTCCTTTTCCAGTTCCATGCGCAGCGCGTCGGTGAAGCCCTTCACCGCGTGTTTCGAGGACGCATACATGCCCTGCATCGGGATCGACCGTTCGGACACTTCGCTGCCGATGTTGATGATGGCGCCGCCGCCGCGGTGCTTCATGCGCCGCACCGCTTCCAGCGAGCCGTTCACCGTGCCCCAGAAGTTGGTCTGGAACAGGCGGTGGTGGTCTTCCGGCGCGACTTCCTCGAGGCGCCCGAACACCGAGATGCCGGCATTGTTGACCCAGGTGTCGATGCGCCCGAAGCGGTCGATGGCCTTCTGGCCGATGCGTTCGACGTCGGCGATGTCGCCGACGTCGGCGGCGACGGTCTCGACCATGACGCCGCCGGCGCGCAGCTCGTCGGCCAGCTGGCTGAGGGCGTCCTTGCTGCGTGCCGCCAGCACCAGGCGGGCGCCGCGTGCGGCAGCCATGCGGGCGGTGGTCAGGCCGATGCCGCTGGTGGCGCCGGTGATGACCATGACCTGGTCGCGAAGTTTCCGAAGTCTGATTGCCATGTCGTGATCCTTTTCAAGGTGGGTGAAGAGGACTGCCGGCGGCGTCCAGCCGCGGTGGCAGGCCGGTTGATGAACGATCACTATGCTAGCCCGGCTGGAAAAATCGGGGATTTCGCTTGATTGGAGGAAAGCGGCGCGCGGCGCCCAATGCGGCCTTGCCGCGGGCGGCAGACCTGGCGTACAGTGCGGTGCTTCCCCGACTTTCACGCCATGCAGAATCCATTTCCGTCGCCGTCTCCGTCCCTCGCTTCGCCGCCGTCCCGACCCGCGCCGCTGCGGATCGTGTGTCCGCCCCAGCGCCGCCCCCTCGCGCTGGTCCTGGCCGTGCTGTCCTGTGGGGTGATCGCGCCGGGAATCTGGCGCGTCCTGAGCGGCCAGGTCGAGCGGAGCTACCTGTATCTGTGGATTGCCGGCCTGATGGCGGTCGGGTCGGCGACGCTGGTGTACCGCAACCTGGCGGTGCGCGACACACTGTGGCTGGCATGGGACGGGCAGGGCGGCGCGCCGCTTGCGGAAGATGTGCTGGTGCTCGATGCCGGCCGCGTGCGCGCGGTACGCCTGCTGCCGGCGCCCGGACCGTATTCGTCGGAGGGCAAGATGGCCACGCTCGGGCTGGCGCCGGGGAGGATCGAGATCGAGGCTGACGGGATGGTGTACCGCTTCGGGGCCGGCCTGGGCCGGCACAGGCTCGAGGAGACGGTCATGCGAATCGAGCGCTATTGCGGACTGCGGCCATAGCGCATCCATGGCGTGGTCGGTGGCGCAGCGTATCCGACGCCCGGGCCGCCACCCGATTCGCTGACCACGTCCGGTTCACCGGCCCGGCTGGTAGATCTGGTCGAACACCCCGCCGTCGGCGAAGTGCGCCTTCTGCGCCTGGGTCCAGCCGCCCAGCTCGGCGATCTGGAACAGCTTGATGCTCGGGAATTGCGACGCGTACTTCTTCGCGTAGCGCTCCACCGCCGGACGGTAGTAGTTCTTGGCGATGATGTCCTGGCCCTCGTCGGTGTAGAGGAACTCGAGGTAGGCCTGGGCCACCTTGCGGGTGCCGCGCTTGTCGACGGTCTTGTCGACGATGGCCACCGGCGGCTCGGCCAGGATGCTGACCGAGGGCGCGACGATCTCGAACTTGTCCGGGCCCAGCTCGCGCAGCGCTAGCAAGGCTTCGTTTTCCCAGGCCAGCAGCACGTCGCCGATGCCGCGTTCGACGAAGGTGGTGGTGGCGCCGCGCGCGCCGGAATCGAGCACCGGCACGTTCTTGTACAGCTTCGCCAGGTAATCCTTGGCCGTGGCGGGCGAGCCGCCCGGCTGGCGCAGCGCGTAGCCGTAGGCCGCCAGGTGGTTCCAGCGGGCGCCGCCCGAGGTCTTCGGGTTCGGGGTGATGACGGACACGCCCGGCTTCACCAGGTCGGCCCAGTCGCGGATCTTTTTCGGATTGCCCTTGCGGACCAGGAACACGATGGTCGAGGTATAGGGCGCGCTGTGGTAGGCCAGGCGCTTCTGCCAACCCGGCGCGATCAATCCCTTTTCGCTGATAGCATCGATGTCGTAGGCGAGCGCCAGGGTGACGACGTCGGCCGACAGGCCATCGATGACCGCGCGGGCCTGCTTGCCCGAGCCGCCGTGCGATTGCTTGACGGTGACGGTATCGCCGGTCTTCGCTTTCCAGTTGCGGGCGAAGGCGGCGTCGATGTCCTGGTAGAGCTCGCGGGTCGGATCGTACGACACGTTGAGCAGCGTGATGTCCGCGGCCGAAGCCGAGGAGGGCGCGAAGACCGGTGCCAGCAGCGTCAGGGCGGCCAGCGATTGCAGGAAGGTTTTGCGAAGCATCGTCGTTCTTTCAGAGGGAATTCGGAGTCTCTAGACTACGGCCCGGTTCCCGCTGAAGGAACGAATTTATTCGCTTAACAATATGCGCATTTTGTTGCGGCGTGTGACTGCCTGCCTTCGTTCAATGCGCCTTGGACAGGATGAGCAGCCAGCGACGCAGCAGCAGGATTTCGACATGGCCCGGCTCGACGCCGGTGTCGCACTCGATGACCGGATTCACGGCGTAGAAACGCTTGCGGAAATCACGGGTGATCAGGATTTCGCGGCGGCCGATGCGCAGCATAAAAGGGACAGGGACGTGTTCCAGGCCGAAGGAGCTGTTCAGAGTGGTCATGGTGTTTTCCTTTTATTAAAATCGTTGGAGTGAGTAAAGAATATCACAACTACTGTATAAATCCACAGTTACTGTGTGGATGTACAGTAATTTTTATTTTCTGTGGTTTTTTCGCCAACAGGCCCCATGTAGAGGCGCATGACCGACATCCAGCCCCGACTCCACCGCCGGCTCCGCCATTTCGCCGCCGCCCGCTTCTCGCCGGAAGGCGAATACGGGCTCCATCTCACGGCCGGCCTGGCCATGCTGCTGGTCGCCACCGCCGTGTTCGCGCGCCTCGCGGGCGCGGTGGTGGCGGGCGCGCCGATCACCCAGCTCGACGTCGAGGTCGCCGACTGGCTGCACACCCATGCGCACGCCAACGCCGGCCTGCGCGGTTTCCTGTTGGCCGTCACCCACCTGCACAGCACGCCCGGCATCCTGATCCTGGGCGCCGTCGCCGGCGTCTGGCTCTACCGGCGCGGGCACCGCTACTGGCTGGTTGCCCTGGGCAGCGCCGTGCCCGGCGGCCTGGTGCTGAACGTACTGCTCAAGCACACCTTCGAACGGGCCCGCCCGCATTTCGCCGAGCCCCTGCTGGAGCTGAGCACCTACAGCTTCCCCAGTGGCCATGCGATGGGCGCGACGGTGCTGTACGGCTTCCTGGCCTGCTACGCGGCGCGCCATGCGCGTTCCTGGACCGGCAGGGTGTTGCCTTTCGTGCTGGCGCTGGCGATGGTGGCGACGGTCGCGTTCTCGAGGATGTATCTTGGAGTCCATTATTTGTCCGATGTACTGGCGGCCACGGCCGAAGGCTGCGCCTGGCTGGCGATCTGCATCACCGCGGCCGCGACCCTGAACCGCCGCAGCCGCGCGCGCGCCCGTCTCGCCGGCGAGGGAGGCGGCAGCCGGGAGATGTGAATCGCGCCGGCCGGCAACACTGAAGAGGAGAAAGGATGCGCACACTCGTCCACCTGTCGGACCTGCATTTCGGCCGCGTCGACCATGCCCTGCTGGCGCCCTTGCGTACCCTGGTCGAACGCGTCGACCCGGACGTGGTCGTGGTCTCGGGCGACCTGACCCAGCGCGCCAGGCCCGAACAGTTCGAGGAGGCGCGCGCCTTCCTCGACACCCTGCCGGGCCCGCAGATCATCGTGCCGGGCAACCACGACATCTCGCTGTACAACGTGTTCCGCCGCTTCGTGAAGCCGCTGTCGCGCTACAAGCGCTACATCACCGACGACCTCGAACCCTTCTATGCGGACGAGGAGATCGCGGTGGTCGGCGTCAACACGGCGCGCTCGCTCACCATCAAGGACGGCCGCATGAGCCACAGCCAGATCGCGGCGATCCGCGCCCAGCTGGCCGGCCTGGCGCCGGAAGTCACGCGCATCGTGGTGACCCACCATCCCTTCGACCTTCCCGAGACCTTCGAGGAGCGCGACCTGGTGCGGCGCCGCGCGCTGGCCATGCAGGCCTTCTCGGAATCGGGCGTGGACATCCTGATGGCGGGCCATATGCATGCCAGCCACGCGGGCAGCACGGCGGCTCGCTACCAGATCAGCGAGTATGCGGCGCTGGTGGTGCAGGCGGGGACGGCGACCTCGACCCGCGGACGCGGGGAGGTCAATTCGTTCAACGTGGTACGGGTCGAGCCGTTGAAGGTCGAGATCGACCGCTATGGCTGGGACGTGGTGCGGGGCGAGTTCGCGCTGGTGGCGACCGAGAAGTTCATGCGGACGGGGAACGTGTGGACGCCGCATATCGACGGCATGCTGGCCGCCGGGCTGTAGGGTTTCGTAGGGTGGGCGGAAGTTCCGACCCCCCTACGGTCAGATCCAGTATTCGGCCAGCCGCCCGATGAACTCCCGCAGCCTGTCCTTCCACGGCCGGTTGCGCCACTGCTCCAGCGTCACCTGCTTCGAGCTGCGCAAGTCCTCGTTGAACGCCGCCTCCATGTCCTTGCCGAAGGCCGGGTCGAGCACCACCACGTTCAGCTCGTAGTTGTGGATGAAGCTGCGCCGGTCGATGTTGGCCGAGCCGATGGTCGACCAGATGCCATCGATCACCGCCGTCTTCGCGTGCAGCACCGCCACCTGCAGCTGGTAGATCTTCACCCCGCCTTCCAGCAGCTGGTCGTAGAAGGCCTGGCCCGCATACTTGATCAGGTCGTGGTCCGAGACCCCCGGCAGCACCAGCTTGACGTCCACCCCGCGCTTCGCGGCGGCGACCAGCGAATCGACGATCTGCTGGTCCGGCACGAAGTAGGCCGAGGTGATGTGGATCGACTGCTTGGCCTCGTTCATCGCGACCATCATCGACTTGTAGATCTCCGAATCGCGGTCGGGCGAGGTGGCCAGCACGCGCAGCACCTTGTCGCCGGCGGGCGCCAGGCGCGGGAAGTACTCGGCCGGGGGCAGGTCGCCGGCGTCCTGGTGCACCCAGTTGTCGACGAAAGCGTACTGCAGGGCCGCCACCGCCGGACCCTCGATGCGGATATGGGTGTCGCGCCAGCCGACTTCCTCGCTGTTGACGTTGTCGGGCTTCTTGCGCGAACGGAACAGCGAGCTGTTGGCATAGGTCTCGCTGATGTTGATGCCGCCGGTGAAGCCGACCTTGCCGTCGACGACCATGATCTTGCGGTGGTCGCGGTTGTTCAGCTGCCAGTTGCCGGGCCGCTGCAAGGGGTTCACGGGATTGAAGATCAGGACCTTGATGCCGGCCGCGCGCAGGCGCTCGAAGAACTCCTTGGGCGTGGCCAGGGTGCCGACCCCGTCGGCGATGATGTTGACGATGACGCCCTGGCGGCGCTTTTCCATCAGGAGTTCGGCGAACTGCAGGCCGATCGGGTCCTGGTCGAAGATGTAGGTCTCGAGGTTGATCGAACTCTTGGCGTCGCGCGCGGCGGCCATCATTTCGCGCATCGTGGCCGGCCCGTCGAACAGCAGGGTGACCTTGTTGCCCGGGATGAGCGGGACCCCGGTGGCCTGTTCTTCCAGCAGCGCGAGCTGCTTCAGGTCGGGCGAGGCGTTGGCCCAGCGCTTGCGCAGGAGCGCCGCCGCCTGCTTGTTGTCCAGCATGCCGCGCGGCGTGGCCACCGTCGGCGTCGCCTTGTGCGCCTGGTCGGGCAGCGTGTTCGCGTCCGGCAGGGTCTTGCAGGAGGCGACCACGCAGACGAAAGCGAGGAAGGCCAGGAAGGTGGTCAGGCGCGTGTTCTTCATTTCGTGTCCCTCACGATGAGTTCGGTGCCAGGGGCGTGTTCTTTCGGCCCCAGGAAGAAATCGATGGGCGAGGCCAGCAGGCGGCGGCCCATGGCGCGCACCAGCAGGATGCCGCGCTTGAACTGGATCTTGCGCGCGCGCAGCGCGACCCACAGCGCCAGGCTGAAGCTGACGATCAGGTTGACGGCGCCGATCAGGGCCACGCCGGCGATGGCGTTGCCGATCGCCTGCGGGCTCAGGGTGTAGTCGAGGGCGACCAGGGCGGTGGCGAAGTTCGCGGTCGAGAAGGTGACGTGGCGGATGTCGAGCGGCAGGCCGAGCAGGAAGCCGACGAAGCCGGTCATGCCCAGCATGAAGCCGAAGAAGAAGTTGCCGGCCAGGCCGCCGAGGTTGTCCTCGATGTAGTTGGCCAGGCGCCCCAGGCGCTCCTCGCCCAGCAGGCGGCGCAGGCGGCGCAGCTGGCGCACGCGCTGGCCCATGCGGGTGTACAGGGCCTTGTTGTCGTAGTAGCCCGAGATCAGGCCCGCCACGAACAGCCAGACCCCGGCGATCGCCGCGTAGAACAGGGTCGGGCCGTGGATCGGATCGATGTCGTGCAGCAGGTGGTGGGCCTTGACCGCGCTCACCATGTGGTTGCCGTTGATGGCCTGGTAGCCGACCGCGATCGCCCAGGCCACCGGGAAGGCCAGCACCACGTTGCCGAGCACCGCGACGATCTGGGTGCGGAACACCTTGTTCACCAGCTCCGCCATGCTGTCGACGTCGAGCCCTCTGCCGTTGTCGGCGCTGTGCAGCGAGGCCGCGATGCGCTGGGCCGTCATGGCCGGCTGCTTGGTCGCCACCGTGAAGTGCAGCACGTGGATCAGGATGAAGCCGAGCGAGTAGTTCATGCTGAACAGGAAGGCTTCGACCAGCGGCGCGGTGCGCAGGTAGCCCAGCATGATCTTGAACATCGCCATGAAGCCGACGATGAAGCCGGCCCCGGAAGCCGAGGCGAACATCTGGCGCAGCCCGCGCCGGTTCTCGGCGATGTAGTGCTCGCCGGTGCGGCTGGCGTTTTCCGTGATGTTGCGCGCCAGCAGGTGCACATTGTCGTTCAACATGCCGCGCAGCTGGTACTTGGTGTTGTGGGCCTCGATCAGTTCCTCGGCCAGGGCGATGGCGGCCAGGCGCCGGTCGCTGGCCTTGGGTGTGGCGGCGCTGACGGCGTTCGCGGCGCTGGCGGCGCGGCTGGCCAGGGCTTCCAGGTTCACCGAGGGCGCCGAGGGCAGCTCGCCGCTGACGTCGACCAGGTAGAGCAGCTTGTGCAGGCGGTCGATGCTCTGCTGCAGGGCCACCAGCAGGTAAGTGAGGGCCACGCTGGTGCCGGTGCTGAGGGCGCCGCGGCGGATCTTCAGCACCACCTCTTCGCACTGGTCCAGCATCACCAGGAGGTGGCGGGCCGCCTCGGGCTGCTCGATCTTGCCGTCCAGGTAGCGGGCGTATTCGTCGAGGTAGGCGTTGACCTCGATGTTCTGCATCAGGAAGGGCGAATCGAAGTTCTCGATGTCGCTGTAGCTGTGCACCAGGCGCGGCTCCAGGCCCAGCGCGCAGATGCGACAGGACAGGGTGCGGATCGCGTCCAGCAGGCCCATGAGCGTCACGTAGCGCGCCCGGTCGGGCGTTGCATCCTGCGGCGGCGGAGCGTTGGCGATGACGTCGAACAGCTCCATCCAGTCGGCGTTCGGCACCAGGCGGATCCATTCGAAGTCGTCTTCCAGGTAGAGCACCTGGTTGAGCGCATCGGACAGGTACAGGTCGTTCAGGGCCGGCGGCAGGAAGCGGTAGGTGATGCGGCGTTTCAGCTCGGTGACGAAGCCGTCGTTCGAGAGGATGCCGATGTCGCTGTACAGGCTGGTATGGCGGCGCGTCTCGAGCAGGGTCGTGATGTAGCGGCGCAGCGCCCAGGCCTGTTCCGGATTTCCCTTGAGCAGCTGAGTCAGCGTGCGCACCGCCTGGGCCGGATCGTCCGGCTGTTGCCAGACCCAGCGCGAGCGCGGGCGCAGGCAATCGACCAGCTCGACCAGGAGGTCGATGCGGTCGCTATGGGGATCGAGGCGTTCGAGAATGGCGAGCATGGGCAGCGTTTGCTTATAAAGCCGTAGTGTACGCGAGGCGGCGAGGAAACATGGTTCGCCACCGAACAATGGTTCCTGCGGACCAGCGGCCCACGGCGCGCGCCGGTCCGCGTTAAACTAGTGTGTTTCGTCATCAAGAACTGGGAATCGCATGTATTTGACTTATTACAATGGCCAATGGTCTGAAGGTAATGTGCCGCTCTATGGCGCGATGGACCACAGCCTGTGGCTGGGCTCGTCCGTCTTCGACGGCGCCCGCGCGCTGCGCGGCAAGCTGCCGGACCTGCGTCCGCACCTGGAGCGCGTGATCGCGTCCAGCGAGAAGCTGGGCCTGCGCTGCCCCCTGGGCGTGGACGAGATGGAAGCGCTGGTGCGCGAAGGCGTGGCGAAATTCCCGGCCGACGCCGAGCTGTACATCCGCCCGCTGGTGTTCGGCACCGAGGGCTTCCTGATCCCGGTGGCCGAGGCCAGCCAGTTTGCGCTGACCATCTTCGACGCGCCGTTGCCGCCGTTCTCCGGTTTCTCGGCCTGCCTGTCGACCCTGCTGCGCCCGCAGCCGACGATGGCCCCGACCGACGCCAAGGCCTCGGCGCTGTACGCCAACTCGACCCGCGCGATGCGCGAGGCGAAGGCGCGCGGCTTCGACCAGGCGATCATGCTGGACGCGGACGGCAACGTGGCCGAGTTCGCGTCCTCGAACCTGTTCATCGTGGCCGCCGATGGCGCGGTGGTGACGCCGAAGCTGAACGGCACCTTCCTCGCCGGGATCACGCGGGCGCGCGTGATCGCGCTGCTGGCCTCGGAAGGCGTGCACGTGGAAGAGCGCAGCGTGGCGCCGGAAGAACTGAAGACGGCGCGCGAGATCTTCAGCACCGGGAACTACGGCAAGGTGACGCCGTGCACGCGCTACGAGGACCGCACGCTGGAGGCGGGGCCGGTGGCGCGCCGCGCGCGCGAGCTGTACCTGGCGTTCACTGAAGCCGGCTGAACCGTAGGCTGGGCGGCCCCGCCGTCCGCGCGTTCGACTCCCCTTTGCCAATCGCATTGCGATTTTTCACGGGCCACCTGAGCGCGCGGTCGACGAGCCGACCACCTTACGAGATCATGCCTGCGCAAGCTCGTTCTGCAGCCACAGCAGGAGAATGATCGTCTTCGCATCCACGATCCCCCCATCCCGCACCATCCGCAGCGCCGCGTCGACATCCATCTCGATCACCTCGATGTCCTCGCCTTCCTCCGCCTTGCCCCCGCCGTCGCCGCTGCGGTCGCCGTGCTCGTACTCCCCCAGGAAGCAGTGCACGATCTCGGTCAGCGAAGAGGGATTCGGAAGGAACTGCAGCACCTTGCGCAGGTTGGTCGCGCGATAGCCGGTTTCCTCGCACAGCTCGGCGCGCACGCGCCGGTCCGGGCTGGCGTCGTCCAGCATCCCGGCCGGGACTTCGATCACGAAGCCCTCCTGACCGGCCAGTCGTGCGCCGATGCGGAACTGGCGCGTCAGCAGCACGGTGCGGCGCCCGGGGTCGTGGAGCAGCACGGCCGCGCCGCCGGCATTGGCATAGACCTCGCGGCTTTCGCGCTGCCATTCACCGTCGCGGCGGCGCTGGTCGAAGGTGATTTTCTTGAGCGGGGCGTAGTCGTCGGACAGGATCTGTTCGTCGACGATGCGGATCGGGTCGTCGTGCATGGATGCTCCGGTGGCTGGTGGGATCGACTATAGCGCCGCGCGCGGCCGCGCAGCGCGCCGCTGCCGGCGCGAAAAAAAACCGCCCGGCGGACCGGGCGGCTTGCGGGGTG
>DAMCRY010000086.1:0-11547 GCA_032115075.1 Massilia sp.
CCGCACCAGGTGGTGGCCGAGGTGCTCGGCGCCGAAGTCCCCGGCGCGGCGCTGTCCGGCCCCTCCTTCGCCCAGGAAGTGGCGCGCAACCTGCCCTGCGCCCTGACCGTGGCCTCGACCTCGGAGCCGCTGCGCGAACGCGTGGTCGCGGCGGCGCACGCCGACAACCTGCGCGTCTACTCCTGCGACGACATGGTCGGCGTGGAAGTGGGCGGCGCGGTGAAGAACGTGATGGCGATCGCCACCGGCGCGGCCGACGGCCTGGGACTGGGCCTGAACGCCCGCGCCGCCCTGATCACGCGCGGCCTGGCGGAAATCACCCGCCTCGGCGTGCACCTGGGCGCGCAGGCCGGCACCTTCATGGGCTTGAGCGGCATGGGCGACCTGATCCTCACCTGCACCGGCGACCTGTCGCGCAACCGACGCGTGGGCCTGGCCCTGGCGCAGGGCAAGCAGCTGGACACCATCGTGGCCGAACTCGGCCACGTGGCGGAAGGCGTGCCGTGCGCGAAATCGGTGCGCGCACTGGCGCACCGGCTGGGCGTGGAGATGCCGATCACCGAGGCGGTGGCGGCGGTGCTGTTCGACGGGGTGCCGGCGACGGAGATGGCGCAGCAGTTGCTGGCGCGCGATCCGCGGGATGAGTTGGCTTGATTGCTTGAGCTAACGGTTGTTACGCGAAATTGGGTTCCCGCCTGCGCGGGAACGACGGTTTTCAGGGCGGTGACTTCAACGAAGTCGGTGTCCCGCTAATAAAAACCAACGTCGTTCCCGCGCAGGCGGGAACCCAGTTTCGTCGTATTACGCCAGCTCTTCGGAGCGCAGCGAACCGTTTAATTCCCGGACCCGCGCGGATCGTTCGTCGGCCCGCCGGTCCGCACCGGCCCCAGCAGGATGGTCATGAGGGCCACCGCATCCTTGTTGGCGCGGATCGCGTGCGGCTCGCCGCCCGCCAGGTAGACCATCTCGTTCGGCCGCAGGATCGTGGTGCGCCCATGCGCATCGAAGGCGATCTCCCCTTCCAGGCAGACCAGGGTCATCTCGCCCTCGACCCGGTGCTCGGGCATCGGTTTTTCCTTCGGCACCACGAGCCGGATCAGTTCCATGTGCTCGGTCTTCACCAGCGCGATCGAGGTGAAATGGGCGATGTCGTCGTCGCCGCGCTGCAAGGCGATCCGTTCGCCCGATACTGCATGTTGCAAGGCCATGTCGCCCTCCGTATGAATGTGATACGTCAGTCCTGTTCTTCGGGCACCTCGGGTACGCTGCGCAGCCAGGTCACCAGCGCGAACGCGTCCTTCATGCCGCTGGCCAGTTGCGGCACCAGCAATTCCGGTGCGTTCAGCAGCAGCGGCACCTCGACCCACACGAAATAACTCTTCAGCTTCAGGTATTCGACCAGCGGGTGGTGCGGATCGACGCCCTTCGGCGGGCGCTGCAGCTTGTCTTCTTCCTGCAGGTCGCCGTAGGTCGCCCGGAGATGCTTATTCTTCAACATTTTGCTGAAGCCTGTCGCATCGTTGACGACGTGCTCGCGGATCGCCTTCAGGCGGTGCGCCGGCGGCAGGTATTCGCCGGCGCCGAACAGCAGGTTGCCGTTGGCCTCGATGTGGAAGTAATAGGTCGGCCCGCCCGCGGCGCTCGGGCGGCGCTTGTTCAGTGGCGCGATGCCGGCCGAGAAATGGGTTTTATACGGGCGCTTGTCCTTGGCGAAGCGCACGTCGCGGTGGATGCGGAACAGCGCCTTCTTCGGATCGCAGCCGGCCACCTGCTTGTCGAAGGCGCCGAGCTCCTTGATCAGTTCGGTGACCACGTCGAGGAATTCCGCGCGCAGGATGTCGTAGCGCGGCTTGTTCATGATGAACCAGGGACGGTTGTTGTTCTCGCTGAGCTCGCTTAAAAATTGCGTCAGGTCACGCAGGTGCATAGGGGTCCAGAAAGGGAATTAACGGGGCTGGCGCGGCCGCTTGCCGACGGTGACGTCGAGCGTGGACTCGCGGTTCTTGCGCAGGATGCGCAGCGGCGCCTTTTCGCCCGGCTCGAGCTGGGCGATGAGGTTGAGCATGTCGCTGGTGCTGGTCACCGCCTTGCCGCCGACGGCGACCAGGATGTCGCCCGGGCGCATGCCGGCGCGGTCGGCCGGTCCGCCGCGCACCACGCCGGCAATGATGGCGCCGCTATTGCGGCCCAAACCAAAACTTTCGGCCAGTTCCGGCGTGATGTCCTGCGATTCGATGCCGATCCAGCCGCGCACCACCTGGCCGTGCTTGACGATGGCGTCCAGCACGTTCTTCGCCGTGCTGACCGGGATGGCGAAGCCGATGCCCACCGAGCCGCCGGTCTGCGAATAGATCGCCGAGTTGATCCCTAACAGGTGGCCGTTGGTATCGACCAGCGCCCCGCCCGAGTTGCCGAAGTTGATCGCGGCGTCGGTCTGGATGAAGTTCTCGAAATTGTTGATGTGCAGGTTGTTGCGCCCCAGCGCCGAGATGATGCCGAGGGTGACGGTCTGGCCAACACCGAAAGGATTGCCGATCGCCAGCACCACGTCGCCCACGCGCGCCGCTTCCGGGTCGCCCAGCACCATCACCGGCAGGTTTTTGGCGGAAATCCGGATCACGGCGAGGTCGGTCTCCGGGTCGGTGCCGACAATGCGCGCCGCCGCTTTCCTGCCGTCGGCCAGGCCGACCTCGATGATGTCGGCGCCTTCGACCACGTGGTTGTTGGTCAGGATATAGCCGTCGCCGCTGACGATCACGCCCGAGCCCAGGCTGGCCATCTGCTCGTCGGGCGGCATGCGGTCGCCGAAGAAGCGGCGGAAGAAGGGATCTTTCAACAAGGGATGCGTTTCGCGCGAGGCCTTGCTGGTGAGGATGTTGACGACGGCCGGCATGGCGCGCCCGGCCGCATCGCGGTAGCTGCCGGCGGCCGGCAGTGCCGGCCCCTGCAGTACTGGCACGGCGCCTGGGCCCGAACCGACCCGCACCTGGGCCGGCGCGCGCTCCAGCCATTCCGGCCGCATGGTGGCGACCACGAAGTACAGCGCCAGCAGCACCGTGACGGCCTGGGCGAACAGCAGCCACATGCGGCGCAAGCCGCCCGGGCTGCGCTGCTGGCCTTGCTTGCCTTGCGGCCGGAGTTCGTGGACGCTGTCGTTCACAGGTTTGTCTGCCGCTTGCCTACGGTTTTTTCAGGGAGTCGCGGATTTCGCGCAGCAGGACGATGTCCTCGGGCGTCGCGGCCGGTTTCGGTGGCTCGACCGGGCCGCGCAGGCGGTTCACGATACGGACCATCTGGAAGATGACAAAGGCGAGCAGGATGAAGTTCAGGAGAATGGTCAAAAAATTCCCGTAAGCGAGCACGGCGCCGGCTTTCTGCGCCTCCGCCAGCGGCAGATTCGTGCCCTGGTTATTCAGCGGAATGTAGTAATTGGCGAAATCGAGGCCGCCGAACAACATCCCGATCGGCGGCATGATGACGTCCTTCACCAGCGAATCGACGATGCGGCCGAAGGCGCCCCCGATGATGACGCCGACCGCCAGATCGACGACGTTGCCGCGCATTGCGAATGTTTTGAACTCTCCCAGCATGGACATATACGCTCCTTCATTGTTATTGAGTCAAGCTGGTTCATGATACCGCAAGCTTTTATGCTGTGGATGCACACACGCGTTCGCATGCCCGCCCCGGATGCTTTATTGCGTCAGATGTGTCCCCTTGATAATTTTTTTCCAATCGGTATTGCCGTTCACATATAATTTTGTGTTGCTGGAAGCTCTTTATTAATTCTTAAGATTCGTATTTTCACGGAGTGGGGTTGGTATGAGTAATGAAAAGCAGGTCGATTCAGGCCGACGCGGACTGCTGGTCGCGACATGCGCCGCAGGCGGCGTCGTTGGGGTATCCACGGCGGGGGTCCTCGTCAGCACCTTCCAGCCTTCCGAGCGCGCGAAAGCCGCCGGCGCCCCCGTCGAGGTCGACATCTCCGACGTCAAGCCCGGCGAAATGAAAGTCGTCGAATGGCGCGGCAAGCCGGTCTGGATCCTGCGCCGCACCCCCGAAATGATGGCCACCCTCGATAAGGCTACCCCCGAGCTGGCCGATCCGAACTCCGAAAAAGAGTACCAGCTGCCGATGCCCGAGTACGCCAAGAACGCCTGGCGCGCCCGCGAAGACCACAAGGAAGTCCTGGTCACCGTCGGCATCTGCTCGCACCTGGGCTGCTCGCCCTCCTCGCGCCTGGCTTCCGGCCCGCAACCCAACCTCCCCGACAACTGGCCCGGCGGTTTCCTCTGCCCCTGCCACGGCTCGACCTTCGACCTGTCGGCGCGCGTCTTCAAGAACAAGCCGGCGCCGACCAATATGGACGTCCCGCCGTACATGTACCTGTCCGACAACCGCCTGGTGATCGGCAAAGACGAAAAAGGGGAGGCATAACATGGGCGGTCCGTTCAAGGAAACGCAAGTGCCGGCCAACGCGCCGGTGGGCCAGAAGGCGCTGGCCTGGGTCGACGACCGCTTCCCGCTGTCGAAGCTGTGGAACGACCAGTGGGGCAAGTACTACGCTCCCAAGAACTTCAACATCTGGTACCTGTTCGGCTCGCTGGCCATGCTGGTGCTGGTGCTGCAGATCGTCACCGGCATCTTCCTGACCATGCACTACAAGCCGGACGCCGCCCTGGCCTTCGGCTCGGTCGAATACATCATGCGCGAAGTGCCGTGGGGCTGGCTGGTGCGCTACATGCACTCGACCGGCGCCTCGATGTTCTTCATCGTGGTCTACCTGCACATGGCGCGCGGCCTGATGTACGGTTCCTACCGCAAGCCGCGCGAGCTGATCTGGCTGTTCGGCTTCGCGATCTTCCTGTGCCTGATGGCCGAGGCCTTCTTCGGCTACCTGCTGCCGTGGGGGCAGATGTCGTACTGGGGCGCCCAGGTGATCGTCAACCTGTTCGGCGCGATCCCGGTCATCGGTCCGGACCTGTCGCTGTGGATCCGCGGCGACTACGTCGTCTCCGACGCCACCCTGAACCGCTTCTTCGCCTTCCACGTCATCGCCCTGCCGCTGGTCATCCTCGGCCTGGTCGCCGCCCACCTGATCGCGCTGCACGAAGTCGGCTCGAACAACCCGGACGGCATCGAGATCAAGGACAACCTGGACGCCGACGGCCACCCGGTCGACGGCATCATGTCGCACCCGTATTACTCGACCAAGGACTTCTTCGGCGTGTCGGTCTTCCTCCTGATCTTCTCGGCGATCGTGTTCTTCGCGCCTGAGATGGGCGGCTACTTCCTGGAATACAACAACTTCCTGCCGGCCGACTCGATGAAGACCCCGCCGCACATCGCGCCGACCTGGTACTTCACGCCGTTCTACTCGGTGCTGCGCGCGACGACCGCCGACTTCATGTACGTGCTGATGGCTGCGATCGCCGCCTACGTCGTGTTCATCTGGCTGAAATCGCGCCTGGCCTACAAGACCAAGATCGCGGTGGCCGTCATCGGCCTGGTCCTGATCGTCGGCATGCTGCCGCAGGTGCTGGATGCGAAGTTCTGGGGCGTGGTGCTGTTCGGTTCCTCGGTGGTGATCATCGCCCTGCTGCCGTGGCTCGATAAATCGCCGGCGCGCTCGATCCGCTATCGTCCGGACTGGCACAAGTGGGTGTACGCCCTGTTCGCGCTGTGCTTCGTGACCCTGGGCTACCTGGGCACCCAGCTGCCGACGCCAGCCTACACGATCATCTCGCAAGTGGCGACCCTGCTGTACTTTGCGTTCTTCCTCCTGATGCCGTGGTGGAGCACGATGGGCCGGTTCAAGCCGGTCCCGACGCGCCTGACCTTCACGCCGCATTAATCGGAAACCAGAGCACAAGGACAAACATATGAAACTTGCGAAGAAAATCATCGCCGTCCTGGCCCTGGTGCCGGGACTGGCATTCGCCGCGGAAGGCGGCTTCCCGCTCGAACGCGCGCCGGACCGCCACGACCTGTCGTCGCTGCAGAATGGCGCCAAGCTGTTCATCAACCACTGCCTGAACTGCCACTCGGCATCGAGCATGCGCTATAACCGCCTGCGCGACCTTGGCCTGACCGAAGAGCAGATCAAGAACAATCTGTTGTTTTCACAAGACAAGGTGGGCGGCATGATGACGACGGCGATGCGCCCCGACGATGCCAAGGCCTGGTTCGGCGCGGTGCCGCCGGACCTGTCGGTGATCGCCCGCGCCAAATCGTCGCCTTCGGGCACCGGCGCGGACTACCTGTACACCTACCTGCGCACCTTCTACAAGGACGACACCCGCCCGACCGGCTGGAACAATATGGTAGTGCCGAACGTGGCCATGCCGCACGTGATGTGGCAGGAACAGGGCGTGCGCCAGGCGAAGTTCCAGGATGTGCCGGACCCGCACGAGGCCGGCAAGACCATCCACAAGTTCGTCGGTTTCGAATCCTTGGCCCCGGGCACGATGTCCCAGCAGGAGTTCGACACCGCCACCGCCGACCTGGTTGCGTACTTGAGCTGGATGGCTGAGCCAGCGCAAGGCACACGCAAGAAGTTGGGCGTTATTGTGTTGCTCTTCCTGTCAGTTTTCGCCTTCCTGGCCTGGCGCCTGAACGAATCCTACTGGAAAGAAGTGAAGTAAATTCGCTTTCATTGCCCGGTTGGCTATAATACGGGCAATCATTTTTCGGGGTGAATCGCTAGGCGCTTCACCCCATTGTTTCTTAAGGAACTATAAACCATGATGGTTCTCTACTCCGGCACCACGTGCCCGTTCTCCCAACGCTGCCGCCTGGTCCTGTTCGAAAAGGGCATGGACTTCGAGGTGCGCGACGTCGACCTGTTCAACAAGCCGGAAGACATTTCGACCATGAACCCCTACGGCCAGGTGCCGATCCTGGTCGAGCGCGAACTCATCCTGTACGAATCGAACATCATCAACGAGTACATCGACGAGCGCTTCCCGCACCCGCAGCTGATGCCGGCCGACCCGCTGATGCGCGCCCGTGCCCGCCTGATGCTGTTTAACTTCGAAAAGGAACTGTTCGTCCACGTGCACACGCTGGAAAGCGAGCGCAACAAGACGAACGACAAGAGCCACGACAAGGCGCGCAACGAAATCCGCGACCGCCTGACCACCCTGGCTCCGCTGTTCCTGAAGAACAAGTACATGCTGGGCGACGAGTTCTCGATGCTGGACGTCGCGATCGCCCCGCTGCTCTGGCGCCTCGACCACTACGGCATCGAGCTGTCGAAGACCGCGGCCCCGCTGATGAAGTACGCCGAGCGCATCTTCTCGCGTCCGGCCTACATCGAGGCGCTGACCCCGTCCGAGAAGGTGATGCGCCGCTGATGCCTGTACGCGGCAGGTTTCACTAACCTGCCGCCCGCGCGTCGCCGCTTCGATTCGGTACACGCCGGTTTTCGGACGCCCTGCGGGCGATTCCGGTAAACTGGCGTGAACGACAAGTATTGTTTATTGAACCCAACCGATGTCAGAGATCTCCACCAAGCCCTACCTGCTGCGCGCCATCTACGAATGGTGCACGGACAGCGGCTACACGCCCTACCTCGCGGTCAAGGTCGACTCCGCCACCACGGTGCCGATGGAATACGTTCGCAAGGGCGAGATCATCCTGAACATCAGCTACGGCGCCACCTCGGGCCTCAAGATGGACAACGACGCGATCCATTTCCGCGCGCGTTTCAACGGCGTCTCGCGCGAGCTGTACATCCCGGTGCAGAACGTGCTGGCGATCTATGCGAACGAAAATGGCCAGGGCATGGCCTTCGAGGTGAACACGACGGCGGCAGACATGCCGGCGCCTTCGGCCGCCGAGGAAGCCCCTGCTCCGCCGCTGTCGGCGGTGCCTGCCAAAGGGGCGGAAACGCCGGCCGAGCCGGCTTCTACGCCGGACGGTGACGACGAGCCGCCGAAGAAGGGTGGACGTCCAACGTTGACCCGCATCAAATAGCGTATAATCGTTGTTCTAAGATTAAGCCGACTTAGCTCATCAGGTAGAGCAGTTGATTTGTAATCATCAGGTGGCGGGTTCGAGTCCTGCAGTCGGCACCAGTATCAGCACGCATTGAGCCCAGCCTTCATGGCTGGGCTTTTTGCTTTATTCCCGTGCAGCTCAGTCGTCGTCCTGCGGAATATCCAGCCACATCACATAATGGCCTTCATCCGGCGCGTCACTCGTTCTTCCGCCTCGAATCTTTGCCGAGCATTCGAAATGCCTGAATTCCGCAAGGTCGCCGGTAAGCAACGCCTGTCGGAAGTCAGTCGCAACGCGCGGAGCCAGGTTGCCGATTACCTCTTCCTGCAACAGGACGCGAACGGCATTCGAGCTGGTTTCGACCCGCAGCTGAACCTGGATGTCCAAGGCCGCACCTTTCGCCGTGCGGGGACCGCATACACGCTCGAATACCTCTTGATGGCGGCGAGTTCCCAGGACTTCGATTCTGAACTGTCGAGGTCCTGAAATAATGGGAATGTCCGACGGCTTGCCTGTCGCAATCGCCTTGCTGCCCTGCCGCTCCGCTCGGCTTCCCTTGTCAACTTGCAGTGAGCGGAAATAGACTTCAAGAGCTAGAAGCGTGTCATCGAGCGCCCTGTGCGCAGCACCCATTTGCAAATCCAGGTGCTTCGCGACGGTCATCAGCTTGTGGTTTTCCAGGTCTGGCCAAGCGGATCGGGCGCGTGCCAGCGCACAATGTCCGACATTGCGGATTGGTCGGCGCCCGTGTCGCTCGATTGCCGCGTTCAGGAAACCCGCATCGAAGTTGATATTAAAGGCAACGACCGGATGATCTCCGATAAAGTCGATGAACTCATCCAGAACCCTCTCCATGGGCTGGCCGGACGCCTGCAGCATCTCATCGGTAATGCCGGTTAATCGCGTAATGAAGCGCGGGAGTGGCTGTGCAATGGCGATCAAATGCTGCATATGTGGATGCGCTTCCGCGCCGGGGACATACTTGACCGCCGCAACTTCGATGATCGCGTCCTTTTTAGGACATAACCCCGTCGTTTCAAAATCGAAGAAGACAATGGGGTCGCCAGACGCTGGATAATGTGCGTTGAGCATGGAGAGTCAGCCTGAACTCGGCAATAAATGGTTATTTCTCCAGCGATGATACGCTGCTGCCGACACAACATTCTCGCCAACGATCACCGCATTGTGACAACATGCCCGCCCGGCATCTTGCCTTCCGCCGGCTGACTCGCCCGCACTATTTGTCGTCAAAACCTATGCCATCGAGCCGCCCGCTTGCAAGTAATTCGAAAGGAAGTGCTCGAAGCTGACGTGCCG
The DNA here is from genome assembly GCA_032115075.1 of Massilia sp. Taxonomy (GTDB): domain Bacteria; phylum Pseudomonadota; class Gammaproteobacteria; order Burkholderiales; family Burkholderiaceae_D; genus Telluria. The sequence continues at coordinate 9,319 of DAMCRY010000086.1, forward strand.
CTGGTGCGGATAATGATTCCCCTGCCCCGGCCCCTTCGGCAGCGCGGCCCAGGTCCGCGCCACCTTCGGCATGACGGCCGCGATCTCGCCCGCCTTGATCTGCTCGATCACGCCGAGGCTGCGCAGGATCTCGACCGCGATCAAGTCCTGCGTGCGTGGCGAAAAATCCCTCAAGCCGAGCTTGCCGCCATGATGCTGCCAGGTCGGCCGGGTGATCTGGTACATCCCCGCCGCGGTGGTCTTGCCGTCGATCCCGGGCCCCGGGTGGGTCGAGGTATCGGTGAAGCGCCAGCGGTCGTTGGCGCGGCCCTTCAGGGCGCCGTACTTGAAGTCGTAGGCGCCGCCCTCGGCCTCGGCGATCGCCTTCAGGAAGGCTGCGACGTTGGGGTGCGACAGGTGTGCGGCGTTTGCCGCACGGCGTGCTTCGATGCGCTGGTCCATACCGCCTCCTCGTGCAGGAGTGATGGGTCCATCTTAGGAAGCGGCGGGCGCAAACGGTTGAGGTGACGCAGGATCGTGCACGCCTTCGATCATTGTCATGGAGACCGGACAAATGGCTTGCGGATGAGCAAAATGGTCAGCGGAAAAGGTTTCCCGGCGTAGCGGGACACGGGACCGCGCGGCGCGGCGGTCCCTGAGATGGCGGCTCAGCTGGCCTTGAACACCAGCGCCGCCACGCGCCGCAGCTTCGGATACACCACCGGCACGGTCAGCATCGTGCTGCCGATCGCCATCAGGAGCAGGGCCGTGAAGGTCTCGTTGGTGATGATCGCCTTGTCCAGCAGGATGTTGGCGAAGATGATCATGATCAGCGCCTTGGTCTGCAGCAACCAGCCGATGATCGAGGCCTCGCCCGGCCCCCACTTCAGCACGCGGCCGGCGACATGGGTGCCGACCAGCTTGCCGGTCACCGAGGCGAACAGCAGCACCGCCGCCGCCACGAACACCGCCGAGCCGCCCACCGCCCAGTTGGTGCGCAGGCCGGTGCTGAGGAAGAACACCGGCATCAGGACCAGCAGCACGTTGTGGCGCAGGAAGTCGAGGCGTTCCTGGTTGAACCACTTCGCATCCATCACGGCGCCGGCCAGGAAGGCGCCGACCATGTAGTGCAGGCCGGCCCAGTCCGACGCGAAGGCGCAGATCGCCAGCCAGATGAGCGCCACGTACCAGCGGTCGCGCTCCTCGAGGCGCACCATCAGGTGGCGGTACAGCCAGGTCGCGGCGCCGAAGGCCACCAGGAAGCCGAGCTGGCGGCCGACGCGCTCCCAGTCCAGCAGGATCAGCGCCAGCACGCCCCAGATCGCGATGTCGTCCAGGCTCGCGTAGCGCAGGATGCGCTGGCCGATCGGCTCGCGCAGGATCTCCAGCTTTTCCATCAGGAGGATCAGGATCGGCAGCGCCGTCACCGCGCAGGCCATGCCCACGCCCAGCACGAATTGCCAGTCGCGGGCGTTGGGGCCGATCCAGCCGGCATAGCCGAGCATGCCGAGCGCCGCCACGCTGCCGAACAGCAGCGGCGTGCCCAGCGCGAGCCCGGCCGTGATGCTGCTCTCGCGGCGGTGCTCCCAGGCCTTCTTGAGGTCGAGCTCGATCCCTGCCAGCATCACGAAGATCATCACCGCCCACCAGGCCACGCCGTTCAGGCAGCCGATGACCTGCGGATTGAAGACGAAGTCGTAATACTCCGGATAGGCGCGGCCCAGGATGCCTGGCCCCAGCAGGACGCCGGTGATGATCTGCACCACGACGAGCGGCGCGAAATAGTCGGTGTTCCCCAGCCGCCAGATCAGGTAGGGCAGCGTGAAGATGATCAGCATGGCGATCAGGAAAATCTCGGTGGTGCCCATTGCGGCGTGCATGGCGTCTCCCTTTATCGTTATCGTGGCCGTAGCGCGTAAGCGGCTCGCGCTGCCCCAGTTGGAAACGATACCACAGGTGCTTGCCGTACGTATATTGCTTTTAGCCGCAGCATTGTACAGCCGGGTTTGACCAAAAAACTTGCTCGACAAGCACAAAAGCTGTGCCAGAATCCTGATTGCAATATTTGTTTGACCGAGATTTCACCCGATGCTATAGTCGGGAAAAGCCTATGGTAACGTTTCCAACTTACCGAAAACAAGGGCAATACCGGAGACACGATGTTCACAGTACGCACCTTGGCGGCAGACTGCGCATGGCTCTGCGCCACTGCCGCGGTCGCATGGGCAGCGGCAGTGGCGGCGCCCGCGC
>DAMCRY010000087.1:0-405 GCA_032115075.1 Massilia sp.
GAACGTAGAGGATGAAGTAGTCCATGTCGGCCTGAATCTCGAGCGCCAGGCCACGCCCCGGCCACGCGATGCGCGCGTCGCCGTGCCAGCCCTCGAACACATTGTCGACCCCATCCTGCGGCAGGGGGGCAGGGTTATCGAAACGCCAGTGGGCGGGAATGTCCTGGCGCGCCAGCGGCAGCTTGTCGACGCCGGCCAGCCACACGCTGCGCGCGCCCGCCTGCAGGAGCGCGCCCTGCGGGTCCGGCATCCAGGGGTGCAGGCCGAGGCCGAAAGGCAAGGCGCCGGCGCCGGCATTGGTGACGCTCAGCTCGACGACCAGGGCGTCCTCGGCCAGCGTGTAGCGCAGCTCGGCGGTATAGGAGAACGGGGAAGCGTCGCGGCGGTCCAGGTCCAGCACCAGCG
>DAMCRY010000087.1:624-11440 GCA_032115075.1 Massilia sp.
CCGCCACGGCTGCTGCCAGCCGTCGCCATGGATCGGACAGGGTTCGCCCGCACGGTTCGGCAGCGGCGCGTGGCGCACGCCCTCGAATGCGAAGCCGCCGGGCGCCATGCGGTTCGACCACGGCAGCAGGGGGAAGCAGGCCAGCTGCCCAGGCTGCGGCATGCCTGGCGCTTCATGCGGCAGCCCGCGCAGCAGCGGCACGGTTGCGGTGCCGCGCCGCCAGTCCAGCCGCGCCAGCCCGCCGCCCACCTGCGGCACGATCTCGGCCAGCAGGCGGTCGTTGCGCAGGACGAGCCGTTCGAGCACGGGCACGGGCATGGGACGGCGTCTCAGTACTGCGGACCGTCGAGCAGGAACTTGCCGCCCTGGTACATCGTGGTGACGTCGTCCTTGTCCGGGAACTCGGACGTGTCCGGGAACAGGTGGGCGAATTTCGACGAGCTGTCCTTCGGCTTGTAGCCCAGGTGCGAGGCCAGGCGGTTGTCCCACCAGACGCTGTCGTTGTCCGACATGCCGTAGACGATGGTGTGGCCGACGCGCGGGGCGAACAGCGAGCAGCGCAGCATCTCGGTCAGGTCGTCGTACGAGAAATACGTGCTCATCATGCGCTTGTTGGCCGGCTCGGGGAAGCTCGAGCCGATACGGATGCAGACGGTCTCGATGCCGAAGCGGTCGAAGTAATAGCGTGCGATCTGCTCGCCGAAGACCTTCGACAGGCCGTAGTAGCTGTCCGGGCGAGTCGGCGAGTTCGCGTCCAGCACCGTGTTGACGTGGTGGTAGCCGATCGCGTGGTTCGAACTGGCGAACACCACGCGGCGGGTGCCGGCCTTGTGCAGCGCCTCGTACAGGTTGGCCACGCCGAGGATGTTGGCCTGCATGATCGGCTCGAACGGTTTCTCGGTCGAGATGCCGCCGAAGTGCAGCACCGCGTCCACGCCTTCGAGCAGCTTGAGCACCGCTTCCTTGTCCGCCAGGTCGCACTGGACGATTTCCTCGCCCTCGCGGGCTTCGCCCATGTCGGCCACGTCGGACAGGCGCACGACTTCGGCCCACGGCTTGATGCGGTCGCGCAGGACCTTGCCCAGGCCGCCGGCGGCGCCGGTCAGCAGGATGCGTTTGAAGGGTTTGCCTTTAGCGGCTTCGGTCATTACAACACTCCTTGGTCTCGCAGGGTGGTCGGCTTCGCCGACCACCCTACATATATTCGGTTAAGTCACCGGCGCCGGATTGAACAGCGCCAGCGCATTATGCAGTTTCCAGTGTTCGGCCCAGGTCTTGCGCCCGCTCGCCACGTCGAGGATCAGGCGGAACAGCTCCCAGCCCACATCCTCGATGGTCGCTTCCCCGCTGGCGATGCGCCCGGCATTCACGTCCATCAGGTCGTGCCAGCGGTTCGCCAGCTCGGTGCGGGTGGCCACCTTGATCACCGGGACCGCGGCCAGGCCGTAGGGCGTGCCGCGACCGGTGGTGAAGATGTGGACGTTCATGCCGGCTGCCATCTGCAGGGTGCCGCAGATGAAGTCGCTGGCCGGGGTGGCGGCGTAGATCAGGCCCTTCTGCTGCAGCTTCTCGCCTGGCGACAGCACGCCGGTGATCGCCGTGGTGCCCGACTTGACGATCGAGCCCATGGCCTTTTCCACGATGTTCGACAGGCCGCCCTTCTTGTTGCCGGGCGTGGTGTTGGCGCTGCGGTCGACGCCGCCGCGCACCAGGTAATCGTCGTACCACTGCATCTCGCGCACCATCGCCTGGGCGATCTCGGGCGTCGCGGCGCGCGCGGTCAGCTGGTCGATGCCGTCGCGGACCTCGGTGATCTCGGAGAACATCACGGCGCCGCCCGCCCGCACGATGAGGTCGGTGGCGAAGCCGACCGCCGGATTGGCGGTCACGCCGGAGAAGGCGTCGCTGCCGCCGCACTGCACGCCGACCACCAGGTCGGATGCCGGGCAGGTCTCACGGCGGCGCGCGTTCAGTTCCTGCAGGTGCTTCTCGGCGGTCTGCATCAGGTTGTCGATCATCGACATGAAGCCGACGTGCTGCTGGTCCTGCAGCGTGACCACCGACGGTTCGGCATTGCCGATCGGGATGGCGCCGGCCGGGAACAGGCGCGCCGGCGGCAGCTTTTCGCAGCCCAGGCTGACGACCATGACGTGGTCGCCGAAGTTCGGATTGCGCGAGAGGTTGCGGATGGTCTTGATCGGGATGTCGGCGCCCGGCGCGTCGATCGCGACGCCGCAGCCGTACACGTGTTCGAGCGCGACCACGTCCTCGACGTTCGGGTAGCGCGGCAGCAGTTCTTCCTTGATGCGCTTGACCGCGTAGTCGATCACGCCCGAGACGCACTGCACGGTGCTGGTGATCGCCATGATGTTGCGGGTCCCGACCGAGCCGTCCTTGTTGCGGTAGCCTTCGAAGGTATAGCCTTCGAGCGCAGGACCCGCTTCGACCGCGTGGGTGCCGATCGGCAGGTCGTCGAGCGAGCGCGCCGCCGGCATGCGCAGCACGCGCTCGGACACCCAGCTGCCGCGCGGGATCGGACCGTTGGCATAGCCGATCGTCACGCCGTAGCGGACCACGGCCTCGCCGTCTTCGAAGTCCTTCAGCGCCACCTTGTGCCCCTGCGGCACGCCCTCGACGAGCGTCAGTCCGTCGGGGAAGACGGTGCCCGCGGGCAGCCCGCCGTCGTTGACGACGATGGCGACGTTGTCGCTGGCCTGCATGCGGATGGTGCGTGGAAGGTGGGTGTTCATGATGGTTGGTGCCTTGGTCGGTAGGTTCCCGATCAGTATGCCATACAACTTCGGAAGGTGGCTAGTCCACCTTGCGAATTTGGCCTGACCAAATTAGAATGGCCTGACCAATAAGTTGCACTATATAGACAACACGCCGACTGGAGACACATGAAGACGACCTTGCTGGCAGCTTCGCTCGCCACCCTTTTAGGCTGCGCACTCGCTTGCGGCCCCGCCCTGGCCCAGGGCGGCCAGTACCGCAATCCCGACAACAGGAACCTGAAGGACCCGGCCGAAGGCACCTACCCGGTACCCTACAAGATGCCGCAGGTGGCCGAAGTCACCGCCCAGCTCAAGTCGATCCGCGCCTACATGGACAGCGCCACGCCGACCCGTATCATCAACAAGAAGACCGGCGACCAGATCTTCGACCTCAAGACCCCGAACGCGGACGCGATCTTCGAGCCCAGCGCGGGCGACTACGGGATCCAGGTCTACGAAATGGGCGTGGTCCACTCGGGCCTGCTGAAGGCCGCCGAAGCCACCGGCGACCAGGGCTTCACGGCGATGACCCAGCGCCACTTCCAGTTCTTCTCCCAGACCCTCCCCTACTTCCGCGCCCAGGAACAGAAGTTCCACCTCGAGCGCGCGAACAGCTTCTCCCGCTTCCTCGATCCGCGCTCGCTGGACGATTCCGGCTCCATGTGCGCGGCCCTGATCCGCGCGCGCCTGAAGAAGGTCGGCCCGGACCTGAAGCCCATGATCGACGCCTGCAGCGACTGGGTGATCAACAAGCAGTTCCGCCTGGAAGACGGCACCATGGCGCGCAAGCGTCCGCAGGAAGTCTCGCTGTGGGCCGACGACATGTACATGAGCATCCCGGCGCTGGCCGAGATGGGCCGCCTGACCGGCGACCGCAAGCACTTCGACGACGCCGTCAACAACGTGATGGGCATGACCGGCCGCATGTTCAACCCGCAGCTCGGCCTGTACACCCACGGCTGGCACGCCAACCACCCGGACGCGCCGCGCTTCTACTGGGCGCGCGCCAACGGCTGGGCGGTGCTGGCCATGTCCGACCTGCTCGACGTGCTGCCCAAGGACCACCCGGGCTACGAGAAGGTGCTGAACCAGCTGCGCGCATCGATCAAGGGCATCGCCGAACTGCAGTCCGGCACCGGCCTGTGGCACCAGATGATCGACCGGAACGACTCGTATCTGGAGACCTCGGCCAGCGCCATCTTCACCTACGTGATCGCGCACGCCGTGAACCAGGGCTGGATCAGCCCCACCACCTACGGCTCGATCGCGCAGGCCGGCTGGGCGGGCCTGACCACCCGCATCACCGCCAAGGGCGAAGTCGAAGGCACCTGCGTGGGCACCACGCTGGCCGGCGACATGGTCTATTACTACAACCGCCCGACCAGCGTGCACGCGCTGCACGGCTACGGCCCGATGCTGCTCGCCGGCGCCGAGATCATCAAGCTGATCAAGAACCCGGCGTTCGAGGTCCAGCACAAGGTCCGTACGTATCATTACATGCCCAAAGGGGGCAAGACCGACTACCGCGAACACCACTGATAGAGGCGATCGACAATGAAACGACTGATCCTTGCAGCTGCACTCTCCTCCGCGCTCCCGGCCTATGCCGCCGAGCGCCTGGCCGTCACCGTCCAGCACGACCTGTCCATCGCACGCCCTTCGGAAACCATCACCATTCCCTGGAGCGACGTCAACGCCGCCCTGCCGGGCGCCCTGATCCAGAAGATCGCCGTGAAGGACGCCAAGGGCAACGTGCTGCCCTACCAGGTGACCAACGTGGCGCCGCTGGCCAAGGATCCGAAGGGCGTCGGCGCCGCCTATGGCGAGCTGATTTTCCAGCACGACTTCGCCGCCGGCGAGAAGAGCGCCAGCTTCACGGTCGAGAAGATCGACACCGTGGCGCCGGTGTTCCCGACCAAGGCGTTTGCCAGATACGTGCCGGAGCGCCTCGACGACTTCGCCTGGGAGAACGACAAGATCGCCCACCGCACCTACGGCCCGGCGCTGGCCGCGCCCTCGCCGGAAGGCATGAAGAAGGAGGTGCTGGTCACCAGTGGCCTGGACCTGTGGTTCAAGCGCGTGCCGTATCCGATCGTCGACCGCTGGTACAACAAGGGCCATGACCACTACCACAAGGACGAGGGCGAGGGCATGGACATGTACAACGTCGGCAAGTCGCGCGGCGCCGGCGGCACCGGCGTGTGGGACGGCAGGCAGCTCTACACGGGCGTGAACTACGCCTCGTGGAAGGTGCTGGCCAACGGCCCGGTGCGCGCGATCTTCGAACTGCACTACGCCGCCTGGGACGCGGCCGGCAAGCAGGTCAGCGAGGTCAAGCGCTTCACCGTCGACGCCGGCCACTACCTGGACCGCATCGACAGTACCTTCCAGTACGAGGGCAACGAGCCGATCACCGTGGCGGTCGGCCTGAACAAGAACCCGAGCGACAAGAACCAGGACCCGACCATCGCCGTCAAGCGCGAAGGCGCAGTGCTGCTGCAGTGGGTCGAGCAGAAGAGCAACGACGCCTTCGGGACCGCCGTCGTGATTCCCGGCGCGGAAGGCTTCGCCCAGGACAACCTGAACGAGCTGATCCTGGCCAAGGCCAGCGCCGGCAAGCCGCTGCGCTACTACGTCGGCGGCGCCTGGAGCCGCGCCGGCGAGATCACCACGCTGGCGCAGTGGCAGAAGTACACCCAGGAAGTCGCCGTCCGCGCCGGCAATCCGGTGCGCGTGACGCTCGCGCGCCAGCAATGAAAGGGAGCGAAGAGATGCGTTTCCAGCCCCGCCGCCGCGCCATCCTGCGTACCGTTCCCGCCGCCGGCCTCCTGCTGGGCGGCGCGGGCTGCGCCACCCAATCCACCGGCACCGGCGCTGCCGATCCGTGGCAGCGCGCCGACGACATCGTCGCGCGCTTCGCCACGCCGCAGCGCTTCCGCGAAGAAGACTTCCAGATCACGAGCCATGGCGCGAAGCCCTGCACCATGGTCGAGACCAAAGGACAGACCGCGTCGCTGGTGAACGGTACGCTGCGCACGCCGGCCCCTGATTCTCCCGACGCCTACCCCGCCATCGCGGCGGCGATCGCGGCCTGCCACGCCAAGGGCGGCGGACGGGTCGTGATCCCGGCCGGCGACTGGTACTGCGCCGGCCCGATCGTGCTGCTGTCGAACGTGCACGTGCACCTGGCCGCCGGCGCGCGCGTACACTTCTCCGCCAACCCGGAGCACTACGCGCGCCATGGCGAGTTCGATTGCGGCGCCAACGGCAAGCTGACCCTGTCGCGCTGGCAAGGCAACGACTGCCTGAACTATTCGCCGATGGTCTACGCCTACAACCAGACCAATATCGCGCTGACCGGCGCCGACTGGACCAGCATCCTGAACGGCCAGGGCGGCGTGCCCTTCGAGGACAAGCCGGACGAGTGCTGGTGGGACTGGAAGGGCCGCGGCACGCCGGCGCGCATCCGCACCGAGATCGCCGCGAATCCGCGCAATGCTTCGCTCGAGAAGGTGGCGCCGGGCGTGCCGGCGCAGCAGCGCGCCCTGATCGAGGGCGAAGGCGGCCGCTGGCAGATGGACTCGCGCTACCTTCCCGCCCTGTCGGAAGCCGGCGTGCCGGTCGGGAAGCGCGTGTTCGGCCGCGGCCACTTCCTGCGGCCCTGCATGATCGAATTCATCGGCTGCACCCGGGTCCTGATGCAGGGCTACCAGGTGAACGCGGCGCCGTTCTGGCTGCACCACCCGGTGAACTGCCGCGACCTGGTAATCCGCGGCGTGAACATGGAAAGCCTCGGCCCGAACAGCGACGGCTTCGACCCGGAAGCCTGCGACGGCGTGCTGGTCGAGGACTGCACCTTCAACAACGGCGACGACTGCATCGCGATCAAGGCCGGGAAGAACCTCGATACCCAGCACGGCCCGACCCGCAACATCGTGATCCAGCGCTGCATCATGAACAGCGGCCACGGCGGCGTGACCCTGGGCAGCGAAATGGCCGGCGGCATCGAGCACGTGTACGCGCGCGACCTCGAGTTCCGCAACGTCCACTGGGCCAGGGATCCACTGAACACGGCGATCCGCCTGAAGACCAACATGAACCGCGGCGGCTTCCTGCGCCACCTGTACGTGCGCGACGTGACCATCCCGAACGGGGTGCAGATCGCGCCGGGCTGGTACAAGCCGCTGCCGGGCGCGAAGGAACTGACGCAGCCGGTGGCCTCCACGGCCGGCGCGATCGTCACCATCGATTGCGACTACACGCCGGGCGACGACGCGGTGCGCACCCGCCCGCCGCAGGTCTCGGACATCGACATCCGCGGCGTGCGCACGCGCGACGTCGAGACGAAAGAAGGCCGCTTCTCCTGCTACCAGGCCTTCGTGCTGCTGGGGCCAGTGGCGTCGAGCTACAACGGCCCCGCCGGCGCGGCCATCCCGCCGATCACCCGCGTGCGCATCAGCGATTCCGACTTCGGCACGCCGAAGAACGGCGCCCAGCCCTGGTTCCTCCACAACACCAGGGACATTACCCTCGCCAACGTCACCATCGGCGGCAAGCGCTACGACACGTCTCTCTCCTAAGTCGTAGCCGCTGCGCTCACTCCTGCGCAGGTCAGACCAATCCATGGTTTTATTTTGGAGTGGTCTGACCAAAACGGCAATTTTTATCTTAGAATCCGGAAACCGGACTGACCAGATAAATACAGCCGCTTCAATAAAAACGCATGGAGACAGCATGAAAAAACGTTCGCAACGTGCAGCTTTGCGCAAGCTCACCCTGTGCCTGCTCGGCACGGCCTCGGTTTCCTCCCTTTCCGTCGGCGCCGCCTTCGCGCAGAACGTCGACGCGCCGCAGCAGATGCAGACGGTCCAGGTGACCGGCCTGCGCGCCTCGCTCGAGAGCGCCCTGAACGCCAAGCGCCAGGACAACGGCATCGTCGACGTCATCAAGGCCGAGGACATGGGCAAGTTCCCGGACACGAACCTGGCCGAGTCGCTGCAGCGCGTGCCGGGCGTGGTGATCGACCGCGACGCCGGCGAAGGCCGCAACATCACGGTGCGCGGCCTGGGCCAGGACTTCACGCGCGTGCGCATCAACGGCATCGAGGGTCTCGCCACCACCGGCGGCACCGACAGCTCGGGCGGCACCAACCGCGGCCGCGGCTTCGACTTCAACGTGTTCGCCTCCGAGCTGTTCAGCTCCCTCACGGTGCGCAAAAGCTCCTCGGCCGACGTCGACGAAGGCTCGCTCGGCGCCACCGTCGACCTGCAGACGCTGCGCCCCTTCGACCTGCGCGGCTTCAACGCCACCATCGCGGCCAAGGGCAAGTACAACGACGGCTCGGAAAAGGTCGACCCGCGCGTCGCCTTCATGCTGTCGAACACCTTCATGGACCGCACCCTGGGCGTGCTGGTCTCGGGCGCCTTCTCCAAGCGCCGCGTGCTGGAAGACGGCTTCAGCACGGTCCGCTGGGACAACGGCCCCTCCTCGGGCGGCTGGTGCGCGCCGCAGGGCGTGACGGCGAATCCGTCGAACTCCACCGCCACCACCTGCGGCCCGGCGGCCCAGGGCGTGCCGCGCCTGCCGGCCTCGCAGGCGGCCACGGACGCCTACAACGCGGCCAGCAACCCGAACAACTTCCACCCGCGCCTGCCGCGCTACGGCCGCCTGACCCACGACCAGGACCGCCTGGGCCTGACGGCCTCGGTGCAATGGCGCCCGCAACGCGGCACCCTGCTCACCTTCGATATGCTGTACTCGAAGCTGGAGGCCACCCGCCAGGAAGACTTCCTGGAAGCGATCTCCTTCAGCCGCAGCGCCAGCCAGGGCGGCAAGCCGCAGATCAGCGTGGTCGAGGCGCAGTACGCGCCCAACGGCGCCCTCCTGTACGGCAAGTACAACGGCGTCGACATCCGGTCGGAATCGCGCTTCGACGAGCTGAATACGACCTTCACCCAGCCGACCCTGACGCTGGAACACAAGATCAACGACAACTGGAGCATGAGCGCCAAGGTCGGCCGCGCCAACTCGAAGTTCCGCAACCCGGTCCAGACCACGGTCACGCTGGACGCCCTGAACGTCAACGGCTACACCCTCGACTTCCGCCAGGATGCCCGCGCCGCCATCATCGGCTACCCCTTCGATCCGATGTCGGCCAACGGGCCGCTGGGCATCATCGGCGTCCCGCAGGCGACGAGCGGCGCCCAGCCGACCACGGTGGCCAACACCACCACCAGCGAGATCCGCATCCGTCCGCAGGGCGCGACCAACGTCAACGACGTGGCCCAGTTCGACCTGGCCTGGGAAGCGAACGACAAGCTGACCTTCAAGGGCGGCGTCAACCGCAAGAAGTACGAGTCGGACACCTACGAGTTCCGCCGCGTGAACCAGAACGACACGATGTTCGCCCCGCCCGCGGGCAGCGCGAACCTGACCTCGACCCTGACCGGTTTCGGCCAGGGCAACGTGAGCGGCTGGCTGATCCCGAACCTGTCCGCCATCGCGGCCGCCTACGATATCTACTGCAACTGCATCAAGGCCGGTCCCGCCGGCGGTCCCGGCGACTTCACCCTGTCCTCGATCACCAACGGCAACGCGCGCGGCAACAACCGCACCGTCACCGAACGCGACGACGGCTTCTACCTGATGGGCGAATTCAAGTACGACCTGTGGGACATCCCGGTGCGCGGCAACGTCGGCGTGCGCTACGTGAAGACCGAGCTGGAAGCGATCGGCTACCAGGCGCTGGGCGGCGGCACCGCGGTGAAGGTCAACCACGACTATACCGATACCCTGCCCTCGTTTAACGTCGCGGCCAACCTGACCCAGGACTTCATCGTGCGCTTCGGCGCGGCCAAGGTGATGACCCGTCCGCAACTGGGCTTCCTGTCGCCCGGCGGCACCATCTCGACCACCGGCACGCTGACCATCAACACCGGCAACCCGCTGCTCAAGCCTTTCCGCGCCAAGACCTTCGACTCGAGCTTCGAGTACTACTTCGGCAAGAACGCCTTCGTCGGCGTGGGCCTGTTCCAGAAGAACATCGACACCTACATCCAGTCGCTGCGCAACCAGATGCCGTTCCGCGCGACCGGCCTGCCGCTGTCGCTGCTGCCGGCGAACTTCACCGGCGAGGAAGAGTTCGCGGTGACCGCCCCGATCAACACCGACGGCGGCAAGCTGAAGGGCGTCGAGATCAACTACCAGCAGCCCTTCACCTTCCTGCCGGGCTGGGGCAGGAACTTCGGCACGGTGCTGAACTACACCAAGGTCAGCTCGAAGATCGAATACGCGGTATCGGCGACCAGCAACGAACGCATCGTCGACGACCTGCTGAACCTGTCGCCGAAGTCGTGGAACGCGACCCTGTACTACGACGACGGCAAGTTCAGCGCGCGCGTCTCGGGCGCCAAGCGTTCGTCCTTCCTGACCCGCGTGCCGGGCCAGAACAACAACGACGTCGAAGGCAAGAACGAGACCTTCAACGTGGACGTGTCGCTCTCGTACAAGTGGAACGAGCACCTCGAGTTCACGCTGGAAGGCGTCAACCTGACCAACGAGCCGAACGACCAGTTCATCAGCCGCGCCCGCAACAGCGTGGTGGTGAACAACGTCACCGGCCGCGAGTTCCTGGCCGGCCTGCGCTACAAGTTCTGAGCATTCTCTGGTGTGACCTTCGGCCCGCGCTTGCGCGGGCTTTTTTCCTTGCGCGGTCCGCGGCATCCGCCTTGCCACGGCGAGCGTCATATGAAAAGATGGGCTGCCAGCATCCCGCAAGGACTCCATGGACCGTTTCGCCGAACTCAAGACCTTCTGCACCGTCGTCGCCTGCGGCGGATTCTCCGCGGCCGCGCGCCAGCTCGGCGTCGCCACGTCCTCGGTCACCCGCGTGATCGACGCGCTCGAAGGGCGCCTCGGCGTGGCGCTGCTGAACCGCTCGACCCGCAGCGTCACCCTGAGCGAGGCGGGCCGCGGCTACCACGAGGATGCGCTGCGCATCCTGGCGCAGCTCGATGCGGCGGACGACGCGGTGAGCGAACGCG
>DAMCRY010000088.1:0-6369 GCA_032115075.1 Massilia sp.
CGATCCAGTCGCTGCCTTTCGGGAAGTAGACTTCGCGGCTCACCTGCCCTTCCTTCAGGACCGGCGCCACCAGCAGGTCCGCACCCAGCAGGAACTGGTCGTCGACCAGACTGGCGCGCGCGTCGCCCGGATAGTCGAACCACAGCGGACGCATTGGCGGCGCACCCGTGCGTTCGTTTTCCTCGAACAGCGTGTACAGGTAGGGCAGCAGCTGGTAGCGCAGCTCGATGGCGGCGCGGTTGATGCGTTCGTACTCCGGACCGAAGGCCCAGGGCTCGCGCGGCGCGGAGACGTCGTTGGAGTGCGTCCGGAAGTAGGGCGTCAGGCTGGCGGCCTGCATCCAGCGCGCGTGCAGCTCGGCGCTCGGGCTGCCCATGAAGCCGCCCACGTCGGCGCCAACAAACGGCACGCCCGACACCGACAGGTTGGCAAGCATAGGAATGGTGAGTCCCAGACTCTCCCAGGTCGGCGAATTGTCCCCGGTCCAGACCGCAGCATAGCGTTGCACGCCGGCGAAACCGGCGCGCGTGAGCACCATGGGGCGCTTCCCGGGTCGGAGCTTGCGCAAGCCCTCGAAGCTCGCGCGCGCCATCTGCATGCCGTAGACGTTGTGGTACTGCGCGTGGCTGCCAGGGCGGCCGTCGCCGTCGTGGCGCGCGTCCAGCGGGAGGGTGCGGTGCGGGCCGAGGGGTATCTCGGGTCCCTTGAAGTCGTCCGGCGGGAAGACGCCCGGTTCGTTCATGTCGTTCCAGAAGCCGTCGACGCCGAGGTCGAGGGCGGATCGATACAGGCTGCCGAACCAGGCGCGCGCCGCGCTGGACGTGAAATCCGGGAAGGCGCAGATGCCGGGCCAGACTTTCTCGTGCAGTTCGCTGCCGTCGGGCTTGCGCACGTAATGCCCTCCTGCCCGGCCGCTCTGGTAGACCGGGAAGTCCGGATCCAGCTTGATACCCGGGTCGACGATGGTCACGGCGCGGAAGCCCTGCTCGTGCAGGCTGTCCAGCATCTTCTTCGGTTCCGGGAAGGTCTTCTGGTTCCAGGTGAAGACCCGGAAGCCATCCATGTGGTCGATGTCGAGGTAGAGCACGTCGGCCGGGATGCGGCGCTGGCGGAACTCGCGCGCGATGTCGAGCACCTTTTCCTGGTTCATGTAGGACCAGCGGGACTGGTGGTAGCCCAGCGCCCACAGCGGCGGCAGGGCGCCGCGTCCGGTCAGCGCCGTGTAGTCGCGCAGGACACCTGCCGGCGAGCGCTCCTCGCCACCCGTGAAGACGTAGTAATCCAGCTCGCCGCCCTTGGCGCCGAAGCTGTAGCGGTGCGGATCGAGCTTGCCCATGTCGAACCAGCTGCGCCAGGTATTGTTGAAGAACAGGCCATAGCTCCTGCCCTCATGCAGGGCGATGAAGAAGGGAATCGCCTGGTAGGAAGGATCGTGGCCGGCCGGGTAGTCCGGCACGTCCGCGTTCCACATCACCATGGCCTGCTGGTGGCGCGACAGCGGGAAGGTCTTTTCGCCGAAGCCGTAGTAGAGCTCGTAGTCGTCGCGGCGCATCGAGGTTTCGATGGCGCCGTCCCGGGCATTGAAGGCCATGGGGCGCGAGGGGTCGTCGGCGACCACCAGCCGGCCGCTGCTGTCGAAGATGGAGATCGCCAGTTCGGGGGCGTGTTTGACGACGACGCGGGTGCCGTTCGCGGAGCGCAGCTCGGACGTAGCGCGCCCCTTCGTCAGCACGGCCTTCGCACGCGGTGGAGCGCCTTCGATGGCGTAGGAGACGTCCGCGTCGAAGCGGCCGCCGGGGTTCATGCGCACGCGCACGACGTCGGGCGTGGTGAAAGCGACGCGCACCCGCGCGCCGCTGGAGAGCTTCAGTTCGAGGCCGTCATCGACCTGGCGGCTCTCCTCCACCTTGCCAACGCTGCGCAGGGCGGCGCCGGCCGGCAGGGCGGAGAGCAGCAGGACGAGTGCGGAGCAGGCCGCGACGGGGATTCGACTGGTAGACCAGCGCAGGGTGGACCGCATCGCGGATGCTCCTTGTTGACTACATCAGATCTTCGCGCCCTTGTCGTACAGGTTCGCGTACTTCAGGCCAAAATACAGGATGAAGGCGTAGCAGGCCGCCGGCACCAGGAAGGACGACTGCACGCTCATGGTGTCCGCGAACATGCCCTGTACGAAGGGCACGATGGCGCCGCCGACGATGGCCATGCACAGGATGCCCGAAGCCTGGCCGGTGAACTTGCCCAGCTTGAACAGCGCCATGCTGAAGATCGTTGGAAACATGATCGAGTTGAACAGGCCCACGCCGATGATCGCCCACATGGCGACGGCGCCCTGGCCGAACACGGCGAGCAGGATGAGCGCGATCGAGGCCGCGGAGTTGAAGGCCAGCGCCTTGCCCGGGCTGACGAAGCGCATGGCGGCAAAACCGATGAAGCGGCCGATCATGGCGCCGCCCCAGTAGAAGCTCACGTAGTGGGCCGCGCTCGCGTGCGACAGGCCGGCGATGTGCGGCTCGGCGAAGAAGTTGATCAGGAAGCTGCCGATGCTGACCTCCGCGCCGACATAGACGAAGATGCCGATGGTGCCCAGCACCAGGTGGCGATGGGCCATCACGGAACCCTTGGCCGCCACGCCGGCTTCGGCGACGCCGTCGTCGGTATGGACGATCTTCGGCAGGCGCACGAGGGCGAACAGCACGGCCAGCACCAGCAGCGTGCCGGCCAGCACCAGGTAAGGTCCCTGCACGCTGGCCGCCTGGGCCGCGCGGTAGGCGGCCTGTTCGACGGCCGGCAGCCTGGCCAGTTCCTCCACGCCCATCACGCTGCCCGAGAGGATCAGGATGCCGCCCAGGGCCGGCGCGACGGTCGTGCCCAGCGAGTTGAAGGCCTGGGTGAGCGTCAGGCGGCTCGAGGCGCCTCGGGCGTCACCGAGTACCGTGACAAAAGGATTGGCCGCCACCTGCAGGATGGTGATGCCGGCGGCCAGCACGAAGAAGCCGAACAGGAACAGGGCGTAGCCGCTGTTCGCCGCCGGGTAGAACAGCGCGCAGCCGAGAGCCGCGACCACCAGGCCGGCGACGGCGCCGTTCTGGTAGCCGATACGCTTGATCAGCGCGCCGGCCGGCAGCGACACGATGGCATAGGCGCCGAAGAAGCAGAACTGGACCATCATCGCCTGCACGTAGCTGAGCGTGTACAGCTCCTTCAGGTGCGGGATCAGGACGTCGTTCAGGGCAGTCAGCAGACCCCACATGAAGAACAGGATGGTGATGATGACGAGCGGGCCCGTGGTGCCCGACTGCGCGCCGGCTTGCGGCACCGCCGTCGTCGTCGCTTGTGGAATGTTTGCCATGTGAGGTCTCCTGATTGTTTTGAATGTGCGGCGGCATGACAAGCTAGCCTCCGCACGCCGCCCCGGCGAAGGCCGGGGTCCAGGTCAAGCGTCTCGATAAGGCACGCAGAACTTGGGCCCCGGTCGGTTTGCAGGCAAAAATTGGGCCCCGGCCTGCGCCGGGGCGACGGTCTTTCGGCTAACGATTACTGCGCGATGCCCGCCGGCGGATTCGGCAGGTCCCTGGCTTTGGTACCCCAGCCCTTGGTATCCGGCTGGGTCGCCAGCTGGTACTTCAGGGTGCCGGCGTTCTGCAGCTGTTCCCAGTCCAGCCACACACGCGAGACCGGCTTGCCGGCCCAGTTCACCGACTTCACGAAGCGGCGCTCGCCCGGCTTGGCGCCCGGCGCCTCGATGCGCAGGGTGCGGCCTTGCGGCAGGTCGATCTCGGCGCGGGCGAAGCGCGGCGCGTGCAGCAGGAAGCGGCCGCTGCCCGGCATGTCGGGGTAGATGCCCAGCGCGCTGAACAGGTACCAGGCCGACATCGTGCCCAGGTCGTCGTTGCCGGTCACGCCGCCGGCGCCGTTGGTGAACAGGGTCTCGGCCGCGCGCAGCACGGTGGCGGTCTTCCACGGCTGGCCCATCAGCGTGTACATCCAGGGCGCGTGCAGGTCGGGCTCGTTGTTCGGGTTGTAGCGGAACTGGGCGTAGTAGCTGTACGGTCCCACCACCCAGGACTTGCGCACCGCGGCCGGGTCGGCCACCAGGGCGTCGTAGTCGAAGAACTGGTCGAGGCGGCCCAGGGCCTGCCCGGCGCCGCCCATGGCCGCGGCCAGGCCCGGCACGTCCTGCTGCACCAGCCACTGGTACTGCCAGGCGGTGCCTTCATGGAAGCCGTGGTCGCCGCGCGGGTCGAAGCCGCTGCCGACGTCCGCGAACCAGCTGCCGTCTTCCAGGCGCGGGCGTGGGAAGCCCTTCTGGCCGGTCGGGGCGTCGACCACGGTCGGGTCCCAGACCTTCTTCCAGTTCAGGGCGCGCTGCGCCAGCACCTGCGCGTCTTCCGTCTTGCCGAGGGCCTTGGCCATCAGCGCCAGCGAGCCGTCGGCCAGCGCGTATTCCAGGGTCGCCGAGCCGCCGTGGTGCGGGTCGGTGTCCATGCCCTTCGAGATGAAGCTGCGGTCGTACTGGACGAAGCCCTGGCGCAGGTAGCTCGGGTTGCCGGCGCGGCCCTGCGGGCGGATACCGAAGGCCGGCACGCCGAAGGCGTTCTCGCGCAGCGCGGTGTAGGCCTGCTCCTCGCGGCCCTTCAGCGCGCCGTAGCGCCACAGGTCGACCAGGAAGGGGGTGACCGGGTCGCCGGTCATGATGTTGGTCTCGAAGTTGGCGTAGCCCCAGCGCGGCAGCCAGCCGCCCTGTTCGCGGATGGTCAGGACCGAGTTGGCGATGTCGCGCGCGCGCTCGGGACGCAGCAGGGCGATCATCTGGTTCTGGGCCCGGTAGGTGTCCCACAGCGAGAAGTACTCGTAGTAGGTCCAGTCCTTCGCGGTGTGGATCTTGTCGTCGTAGCCGCGGTAGCGGCCGTCGGCGTCGTTGCCCGTCATCGGCTGCAGCAGGACGTGGTAGAGCGCGGTGTAGAACACGGTGCGGTCATCGGTGCTGCCGCCGTCGATGCGCACGCTGGCCAGCTCGCGCTGCCACGCGGCCTGCGACTTGGCCTTCATCGCGTCGAAGGTGACCGGCTGGCCGTTCGCCATGCCGTCGGCCTTCAGGTTGATACGCGCGCCTTCCTGGTCGACGTGCGAGATCGCGCTGACGGCGGTGACCGACTTGCCGTTCTTCAGGTCGAAGCTCAGCCAGACGCCGTGCGGCTTGGCCTCGCCTTGCTGGCTGGGACCGTCCACGCCGGGCCAGCCGCCGCGGTCGTCCCAGATGCCTTTCGCGACGAAGGGCTGGTCGAAGGTGATGCGGAACCAGGTGGTGTACTTGGCGCCGCCGCAGAAGCTCTTGGTGACGATCTGGCCTTCGACGCTGCGGTCGTCGACGATCTTCACCTGGCTGCCGATGACGGAGTGGCGCTCGTTGGCCTGGTTCAGGTTGAGCAGCACGTGGCCGGTGGCGACGTTGGGCGCGAAGGTGTAGCGCTCGGCGGCGGCGCGGGTCAGCGCGGTCGACTCGGCGGTGATGCCGCCGTAGCTGGTCAGCTTGACCTTGTAGTAGCCGGCCTGGCCGACCTCGCCGTCATGGGTGTATTCGGCCGCGTACTTCTTGTGGTCGAAGCTGCCCGGCTTGGCGGTGTCGAAGTCGCCGCCCGGCCCGATGCGGCCGGTAACCGGCAGCACAGACAACTGGCCGCCCTGCTCCCAGCAGCCGGCGCCGGACACGAAGGAGTGGCCGAAACCGCGGATGCGCTTGTCGGTGTAGCGGTAGCCGGCGTAGTGGTCGGCGATCGGGCTGACCTGGATCATGCCGAAGGGCGCCGAGGCGCCGGGGAAGGTATTGCCTTCGTCCTGGGTGCCGATGAAGGTGTTGACCGGCATACTGCCGGCCGGCAGGTTGGCGGCGGCGATGGCGTGGTGCGCGGACAGCGGCAGCACGCAGGCCAGCAGGGCGACCTGCAGGCCGCGCAGGGCGACCTGAGGGGGAGCGAAGTTGAAACAAACGCGGTGACGATTCATTACGATACCTCTCCTTCGAGCAGTTCGAACAATTGGTGCATGGCCGCCGGAAGCGGCGGGGTGGCGCCGGCCTGCAGGCAGGCGGCGGAACCGGCAGCCAGCGCGGCGTGCAGGTGGGATTGCAGGCTGCGGCCCGGCTGGCGCGACAGGCTGTGCAGCAGGCCGGCGATGCTGGCGTCGCCGGCGCCGACCGTGTCCACCACGGCGACCTTCGGCGCCAGCGCGTGGCAGCGTTCCTCGAAGCGGAACAGGCTGGCGCCCTGGCCGCCGCGCGTCAGCAGGCACAGGGCCGCCGGATTCATGGCGCGCAGGCGGGCAAACGCGTCGTCCACGCCCAGTCCCGGGAACAGGCCGCGCAGGTCG
>DAMCRY010000088.1:6551-11294 GCA_032115075.1 Massilia sp.
CACCCCCTGCGCTTTCAGTTGCCTGGCCAGGGCCACCAGCGTGGACGCCAGCGGCTGGCGCGCCAGGCTGATGCCGCCGAAGTGGGCCCAGCGCAGGCCGCCCGACCAGCCGGCCGGCAGCGCGCTCGGATCGAAGTGCAGGTCGGCGCTGTCGTCGCCGATGAAGAAGTAGTGCGGCGGCTCGCTTTTCTCGACGATGGCCAGCAGCGGCGAGCGCGGCACGCGCTGCAGCAGGCGCAGGTCCAGGCCGACTTCCTCGCTGGCGGCCCACAGGGCGTCGCCGAAGCGGTCCTGGCTGATGGCGCCGGCGAAAGCCGTCTTCTCGCCCAGGCCCGCCAGCGCGCGCGCCACGTTCCAGGTCGAGCCGCCCACGCGGGCGACCCAGGTGTCGCCGCCCTGGTCGATCATGTCGGTGAGCGCCTCGCCGGCGCACAGCATCACGGGTGCGTGGTCCATGATCACGCCTTCGGCAGCACGGCCACGATGTCGTAGACGGCGCCCATGGTGTGGTAATCGACCTTGCCGGCTGGGCTCTTCTCATCGCTCAGCTTGCGGTTCTCGCGGTCGAGGATGCGGTACCAGGCACCGTGCTGGTGGTCGACCATGTGGGTCCAGCTGTAGGCCCAGATGCGGTCGTACCATTCCCAGTAATAGGCATTGCCGGTGCGCTCGCCCAGCATGGCGGCGGCGGCCGCGCTCTCGGCCTGCACCCAGAAGTACTTGTGCCAGTCGCAGATTTCCAGGGTCGGGGCCAGCGAGTAGCACAGGCCGCCGTGCTCCTTGTCCCAGCCCTGCTCCACCGCGACCTTGAACAGGCGCTCGGCGGTCGGCAGCAGCCAGCCCAGGTCCTTGTCCAGCAGGCCTTCGGCGCGCGCTTCGAGCAGCAGGAGCAGCTTGGCCCACTCGGTGAAGTGGCCCGGCTGGTAGCCCCAGGGACGGAACAGGTTTTCCGGGTCGTCGATGTTGAACTTCCAGTCCGGCTGCCACTGTTCGTCGTAGTGCTCCCAGATCAGGCCGCCGCAGCGCCCGGCCTGGCGCTGGGTGATGTTGTAGGCGACCGTATAGGCGCGCTCGAGGTAGCGCGCTTCGCCGGTGGCCTGGTGGGCGGCCAGCAGGGCCTCGACCGAATGCATGTTGGCGTTCTGGCCGCGGTAGGTCGACAGGGTGCTCCAGTCCCGGCTCGCTTCGTCGGCATACAGGCCGTCGGCCTCGCTCCAGAAGCGGCGCTCCATCAGTTCGAAGGCCTCGCCGATCCAGGGACGCGCCTCTTCCACGCCGGCCATCGCCGCATGCGCATAGGCCAGCAGCACGAAGGCTTCGCCGTAGGCGTGCTGGGTGCCGTCCTCCACCTCGCGTCCGTCCAGCATCCAGGCATAGCCGTCGCCGTCCGCGGCCCGGTGCGCCTCGCGCACGAAGCGCACCGCATGCGCGAGACCTTCGCGGTAAGCCGGATCGTGGAAGTGGCGATAGGCCATCGCATAGGTGAACACGAAGCGTGTGCTGCTCACCAGGTGGCGGTGGCGCGTGTCGTAGACGCTGCCGTCATCCTTGAAGTAGTGATACATGCCGCCGGCGGGATCGATCGCGCGCGGGTGGTAGAAGCGCATGGTGTGGCGAGCATGGTCGAGCAGCACGGCCGGGCTGCGGAAGTTCGGAAGAGTGGTCATAGGTGGTGGGCGGGTTGGTGTGCTTAGTCGTCGTAGCTGCTCTCGCGCACGATCATTTCGACTGGCACGGTGATGTAGGATGGCTGTTCGTCTGGCTTGTGGAGCAATAACTCGACCCCGGCCCGTCCCAGCGCTTCCTTGTCCACGCGGATCGTGCTGAGCGGGGGGATGGCGGCGGCCGCCGCGGCGATGTCGTCGAAACCGACGATGGCGATGTCGTAGGGCACCTTCATGCCCTCGCCCAGGCAGAATTTCATGGCCGCCAGCGCGGTGCTGTCGTTGTAGCAGAACACCGCGTCGGCCGGCTTCGGGAGGCTGAGCAGGCTGCGCATGGCTTCGGCCACGGCTTCGTCGCCCTCGCCCATGGTCGGGACGATCACCTCCAGGTCCGGGTCGGCGTGGACCTTGGCGTCGAACAGGGCCTGGCGGAAGCCCCGGTTGCGCTGCTGGATGCTGTAGTGGGCGAGCGAGCCGGACAGCATGGCGATGCGCTTGCGGCCGGTGCGCAGCAGGTGCTGGGTGGCCAGGTAGCCGCCGCGCAGGTTGTCCGGATTGACCGAGGTGAAGCCGCGCCGGTGCATGTCGACCAGCACCATGGGCTTGCCGACCTGCTGCAGGGCGGTCAGCACCTCCGGCTCGAAGAAGCCGGCGCACACGATGGCGTCCGGCTGGTGCAGGCGGATCTGGCCCAGCACCGGCTCGGCCGGGCCGACCGCGATGAAGGACAGGGCCACGCCTTCGCGCCGGCAGGCTTCCTCGGCGCCATGCAGCACCGGCGAGAAGAAGGGGCTCGAAGACAGGGTGTTGTGCTGGCTGTGCAGCAGGAAGGCGATGCGGCGGATCCGGCCCTTCTTGAGCTGGCCGAAATCGTAGCCGAGGCGCAGCGCCGCCTCGCGCACCTTGTCGCGGGTGGCCTCGGTCATGCCGGCCTGGTTCTTCAGCGCGCGCGACACCGTCCCGATCGACAGGCCGGTGGTCTCCGCGATATCGCGCAAGGTGACCTGGCTCATGGCCTCACCTCCGGACGGCACATCCCGGCTTGCAACAGGTCATGCAGCGAGATCATGTGCATGATGCGTCTCCAATCGTTTTTAATAAACGCATATTGCCGCGTTTTCAGGCGTCGGGCAACGATGTTGCGGCGCGCCTTTTCATAGACGGTTCTTATATCAGCCGCCTGTCGCGAGCGTCAACAACGGCTGAGGGATCGAGGGAAAATTTAGCTCAGTTTAGTAAACATATGCACTGTGCATGTTCGGTCCTACCGGGATGTCAGTACGTCGGCCAGCGAGCGCAAACGCAAGGCGCCGCGCAGGCGCGCCAGGCCCGCCTTCGACCGCACGCGCAGCGAAACGGTCTCGCCCGGCAGCAGGGTCAGCGCATTGTCGGCCAGCTCGGCGTCGAGGTCACCGAAGTCGACCCAGACGGCACGCGCCAGCCGATCCGCCTGCAGCGCGAGCACGTAGCCGTCGCCGGCCTGGCGCAGCTGCGCACGCAGGCCGGCGTCCGGCCACCGCATCTCCTTGGCAGCCTTGAAGTACACGACGCGGCGCGCAGCCGGCTCGTTTGCCGCCCGCAGTTCGAACACGGCGACGGTCGTCGCCGGATCGGCGCCGCCGAGCAATTCGGCGTCCAGGTAGCTCGCCACCTGCGTGGCCGACAGCGGCGCCAGCGCGACCGGCCTGCGTTCGTCGCGCAGCACCTTGCCGTCCAGGCTCATCACGCGCAGGCGCAGCTCGCCCGTCACCTTCCCGGTGCGGTCGTTCAGCAGGCTGACCGAGGTCTTCCCTCCCGCGTCGCGCAGGGCGGCCACCGCCACCGGCGCAAAGAAGCGGCGCGCATGGAACTGGAGCGCCTTCCAGCGCCCGAACCAGTCGACGCTCGACCAGGACGCGCCCGGCCACACGTCGTTGAGCTGCCAGTAGAGCGAACCCATCGTGTAGGGGCGGCTGGCGCGGTGGTGCAGCGCGGCCAGCTCGATGCCCTCGGCCTGCATGACCTGGCTCAGCCAGGCGAAGTCGGCGAAGTTGCCCGGCTGGCCGAATTCGTCGTTCACGTACTTCATCAGGCGTTCATTGCCCTTACCGGCCAGGAATTTCTGGTGCGCCTCGATCACCGGCGTGGCAATGCCCTGCTCTTCCGGCCTGGCGAAGGCGTCGATGGTGCGCTGCACCGGCCATGCCTGCAGGCCGTACTCGGACATGAAGCGCGGCGTGATCTCCAGGTATTTGGTGACCGGGTGCGCCGGGTTGCCCCACACTTCCCAATAGTGCATGTCGCCGCTGGCCGGTGTGTTGGCCACTTCGGCCAGGTCGTCGCCCGGCGAGCTGGACCAGTAGGCGATACCGCCGCCCTCTTCCGCGACCACCTGGCGCAGGTCGGCGCCGAACAGCTGCACATAGCCCTTCCAGACGCGGTCGGCGAAGGCCGGATCCGCTTCCACCAAGGCCTTGCGGTGCCCCCAGTACTTCCAGGCGATCTCTTCCTCGTTGTTGCCGCACCAGAGCACCACGCTCGGGTGGTTGCGCAGGCGGCGCACCTGGTCGCGTGCCTCGTGGACCACACTGGCGCGGAAGGCGTCGTCGTAGGCCGGCTGCATGCCGCCGCCGAACATGAAGTCCTGCCAGACCAGCAGGCCCAGCTCGTCGGCCAGCTCGAAGAAGTCGTCGTGCTCGTAGTAGCCGCCGCCCCAGCTGCGCAGCATGTTCATGTTGGCGTCGCGCGCCGATTCCAGCACGCGGCGCAGCTTCGCTTTCGTGACGCGCGGCTGGAACATGTCGAAGGGGATCGTATTCACGCCCTTGGCGAAGACGGGGATGCCGTTGACGACGAAGTAAAAGGCCTTGCCCCTGCCGTCCTGGTCGCGGCGCAGTTCGACGCTGCGCAGGCCGGTGCGCGCAGCCGTCCTGGCAAGGGTCGCCCCGCCGCCGCCGACCTCGAGCTCGTAGCGGTACAGGGGCTGGGCGCCGTAGCCTGCCGGGAACCAGCGCTGCGGGTAGTCGACCCGCAGCGGCAGTTCGACGCGGTTGGCGCCGGCACCGAGCTCCACCTGCCGGCGCGCGGCCAGCGTCCGCTG
>DAMCRY010000089.1:0-7809 GCA_032115075.1 Massilia sp.
TGCCGCCGCGTTGCGCCGCGCCTGCGCTTCGCGCCGCGCGCGCCGCCGTTTTGACCCGGTGATGTACAAAACGATGGATAATGGCAGGGCGCAATAGAACAGGAACGTCATCAGGCCGTGCACGATGGTCGGTTCGGTCGCCGCCATGAGGGCGACCACGTAAATCCAGGCGACGGCGACGATCCACATATGCGTTATTCTCCCCGAGGTTCTCGTTTCTGATTTGTCTCTTACTTGTTTCCCGATTTTAAACAACGGATGCCGACATGAACATGCCTGACCCCCAAGCCTTCGCCGCCTCCTGGATGACCCAGTTCACCGACCCGAGCGTCTGGCAGGGCTGGATGACGATGCCGACCATGGCGCCGGCCGCCGGCGCCAACCCGCTGGCGGGCATCCTGAAGGATTTCGGGGCCGGCATCGCCCCGGCGAAGCTGGAAAGCCTGCGCGACGACTACCTCCGGAAGGCCGGCCAGCTGTGGCAGGACTTCATGGCCGGGAAGCTGCCGGAGCTGCACGACAAGCGTTTCTCCTCGTCCGAATGGCGCGAACACCCGATGTCGGCCTTTTCGGCCGCGTCCTACCTGCTGAACGCAGAATTCATGCTGGCCCTGGCCGACGCGGTCGAGGCCGGCCCGCGCGAGCGCCAGAAGATCCGCTTCGCCGTCCAGCAGATGGTCGACGCCATGTCGCCCGCCAACTTCTTCGCGACCAATCCGGAAGCCCAGAAGAAGATGATCGAGACCAAGGGCGAAAGCCTGACCAAGGGCCTGGCCAACCTGCTGGCCGACATGCAGAAGGGCCGCATCTCGCAGACCGACGAATCGGCCTTCGAGGTCGGCCGCAACGTCGGCACCACGCCGGGCCAGGTGGTGTTCGAGAACGAGCTGTTCCAGCTGATCCAGTACACCCCGAGCACGCCGACCGTGAAGGCGGTGCCGCTCCTGATGATCCCGCCCTGCATCAACAAGTTCTACATCCTCGACCTGCAGCCGGAAAATTCCCTGGTGCGCTACGTGGTGGAGCAGGGCAATACCGTGTTCATGGTTTCCTGGCGCAACCCCGACCGTTCGCTGGGCGCGACCACCTGGGACGACTACGTCGAGACGGGCGCCATCAAGGCGATCGAGGTGGTGCGCGAGATTAGCGGCCAGGACAAGACCCATGTGTTCGGCTTCTGCGTCGGCGGCACCATCGCGGCCACCGCCCTCAGCGTGCTGGCGGCGCGCGGCCAACAGCCGGCGGCCAGCCTGTCGCTGCTGACCACCCTGCTCGACTTCCAGGACACTGGCGTGCTCGAAGTCTTCGTCGACGAGGCCCAGGTGGCGCTGCGCGAGCAGACCCTCGCCTCGGGCGGCCTGATGCCGGGCCGCGACCTGGCCACCACCTTCTCGGCCCTGCGTCCGAACGACCTGGTGTGGAACTACGTCCAGCAGAACTACCTGAAGGGCAAGGAACCGCCGGCCTTCGACCTGCTGTACTGGAACGCCGACAGCACCAACCTGCCGGGGCCGATGTTCTGCTGGTACCTGCGCAACACCTATCTCGAGAACAAGCTGAAGGTGCCGGGCGCCCTCACGGTCTGCGGCGTGCCGGTGGACCTGGGCAGGATCGACTGCCCGGTGTTCCTGTACGGTTCGAAGGAAGACCACATCGTGCCCTGGGAAGCGGCCTTCGCCTCGATGAACCTGCTCAACCCGAAGAACCCGAAGGCCAACCGCTACGTGCTGGGCGCTTCCGGCCACATCGCGGGCGTGATCAATCCGGCCTCGAAGAACAAGCGCAGCTACTGGACCAACGACAAGAACGGCAAGTCGCGCCCGAAGACGGCCGCCGACTGGTTCGCCGGCGCGGTCGAGCAGAAGGGCAGCTGGTGGCCGGAGTGGGCGAAGTTCCTCGCCCGGAACGGCGGCGCCGAGGTGCCGGCCCCGGCCGCCTTCGGCAACGCGCGCTACCAGCCAATCGAGGCCGCGCCCGGCCGCTACGTCAAAGCTCGCGCGGACTGATTCGCAGGGTGGACGGCTCCGCCGTCCGCGCGTTCGCCTCCAGTACGCGTTGCGACTGCGCTCGCCCTGGCTGGACGCGCGGCCAACGAAGCGCGGTCCGGTCCACTGGACCGCCCCCCCTGCGACTACCCGGTTCCCCGGTGATAGCAAAATCACCACGGAAGTTTGTAGTCTAATAATTGCTGCACCTGCGCGCGGGTCGTGGTATGGTGTGAGTTGTCCGTCCCGTCAGGCAACAACCGGTCAGGCGGAGTGCCCCTTGGGGCCGGTTTTTTTGGTAATCAATCAAGAAAAATAGCGCATGGCGACCCTGCCGCTGCGTACAACGATGAGACACGAGATGAGTAGTGCGAAAAAGAACGCCGAACGCCTGATCAAGAAGTACCCGAACCGCCGTCTGTACGACACCCAGACCAGTTCCTACATCACCCTGTCCGACGTGAAGCAGCTGGTGCTCGACGCCGACGAGTTCACCGTCGTCGACGCCAAGACCAACGAAGACCTGACCCGCAGCATCCTGCTCCAGATCATCCTGGAAGAGGAGGCCAACGGTGTCCCGATGTTCTCCAGCTCGGTGCTGGCCCAGATCATCCGCTACTACGGCCACGCCATGCAGGGGATGATGGGGTCCTACCTGGAAAAGAACGTCCAGGCTTTCACCGACATCCAGAACAAGTTCACCAGCAACGCCGCCGGCGCGCTGGAGGGCAAGCCCTTCAGCCCGGAAATGTGGACCCAGTTCATGAACGTCCAGGGCCCGATGATGCAGGGCATGATGAACAACTACATCGACCAGTCGAAGAACCTGTTCCTCCAGATGCAGGAGCAGATGCAGAACCAGAGCAAGGCCATGTTCGGCGCCTTTCCCTTCCCGGGGATGACGCCGCCGAACGATAAGAAGTAAGCAACCAAGTAAGCAACCAGTCGCCCATTAGCGACACCAGCCGGCCCGCTTCGCTCGCCGCGGGCCGGCAATCCATCCAGCCGGTAGCACCCATCTACCCGCTTACGGTACAATCGCGGATTGCCCAGATTCCTTGTCGTCCGCCCATGACCGAACTCCGTCGTATTCCTGTTCCCGCCAATACCGCAGCTGCCGCCGTCCCTGCGACGCCCGAACTCGTCATCCCGAGTCCGGCGCCAGGCGTGGCTGCGCCCAAGGTCGGCTTCGTGTCGCTCGGCTGCCCGAAGGCGCTGGTCGACTCCGAGCAGATCCTGACCCAGCTGCGCGCGGAAGGCTACCAGACCGCCAAGTCCTACGACGGCGCGGACCTCGTGATCGTCAACACCTGCGGCTTCATCGACGCCGCGGTGCAGGAGTCGCTGGACGCGATCGGCGAGGCCCTGGCCGAGAACGGCAAGGTGATCGTCACCGGCTGCCTGGGCGCCAAGAAGGATGCGGACGGAGAAGACATCATCACCAAGGTGCACCCGAAGGTGCTGGCCGTGACCGGTCCGCACGCGGTAACCGAGGTGATGGAGTCGGTGCACCGGCACCTGCCGAAACCGCACGACCCCTTCATCGACCTGGTGCCGGACCACGGCGTCAAGCTGACCCCGAAGCACTACGCCTACCTGAAGATCTCGGAAGGCTGCAACCACCGCTGCAGCTTCTGCATCATCCCGTCGATGCGCGGCGACCTGGTCTCGCGCCCGATCCACGAAGTGCTGCAGGAAGCGGACAACCTGTTCAAGGCCGGCGTCAAGGAGTTGCTGGTGATTTCGCAGGACACCAGCGCCTACGGCGTCGACGTCAAGTTCCGCCTTGGGTTCTGGAACGGCCGCCCGGTCAAGACCCACATGACCCAGCTCACCGAAGAACTCGGCAAGCTGGCGCGCCAGTACGGCGCCTGGGTGCGCATGCACTACGTCTACCCGTACCCGCACGTCGACGCGGTGATTCCGCTGATGGGCGACGGCCACGTGCTGCCTTACCTCGACATCCCGATGCAGCACGCGCACCCGGACGTCCTCAAGCGCATGAAGCGCCCCGCCAGCGGCGAGAAGAACCTCGACCGCATCCAGGCATGGCGCAGGATGAACCCGGACCTGACCATCCGCTCGACCTTCATCGCCGGCTTCCCGGGCGAGACCGAGGCCGAGTTCGAATACCTGCTGGACTTCCTGCGCGAGGCGCAGATCGACCGCCTGGGCTGCTTCGCCTACTCGCCGGTCGAAGGCGCGACCGCCAACCTGCTGGACAATCCGGTGCCGGAAGAAGTGCGCGAGGAACGCCGCGCCCGCGTGATGCTGCTGCAGGAAGAGATCTCGCTCAAGCGCATGCAGGCCAAGGTCGGCAAGACCATGCGCGTGCTGGTCGACGAAGTCGGCGCGAGAGAAGCCATCGGCCGCACCGCCGCCGACGCGCCGGAGATCGACGGCGTCGTGCACATCAAGCGCGCCCTGGTGCCGGGCAAGGCCAAGCCGGCCGTGGGCCAGTTCATCGACGTGGTGATCACCAAGGCCGACGCCCACGACCTGTGGGCTACCGTGGCTTGAAGAACAGCAGATAAAAAACAGGCGAAAAAGAAGCGAAACATGAAGAAGACCGTCCAGACCTCCCTGATCCACAGCGACTACGAGGCCCCGGGCGGCTTCGACGCCTTCCCGCCCGGCATCCACCGGGCGTCCACGGTCCTGTTCGAGAACGTCGCCGCGATGCGCTCGGGCCAGTGGAAGGACAAGAGCGCCTACACCTACGGCCTGCACGGCACGCCGACCACCTTCACGCTGGAAGCGCGCCTGGCCGCGATCGAGGGCGGCGCGCACTGCCTGCTGGCGCCGTCCGGCCTGTCGGCGATCGCGATGATCAACTTCGCGCTTCTGAAGAGCGGCGACGACGTGCTGCTGCCCGAGAACGTCTACAACCCGAACCGCGAACTGGGACGCTGGCTGTCGCAGGATTTCGGCGTCAGCGCGCGCTTCTACGATCCGATGATCGGGGCAGGCATCGCGGAGCTGATCCAGCCGGACACGAAGCTGGTCTGGACCGAGGCGCCGGGCTCGGTGTCGATGGAAGTGCCCGACCTGCCGGCCATCTGCAGGGCCGCGAAGGAGAAGGGTGTGCCGGTCGCGCTCGACAACACCTGGTCGGCCGGCCTGGCGCTGCGCGGCTTCGACGTCGGCGCGGACATCGTCATGCATGCGCTGACCAAGTACCAGTCGGGCGGCGCCGACCTCCTGATGGGCGCGGTCATCACGCGCGACGAGGCGCTCAACGAGCGCCTGGCCCAGGCCCACATGCGTCTCGGCCTGGGCGTGGGCGCGGACGATGCCTATCTCGTGATGCGCGGCCTGCCGAGCATGAAGCTGCGCTTCGAGGCGCACGACGCCGGCGCGCGCAAGGTGGCGGCCTGGCTCAAGGCCCGGCCGGAAATCGCCACGGTGCTGCACCCTGCCTTCGAGGACTGCCCGGGCCACGCGCACTGGAAGCGCGATTTCAAGGGCGCCGGCGGCCTGTTCTCGGTGCTGTTCGACCCGCGCTATACGGAAGAGCAGACCGACCGCTTCGTCGACGCGCTGGCCCTGTTTGGCCTCGGCTACAGCTGGGGCGGCCCGAACAGCTTGGTGATGCCGTACCGGATCCGGGCTATCCGCAGCCAGTGGGCCGGTCAGGGCGTGCTGGTACGCTTCAATATCGGGCTGGAAGATACGGACGACCTGATCGCCGACCTGGAGCAGGCGCTCGGGTGCTTGTAGGATGCTCCGCGCCGTCGAGCGCATGCCCTGTGGGCCGACCCTGCCGGGTGCCCGCATGTAGAAAGGGACGTTCGCATCGCTGCGAACGTCCCTTTTTTTGTGGCGACGGGATGGGCGGGCGATGCGCCCGGCGGCATCAGCCCGGCATCGCGCGGTTGCTGTTCAGGTCGAGGAAGCCGCGGATGATGCGGTAGGCCGCCCACAGCCACGCCACCCCCCAGACCACCACGGCGATCGGGATGCCGATGATGGTGGCGGCCAGCACCCAGGCGACGATCGACCACACCAGGTACCACCAGAACGACCGGATCATCCAGCTGTGGTGCGAGTAGACGATGGTGCCCTGGGTCTCCGGACGCTTGACGTAGTTCACGATCAGCACCAGGATCGACAGCAGGCCGGCCGAGAACAGGAAGGTCAGCGCGTGCGCGACGTACAGGATGCGGGCGAATTGTTTCGCGTTCTCGGTTCCACGATCCATGACCAGGTCTTGCGACATCAGTATTCTCCTCAGTGGGAAAGCCGGGAACGCCCGGTACGCGACGGATTGTAGCAGTCAGTGCTGCCGTTTTGCCAACGTGGGGCCCCGATGCCGTTTCTTCAAGACCGGTCCGTCACGTCAGGCCAGCTGCGACTGCACCCAGGCGACCAGCCGGCCCGCATCCATGGCCCCCGACTGCCGCGCGATCTCGCGTCCGCCGCGGAACAGGGCCAGCGTCGGGATGCTGCGGATGGCGAAGCGCGCCGACAGGTCCTGGCTGCGCTCGGTGTCCACCTTCAGCAGGCGCAGCGCCGGTTCGAGCCGCTGGGCGGCTTGCAGGAAGTGCGGCGCCATCATCTTGCAGGGGCCGCACCATTCGGCCCAGAAATCGACCAGCACCGGGATGTCGTTGCGCGACACGTGCCTGCTGAAACGCGCGCTGTCGACGTCGAGCGGGCGGCCGGCGAACAGCGGCTGCGCGCACTTGCCGCACACCGGGGCTTCGCCCAGGCGGCTCGCGGCCAGGCGGTTCACCGCATCGCATTGCGGACAGACGACGTGGATCGGGTCGCTCATCGGGTTCTCCTTTGTGATAGAAACATGCGCATATTGTAGGACGGCGGCCGCCGCGACGCAGGGAAGGGCGGGCGCAGCCATGCGCCGCCGGGCGGCGGCATTTCGTAGAATCGGGGCATTGCCATATTTGCCAGACCCATGAGCGACCACGCCACGCAAACGACCTCGCCGGCCATCTCGTCAACCGCCTCGGCGGCATCGTCCGGCCGCCTGCTGGTCGGCTGCGCCGGCTGGAGCGTGCCGAAAGCCGATGCCGCCGCCTTCCCGGCCGAGGGCAGCCACCTCGAACGCTACGCCGCCACCTTCCCGGCGGTGGAAATCAATTCGTCCTTCTATCGTCCGCACAAGCCCGCCACCTATGCGAAGTGGGCCGACTGCGTGCCGGAGGACTTCCGCTTCTCCGTCAAGGTGCCGCGCGCGGTGACCCACGATGCGCGCATGGAAAACGTCGAGCAGCAGCTGGTCCAGTTCGCGCGCGAGGCGGGGGAACTCGGCGACAAGCTCGGCTGCCTGCTGGTGCAGCTGCCGCCGAAGTTCGGCTTCGTCGACGAGCCGGCCCGGACGCTCTTTCGCCAGCTGCACGGCCTGTTCGGCTGCACCATCGCCTTCGAGGCCCGCCATCCGAGCTGGTTCTCGGAGGCCGCCACGGAACTGCTGGTCGAGAGCCGTGTGGTGCGCGTGGTCGCCGACCCGGCCGCCGGCCAGCCCGGGCCGCACGTGCCGACCAGCGCGGACACGCTGTACGTGCGCCTGCACGGCACGCCGCGCATCTACTATTCGCGCTACGCCCCCGAGTACGTCGAATCGGTGCGGCGGGCATTGGCGGGCCAGACCGCGGCCGGACGCGACTGCTGGTGCATCTTCGACAACACGGCCGCCTTCGAGGCCGTGCCGAATGCGCTGGAATTGATGCACGGACAGTATGCGCAGCCGCTCGACGAAGGCGCGATACTGGCGAAACCATGGTGACCGCCACCTTCCGCTTCTACGACAATCTCAATGCATTCCTGCCGCGCGCGCGGCGCGGACGGGCATTCGACGCGCCGT
>DAMCRY010000089.1:7819-11291 GCA_032115075.1 Massilia sp.
CACGCGAGGCCAGCGCCAAGCACATGATCGAGGCGCTCGGCGTGCCGCACACCGAGGTCGAGCTGGTGCTGGTCAACGGCGAGTCGAGCGGCTTCGAGCGCCTGCTGCGCGACGGCGACCGGGTCGCCGTGTACCCGGCGTTCGGGCAACTGGACGTAGGGGCCGTGCAGCGCCTGCGCAGCCGGCCTGCGGGGCGGCCCCGCTTCGTGGCCGACGCCCATCTGGGCGGCCTGGCGCGCCTGCTGAGAATGGCCGGTTTCGACACCCTGTACGACAACGGCTACCACGACGCCGAGATCGAACGCATCGCGCGCGAGGAAGGGCGGGTGCTGCTCACCCGCGACCGCGAGCTGCTCAAGCGCCGCAGCGTGGAGCTGGGCTGCTACCTGCACGCGCTCGATCCGCCCGAGCAGCTGCGCGAGCTGTTCGCGCGGCTGCACCTGGCCGGCGAGGTGCGCGCCTTTTCGCTCTGCCTGCACTGCAACCTGCCGCTGCGCCCCGTGTCGAAGGAAGCCGTGCTCGAGCGGCTGCCGCCGCGGGTGCGCGAGACCCACCGGGAATTCACGACCTGCGACGCCTGCCGCCGCGTCTACTGGAAAGGCTCGCACTACGCGCGCATGCGCGGCCTGCTCGAGGGCGTGGCGGCGCGGGCCGCACCGTCGGCTGATGTAGAATTGCCGCGAACCCCAACCCTTGAAGCCTGACGCGCGTGACCGAGCCCGCTTCGCCACTTCCTTTTCCGATCCGCACCGAGTGTCCGCCCGGCGCCTGTGTGTGCGACCGCGACCGCGTGATGGCCGACCCGCAGGCCGACCACCGGCCGCTGGCCCTGACGCGCCTGCAGGAACAGAAGCTGATCGAGCGCATCGAGCGCATCGACAGCTACGAAGACCTGCAGCATGTGCAGGCCCTGGTGCGCCGCAACCTCGGCGCCGAACTGCGGGTCGAGCCGGGGCCGAACGAGGTGCGCACCGTGCGCGGCATCATCGTGGTGCTCGAGGACAAGCCCGGCCTGTGCAAGAAGGCGCGCCAATCGGTGCCGGCCGCCGTGCGCCGGCGCCTGGGCGAGCGGCCCGAGATCGCTTGGGCGCTGCTGGACGCGCACGACCTGTTCGGCTCCGCTGGTTCCAGCTGAAAGCGCGCGGCCGGAAGCCTCCGCACGCGTTTTCCGTGGCTCTTATACAATGATGATGAAGCGGCAAGGCCGCGCACCATTGCAACCAGGAGAACAACAATGTCGGGCTATAGCATCAATATCGAAGAAAAGACCCTCGCCGGAAACAACTTCCGCGAGGTCCTGTACACCACCGGGCGCAGCCAGCTCGTGATCATGACCCTGCAGCCGGGCGAGGAGATCGGCGTCGAGCGCCACGAAGGCCACGACCAGTTCATCCGCGTCGAAGCGGGCGAGGGCGTCGCGCTGCTGGACGGCGAGGAGCACAAGCTGGAAGACGGCGTCGCCGTCGTGATCCCGGCCGGCGCCGAGCACAACGTCATCAATACCTCGAAGACCGAGCCGATGCGCCTGTACACCCTGTACACTCCGCCGGAGCACCCGGACGGCATCGTCCACGCCACCAAGGCCGAAGCGGACGAGTACGAGCGCCAGCACGGGCATTGATTTCCACGGGCGGGTTGGCGCCCGCCCGGGATGAGCGAAGGCCGCCAGTTGGCGGCCTTTGTGTTTGGGGCTGCCGATCATCCAGGGCCGAGCGGAGTGGCCCGCCTTGCAGCGGAAATCCGAAGGCCGGCAAGCGCCGGCCTTCGGATCCACGCCTCAGCGGCGGTAGTGATACGGGAAACGCGTCCCGACGTGCCCGCCCCAGCCGCGGTGGTGGCCCCAGCCGCGTCCGAAGTTGAAGCCCAGGCCGATCGAGACCGGCGGGTAGTAGTAGCGCGGTTCGTACACCGGTTGCGGCACATAGACCGGCTGCGGCACATACACCGGTTGCTGCTGGACCCAGGCCGGCTGGGTCGTGTAGACCGGCTGGCTGCTGTAGGTCGTCGTGGTGACGCCGGTGTTGCCCGCGGCGGCGGCGCGCGCCCCGGTGCCGACCGGCACCGGGGTCACCGACACCACGCGCCAGCCGTTCGGGTCGGCGGGCTGCGCATACGTGTTCGAACCATAATAATTCGGGCCGGGCGCGGCGCAACCGGCCAGCACGGCCAGCGACGCGAGGGATGCTGCGACAGTGATCAATTTCTTCATGGCGGTCCTCCTGTTCTTGCCATGATAGAAAATCCCGCAGCGCCGTGCTGGGCCTCTTACAGCTGGTTACACTCGTGCCGGCTGCTGAAACCTCAGCCCAGCAGCGCCAGCAATTGCTGCAGCGGCACCGCCCCGGCCATGGCCTCGTAGCCGGCGTCGTTCGGGTGCAGCCAGTCCTTGCTGTTGTAGTCGGCGCGCAGGCGGCCCGGCGCTTCGGGGTCGCGCAGCACGGCTTCCCAGTCGAGCAGCAGGTCGAATTCGCCGGTGCCGCGCATCCAGTCGTTGGCCGCGCGCCGCACCGCTTCGCGGGCCTCGTTGTAATAGACGAAACCGGTAAAGGGCGGCAGCGTGGCCCCGATCGCGACCACGCCATGGGTATGGGCGCGCGCGATGATCTGGCGGTAGCCGGCGATCAGCTCGGCGGGCTTGACCAGGCTGGCGCCGGAGCTGTAGCAGATGTCGTTGATGCCGATGCAGGCGACGACGGCGCGCACGCCGGCTGTGGCGAGCACGTCGCGGTCGAAGCGTTCCAGCACGTCGCGTCCGGCCAGCGGGGCGCCGGCTTCCTCGCGCAGCAACTGGTTGCCGCTGATGCCGCGGTTGACCACGCCGATGCGTCCGTAGGCGCCGAGTTCGGCCTGCAGGCGGCGCGCCAGGTAGTCGGGCCAGCGCCGGTTCAGGTGCGAGGTGCTGCCGACGCCGTCCGTGATCGAATCGCCGATCGCGACGATGCATGGCGCGGCGCCGTCGACGTCGATCTCGGTGAGGAAAGGCCAGTTGCCGGTGCTGCCGGAGACCGGCATGGTCGGGTTGGCCGTGAAGTTGCCGGCGCTCGAGACATAGGTGGCCTGCAGGGCCAGCCCGTGCAGGGTGGTGGCCGGCACGCTGCCCGGGAAGTAGAGGCTGACCGCGAGATCGGCGTGGGGCGGGATGGCCAGCGGCACCGGATCGGACAGCGCCGGGGCGCCGGAAGGGATGGTGACCGAGGTGCTGCCGCCGAAGCTCAGCGGGTGGCTCGACCCCGCCACCACCGACGAACCGCTGGCGCGCAGGCCGATCTGCGCCGCGCCGATCGTCAGCGGCGTCGATCCCATCTCGTTGGACAGGCGCACCCGCAGCCGGTTGCCGCCGATGCTCGCCCGCACGATGAGGCGGATGGTCTGGCCGTTGAAGGTCGTGGTGCTGGCGGCGGGCGGCGGGCCCGCCGGCGCACAGCCCCAGGGGGCGGTCCAGCCTTCGCCGCGCCAGGCCTGCGCCATGGCC
>DAMCRY010000090.1:0-11289 GCA_032115075.1 Massilia sp.
TCGGCACGCGGCTCGGCTACCCGATGCTGCTCACCGGCGACCGCGGCGAGGCGGAAGCCTTGCGCCCGCTCGCGGAAACCTGGGTCGGTCCGGTCCACTCGCTGATCGGGAAGCTCGATCTGGGCGAGCTCGGCGCCCTGGTCGGCTCGGCCGCCCTGCTCCTCACCGGCAACACCGGCCCCGCGCACATCGCGGCCGCGCTCGGCACGCCGCTGGTCGACCTGTATGCGCTGACGAATCCCCAGCACACGCCCTGGCGGGTGGCGCACCGGCTGCTGTTCCACGACGTCAGCTGCCGCAACTGCCTGCGCAGCAGTTGCCCGCTGGGGCACCACGCTTGCCTCGACCAGCTGGCGCCAGCCGTGGTTGCCGAAGCGGCAAGCGAACTGCTCGGCACGGCCTTGCCCCGCCCCGCGCGCACGGACGACGTCGCCCTCGCCTTCGCCTGATGGCCCTGCCCGCCCCCGATCGCTTATGCCAGCGCAAAAAATAATGCACGCGTATAACAAAAACTCAAGTATTTCGACGAGCTCTGATATAATTTGTGGCTCGTCGGGGCGTAGCGCAGCCTGGTAGCGTACCTGCATGGGGTGCAGGGGGTCGGAGGTTCGAATCCTCTCGCCCCGACCAAGAGAATCATCGAAACTGGCCAAGCTTCTGCTTGGCCTTTTTCGTTTCTGGCCGGTGCGCGGCCCTCTTTACGCCAGCGCCACCCGCGCGCGCTTGTTTCCTCCTCCATGGCCGACGCAAGGCGCCCCATCTTGCGTCCCCACGGCCGCTCGCATTCCGGGCGCCGCCGATCCGGCATTCATCGATTGGTTCCCCGAAAAGCCGATGTAGCGCCCGACCGTCCCGCATGGCGCATCCGGCGAAGCCTGACCGGTGCATGGGGCGGGCCAGCCGGAAACGCACTAGTCTTCGGCTGTGACCACGAACCGGGAGCCTGGCCATGAACGAGCGCAAGCTCAGTGCCCTGACCGTCTGCGCGATGTATGCCTTGTCGATCGTCGCCTGTTTCGCGTACGTGCTGCTGGGATACGCAAGCGACTGCGAGACGCAGGCGTTCGTGCTGGAGTTGCCGATTTTTATCCAGCTCCTGGTGGCGGAAGCGATCGGCCTGCAGCCGCTACTGGCGTGGCTGTATGAGCGGACGCACTGGACCGTGCTCTACGCATTGAATATTTCCACCTCGTTCTGCGCGCTCTACTGGATCGGTTGGTGGATTGGGCGAATCAACGAAGCGCCATCGGCGGACGACGTGGCGATGCCGTCGCCGCATGCATGGCTGCCTGCCGACGAAACGCGCCAGGAAACGTCCGCGCCGTTTTAGTAAAGAACGTAAACTGCGCTGCTTTTCGTCCATTTGCGCAACATCGGCGGTGGAATATGCTTAACTCGATTCCCGCGTGCCGGGAGCCCGTGAGCCGCTGCGGCCTGCTCGATGCCGCGCAGCGGATGCCGGGACGGCCCGCGAATGCCGTCCCGGCCGACCTACGTTTTCCAGGATCTATTCATATGAACGCAATCTTCCCGCTTCTCGGACGCATGCTCGCGTCCGTCCTGCTGCTGGGCCTGGCCTGGGCGCCGGCGGCGTCGGCCGCGCCCGCCGCATCCGCGCCGTTCAACGTCGCCACCTATAACCTGCGCTACAACAACCCCGGCGACGGTCCCAATGCCTGGCCGGCGCGCAAGGAGGCGGTGAAGGCGCTGATCCGCTATCACGAGTTCGACATCGTCGGCACGCAGGAAGGGCTCGCCGGCCAGATCGCCGACCTGGCGCAGATGGAAGAGTTCGACCATGTCGGCGTCGGGCGCGACGATGGCAAGCATGCGGGCGAACACTCGGCCATCTTCTTCCGCAAGAGCCGCTTTGCCCTGCTCGACAAGGGCGATTTCTGGCTCAGCGAAACGCCGGACCGCCCCTCGCTCGGCTGGGACGCCACCTGCTGCCACCGCCTGGCATCCTGGGCGCGCCTGCGCGACCGTGCCAGCAAGCGCGCGTTCTTCGTCTTTTCGGTGCATTTCGACCACGAGGGCGAGCAGGCGCGCCGCGCCTCGGCCGACCTGGTCTTGCGCAAGATCGCCGAGATCGCCCGCGGCGAGCCGGCCATTTGCGTGGGCGATTTCAATTCGACGCCGGATACGGTCCAGATGCGGACCATGGCGGCGGCGATGCGCGATGCCGCCCGGGTCAGCAAGGCGGCGCCATATGGCCCGAGCGGTACCTACAACGGCTTCCGCCTGGATGCCCCCATGACCGAGCGCATCGACTACATCTTCGTCGACCGGCATGTCGAGGTCCTGAAATATGCGGTCCTGAGCGATTCGGTCGAGCGGCGCTATCCGTCCGACCATCATCCGGTCGTCGCGCGCGTCGTGTTCAGGTAGCTTGCGGACGGTCGGTGCTGCGCCGCTTCAACTGGCCGATGACGCTCGCCACCTTGGTGGTGATCACGTCGACCGCCGGGCCATTCGCGCCGTGCGGCAGGATGACGTCGGCGTAGCGCTTGGTGGGCTCGATGAACTGCTTGTGCATCGGGCGCACCGTTTCCAGGTACTGGCCGACCACGCTCTCCACCGAACGGCCGCGTTCCCGGATATCCCGCTGCATGCGGCGGATGAAGCGCACGTCCGAGGCGGTATCGACAAAGATCTTCAGCGACATCATGTCGCGCAAGTCCGCGTCGTACAGGGCGAACAGGCCCTCGATCACGATCACCGGCGCCGGCTTGACGGGGATGGTCTTGTCGGAGCGGTTGTCGATCGTGAAATCGTACTCCGGCATCTGGATCGTTTCGCCGTTGCGCAAGGCCTGGACCTGCCGCACCAGCAGCGGCCAGTCGAAGGCCTCCGGGTGGTCGTAGTTCTGCTTGCGGCGCACTTCGGGGGAGAGGTCGGACTGGTCGCGGTAGTAGTCGTCCTGCATCACGACCGAGACCATCTCGGCGCCGAAGGAAGCCAGCACCTGCTGGGTCACCGTCGACTTGCCGCTGCCGCTGCCGCCGGCGACACCGATGACGAAGGGTGGGGAAGAAATCTGATTCATCCCCGCATGATACCGGAGCGGCGAGCGAACCGACAGGGCCGCGCCCGAGCGAGGCCGCCCGCACTCAAGCGCCGGCCCCGGGGAATGGTCGAACAGGACGGCGTCCCTCAGGCAGCGAAGCTGCCTGCACCTGCGCATCCGGCCCGGAAGCGATTTCGCTGCCTGGACCGGTCCATCGCCCTGCCCCCGGCTTGACGGTCCGGCTTACCTGACCGGGCTGCCGTCCAGCGTATAGCTGATCCGGGCATCGTCGGACCAGGCCTTGTCACCCAGTTCCACCCCATTCTTGTCCTTAGCCGACTGCACCAGGCGGCGGCTGCCGTCCTCGATCGTCACGGTATCGTACTTGCCGACCGGTTCGTCGGCCTTGGCCGCTTCGAGCTTGTTGCACACACTGAAGCCGAACAGGCTCACGGCCCCGAGCACCGCGCGGAACTTCAGCCCTTCCCCTTTCGCCATCTCCATCTGCGCCATACAGGCCAGGCGCAGGTCGCCCATGCGCTTGACGCCGTCCGGCAAGCCGGGAGAGCGCACCTGCACCAGGGGGTGATTGTATTCGCCCTTCGGGAAGTTGCGGTTCACCACCACCAGGGCATCGCCGCCTTCCGCCAGGGTGCCCCGCTTGAGCACGAAGGTAGTGTTCGACGGCATCGTCAACGGTATGCGATGGTCCGCGCCGACGATCTCGACCTGGTTTTCGTCCTGGGCCGCGTCGACTTTCGGCAGGCGGAAGCGCATGGTGGCGCCCGGCGCATTCTCGGGTGCGTGCTTGTCGAACACATCCTGGGCCGCCTCCAACAGACCGAAGCGCCAGGCCATGGGCTTGGCTTCGTTCGAATCGGTTTTATGGCCGACGTGAATGCCGTCGGCGGCGTGGGCGCTGGCGCAGAAGGCCAACAGGATCGGGAAGGAGCGGATGTGCATAGCGATTTTCGTTGCTGAATAGATGCCGAACATTAACATCCCGGCCGCGCCCGGCGGGCGGACCGTGCGATGAACGGTCGAGTTCGCGGCTTGAATGGCGCGCAGGGCGGATGACGGGCGTCCGACAGGACCTTCAGGGCAAGGCAGCCATGGAGGTGCTGTCAGGCGCTCCCGGGAAGCACCGGACCGGGCTACTTCCAGTCGCCGCGCAAGGCCAGCACCTGCTGCTGCAGATACTCGGGCGACGCCACCTCCGGCGCCACCGGCTGCCCAACCGCCAGCGCCAGCCGCGAGCGGATTCCGCGCGCGAAGGAGCGCTCGAACACGTTGGACGGATCGCGCGTGAACACGCTCCCCCACAGCCCGCGCAGCGCCATCGGAATCACCGGCACCTTGCTGCGCTCGACGATCTTGGCGATGCCGCCGCGGAACTGGTTGATCTCGCCCGTGTGCGTCAGCTTCCCCTCCGGGAAAATGCATACCAGCTCCCCCTGGTGCAGCGCCTCGGCGATGTCGATGAAGGCGCGTTCCATCAGGAACGGATCTTCCTTGGCCGGCGCGATCGGGATCGCCTTGGCCGCGCGGAAGATCCAGCCCAGGAAGGGCGTCCTGAAGATGCGGTGGTCCATCACGAAACGGATCGGCCGCGGGCTGGCGGCGCCGATCACGAGGGCGTCGACGTAGGAGACGTGGTTGCAGACCAGCACCGCCGCGCCTTCCTGCGGAATGCGGTCGGCGTCGATGGTGCGCACGCGGTAGCCGGTGTGGATCAGCATCCAGGCCAGGAAGCGCATCAGGAATTCCGGCACCAGCGAGAAGATGTACACGGCCACGCAGGCGTTGAGCAGCGCGGTGATCAGGAACAGTTCGGGAATCGTGAAGCCCTGCCCCAGCAGCACGATGGCCACGCCGGCCGCGGCCACCATGAAGATCGCGTTCAGGATGTTCATGCCGGCGATGGTGCGCGAGACGTGCTGGGGGTCGCAGCGGGTCTGGATCAGGGCGAACAGCGGCACGATGAACAGGCCGCCGAACACGCCGATCAGCACCAGGTCGAGCATGATGCGCCACACGCCGGGCAGCGTCACCAGGGTCATCGCATCCACCGTCGCGGTATTCGTGTAGGCGACGCTGGCGAAGTATAGGTCGATGCCGAACACCGACAGGCCGATGGCGCCGAAGGGCACCAGGCCGATCTCGACCTTGTGGCCCGACAGCCGTTCGCACAGCAGC
Organism: Massilia sp.; assembly: GCA_032115075.1. GTDB lineage: Bacteria > Pseudomonadota > Gammaproteobacteria > Burkholderiales > Burkholderiaceae_D > Telluria. The sequence continues at coordinate 5,204 of DAMCRY010000090.1, forward strand.
GAACCGGCGCCGATGCCGAGCGAGAACACGGTCAGCAGCAGCATGATGACGCTATGGTCGCCGTGCAGGTAATCCTTGGCATACAGCGGGAATTGCGACAGCACCAGGGCGCCGTAGAACCAGAACCAGGAATTGCCGAGCATGGACAGGAAGACGGTGCGGTTCCGGCTCGAGAACTTCAGGTTGCGCAGCGATTCGGTGAAAGGGTTCAGGTTGACCTTGAGGTCGGGCACCGGCGCCGGCGAGGCCGGGATACGCCAGCTGGCCGCCAGGCCCAGCAGCGCGCACAGCAGGGTGCCGCCCGCGACCAGTTCGATGCCCCAGGGCTTGACGCCCACCAGCAGCGTGCCCACGACCTCGCCCAGCAGGATGCCGACGAAGGTGCCCATCTCGATCACGCCATTGCCGCCAACCAATTCTTCCGGTTTCAGCTGCTGCGGCAGGTAGGCGTACTTGACCGGTCCGAACAGGGTCGAGTGCAGCCCCATGCCGACCACGGCGGCGATCAGGATCCACAGGGTATGGGTCAGCCAGCCGACGGCGGCGACCAGCATGATCGCGATTTCCAGCACCTTGACGAAGCGCGCCATGCTGCCCTTGTCGAACTTGTCGGCGACCTGGCCGGCGGTGGCCGAGAACAGCACGAAGGGCAGGATGAACAGGCCGGCGACCAGGTTGTTCAGCAGCGCCGGATCGGCATCCGTCCAGTTGGCGGTGTCGAAGGTCAGCGCGACCAGCAGCGCGGTCTTGAACAGGTTGTCGTTGAAGGCGCCGAAGAACTGGGTCCAGAAGAACGGGCCGAAGCGGCGTTGGGTCAGCAGGGAAAACTGGCTCGGTTTGCTCATGCGAATGGGCTCGTCTCGAAAAATGGAATCCGTAATCTACAACAGCCGCCAGGGTGCATCCCCCTGCTTTGGTATTGCGTCGCAGATACTAAACCGGAAAGTCGCGGCTGACGATACCGAATGGGTAAAAAGCATAGACCGCAGCCTCGTTCAAGCGGCGTCCCTCGTGAATCGGGGGCGTCAAGAACTCCCGTTGAAACGTCTCAAGCAAGCTCGCATACGCATGAATTGTGCAGCGCAGCGCAGGTAGAATCCGCGGATGACTTCTTCCGACTTCCTCCTCCGCTACGCCAGCGTGACAACCGCGTTGTTCGATCACATCGAACACGACATGCTGGCCCTCGCCTCCGCCTTCATCGACGATGAGGATCTGTCCATGCCGGGCCTGCACGAGGCCCTGCCGCCCTGTCTGCCCCGGCAGGTGGACATTCCCACGACATGAGCGCGCGGTCGCCGCCAGCCGGCCGCCCAAAAAAATGATTCAGTTCAGCGGCAAATGCCGCCAAATCTGAATCATTTCGGACGCCGGCCAGCCCGGCCTCGTTCGCGCGGCCTTAGTTCAGCGTATCCAGGCGGATGCGCGTGACCTTGCCGATCACCGCCGGCAGCATCTCGATCTTCCCGATCGCCGCGTCGATGTTCTTCTCGCGGGTCTGGTGGGTGAGCAGGATGATGTCGAGGTTGACCTGGTCGCCCGGCTCCTTCTGCAGCACGGCGTCGATCGAGATGCCGGCGTCGGCCAGGATGCGGGTCAGGTCGGCCATCACGCCGAGCTGGTCCTTCACGTAGACGCGCAGGTAGTAGCTGCTGGTGATCTCGGCCATCGGCACGATGGCGACGTCGGTCATCTGGTTCGGCTGGAAGGCCAGGTGCGGCACCCGGCAGTAGGGGTCGACGGTGGCCAGGCGGGTGACGTCGACCAGGTCGGCGATCACGCTCGACGCGGTCGGCTCGGCGCCGGCGCCCTTGCCGTAGTACAACGAATCGCCGACGGCGTCGGCCTGCACCAGCACCGCGTTCATGGCGCCCTCGACGTTGGCGATCAGGCGGGTGGCCGGGATCAGGGTCGGGTGCACGCGCAGTTCGATGCCCTCGCCCGACTCGGTCTGCGTGCGGCGCGTGATGCCCAGCAATTTGATGCGGTAGCCCAGTTGCTCGGCGTAGCGGATGTCGCGCGCCTGCAGCTGGCTGATGCCCTCGATATAGGCCTTGTCGAACTGCACCGGGATGCCGAAGGCGATCGCCGACATGATGGTGAGCTTGTGCGCCGCGTCCACGCCTTCGATGTCGAAGGTCGGGTCGGCCTCGGCGTAGCCGAGCTCCTGCGCCTGCTTCAGCACGGTGGCGAAGTCCAGGCCCTTCTCGCGCATTTCCGAGAGGATGAAGTTGGTGGTGCCGTTGATGATGCCGGCCACCGATTCGATGCGGTTGGCGGTGAGGCCCTCGCGCAGCGCCTTGATGATCGGCACGCCGCCGGCCACGGCCGCCTCGAAGGCGACGGTGACGCCTTTTTCCTGGGCCGCGGCGAAGATCTCGTTGCCGTGCAGCGCCAGCAGCGCCTTGTTGGCCGTGACCACATGCTTGCCGTTGGCTATTGCTTGAAGCACGAGACTGCGCGGCAGCTCGTAGCCGCCGATCAGCTCGACGACGATGTCGATGTCCGGACTGTCCACTACCGCGAACGGGTCGCCGACGACTTCCACCCCGGGGCCGACCACGCCGCGCGCCTTCTCGAGGTTGCGCGCCGCCACCATCGTAATCTCGATGCCGCGGCCGGCGCGGCGGCGAATGTCCTCCTGGTTGCGTTGAAGAACGTTAAACGTGCCGGCACCGACGGTGCCGACGCCCAGGAGGCCTACTTTGATGGGTTTCATGATGGGGTCCGTAGTTTCTTGATCAGTCTAGCGCGCGTGTCGTCGTCGGTAACCGTCGAGGAAGCGTGCAATGCGACCGCAGGCATCTGCCAGGTCGTCGGAATTGGGCAGGAACACCAGCCGGAAATGGTCCGGGGCGATCCAGTTGAAGCCGGTGCCTTGCACCAGCAGCACTTTTTCCTCGGACAGCAGCTCGCAGATGAACTGCTGGTCGTCCGTGATCGGGTACATCTTCGGATCGAGGCGGGGGAACATGTAGAGCGCCGCTTTTGGCTTGACGCAGGACACGCCCGGGATATCGGTCAGTAACTTGTGCGCGAGGTCGCGCTGTTTCAGGAGGCGCCCGCCGGGGCCGACCAGGTCGGCGATGCTCTGGTAGCCCCCCAGCGCGGTCTGGATCGCGTACTGGCCCGGCGCATTGGCGCACAGGCGCATCGAGGCCAGCATGTTCAGGCCCTCGATATAGTCCTTCGCATGGCGCTTCTCGCCCGACACCACCATCCAGCCGGCGCGGTAGCCGCAGGAACGGTAGTTCTTGGACAGGCCGTTCAGGGTCACGAACAGCACGTCGTCGGCCAGCGAGGCCATCGACACGTGTTCCGCGCCGTCGTACAGGGTCTTGTCGTAGATCTCGTCGGCGTAGACGATCAGGCCGTGCTGGCGCGCCAGTTCGATGATCTCGAGCAGGATCTCGCGCGGGTACAGGGCGCCGGTCGGGTTGTTCGGGTTGATGACGACGATCGCGCGCGTGTTCGGCGTGATCTTGCGGCGCATGTCCTCGATGTCGGGCAACCAGCCGGCGCCCTCGTCGCAGACGTAGTGCACGGGCGCGCCGCCGGCCAGGCTGACGGCCGCGGTCCACAGCGGGTAGTCCGGCGCCGGCACCAGCACTTCGTCGCCGGTGTTCAGCAGGCCCTGCATGGCCATGACGATCAGTTCCGACGCGCCATTGCCCAGGTAAATGTCATCGATGCCGACGCCTTCGATGTTCTTGCCCTGCGTGTAGTGCATGACCGCCTTGCGCGGCGCGAACATGCCCTTCGAATCGGTGTAGCCGGCCGCGCCATGCATATTGCGGATCATGTCGTGGACGATCTCGTCCGGCGGGTCGAAGCCGAACACGGCCAGGTTGCCGATGTTGAGCTTGATGATCTTCTGGCCGTCGTCTTCCATCTGACGGGCTTTTTCCAGCGCCGGGCCACGGATTTCGTAGCAAACGTCGTCCAGCTTGTTCGATTTCAGGATCGGTCGCAAAGTATCCTCTGGGATGTGGCGCGCTTTGTTGCAGTGCGAAAAATACCATTCTGCCGAAAGCGCCCGATTTAAGCAACCTCGCCTCTCCGGGTACAATGGCCTTCACGAAAAGCCACCCGCACAGCACACACGATGAAGCTCCATTCCGACAACAACGAGAAATACCAGACCGTCACCGGCTACGACGCCGGCGGCGTCGAGATCAACGCCCAGCGCTTCGACTTCAGCCTGACGGTGATGCCCGAGGTGCCGCCGCGCCCCTGGCACGTCACGCGCTTCGAAGACCTGACCGCCGCCCACTTCGAGCAGATCGCCCAGGACCGGCCAGACGTCGTCGTGCTCGGCACCGGCGCGCGCCAGCGTTTCGTGCACCCGAAGCTGGTGGCCAGCCTGTCCGCCCTGCACGTCGGCGTCGAGAGCATGGACAGCCAGGCCGCCTGCCGCACCTACAACGTGCTGATGGGCGAAGGCCGCAAGGTCACGCTGGCCCTGATCATCGAAGGCGCCGGCGCCTGAGTCCGCTAGCGGGCCGCGCCATCTCCCCCAGAACCATCGATGAATTCCTCTGCCTTCCTCTTCATTATCACCGGCGTGATCCTGAACGCCGCGGCCCAGCTCCTGCTCAAGGCCGGCACCAACGCCCTCGGCGGCGCCATCCATCTCACCCGCGACAACTGGTTCGCCACCGGCATCAAGGTCGCGACCCAGTGGCCGATCATGGCCGGCATGCTGTGCTACGGCATCTCGCTGGTGGTCTGGATCATGGGGCTGTCGCGCACCGACGTGACCGTGGCCTACCCGATGCTCTCGCTCGGCTACGTGATCGGGGCCTTCGGCGCCTGGATGTTCCTCGGCGAAGCGATTTCGCCGCAGCGCATGCTGGCGATCGGCGTGATCATGCTGGGTGTGGTGCTGCTGGCGCGCAGCTGATGCCGGATTTGCAAAATAATTTCCATTTTGCATCTTGAAGAACTGAAAACCCACTCCATGTTGCGTTTTCCAACCCTGTCAAGACAAGAAAACTGGCAAGGGGAAGCGCCGCCGATTATCATTCTGGTATTGCCTTCCCTTACCAACAGGGACCGGCGGCAGCGCCGCCCTGTAGTACCGCTGCAGTACCCTTATGACACGCCAGGAGAGCCCCGTGGCCGAAAGCCTTACCGCCGATACCGTCGACAATTTTTCCGCGCCCATGACCGGCGACCAGACCTTCGAACTGGCCGGCCGTCCCGCGAAGTACACCGTGCTGTACTTCTACCCGAAGGACAACACCCCGGGCTGCACCACCGAAAGCATCGCCTTCCGCGAGGCCTATCCGGAAATCCAGGCCGCCGGCGCCGAAATCTACGGCATCAGCCGCGACTCGCTGCGCTCGCACGAGAACTTCAAGGGCAAGCTCGGCCTGCCCTTCGAACTGATCTCGGATCCGGAAGAAACGGTGTGCAAGCAGTTCGGCGTCATGAAGATGAAAAACATGTACGGGAAACAAGTGCGCGGCATTGAGCGCAGTACGTTTATCATTGACGCTCAAGGCCGATTGGTGAAAGAATGGCGTGGCGTGAAAGTCAACGACCACGTGGCCGAAGTGCTGGAATTTCTGAAGAGCCAGGCCTGAAAAGGGGCCGGCTCCGGTGATCAACTTGCTGGATACCCGCCGCTTATTTTGAGTCACACGTTTCATTCACATCCGTCCCTGTCTTCCTGCTGCCTGCCGGACCGGCATCCTCCGGCTTGCAGCACCGCTTCAAAAGCACGCTTCAACAGCTCTTTCTCCAGCAACCCTCAGCACCACCCTAGTAGCATCGTTCCCGCTCCGTGGCGCCCCGGTATTGTCACCTTGCCGTGCGTTGCGCCCGTGCGCGTCCCTCCCAAGCCTTTTTTAGAATAGAGAACCTGATGCCACTGCCCAAAATGCCTACCAAGCCAGCCACCATGCTGCTGGCCAAGGATTATCCGAAAGCCGAACCGGGCAAGTCGCCCGTGCGCCCGGCGTCCGCCAAGACCGACGCCGACCTCGAAGACCTGATCAGCGGCCAGGCCGTGCCGGCGCCGAAGAGCACCCGTGCGCGCAAGGGCAAGGCCGCCGCCAACGAGCCGGTCGCCCCGGCCGCGC
>DAMCRY010000091.1:0-6176 GCA_032115075.1 Massilia sp.
GCGGGCAGGCGCCGGTCAGGCGGTGCGACAGCGCCGCGGCGAGCAGGCCTTCGGCCGCGTCGCCGACCGGGCGCGACAGGTCGTCGTTCACCTGGCAGGTCGCCGCCATGCCGTCCGCGTAGTCGCCGAAGCCCTTGTCGTTGACGCCCTGGAACTCGATCGCGAAATACGTGGTGCCGCAGTTCGGCACCGGCGTGAAGGCATAGGGCTTGCCGCAGGTCGTGCCGCCGATCACGTCGACCTGCACGTCGATGCCGCGCAAGCCGTTGATCACCGCTTCGCTGGCCGAGCAGGTACCGTTCGTGGTCAGCACCGTGACGTGGCGCAGGCCCAGCGCCGGCAGCGGGGTGCGGGGCGCGACCGGGTTGGGGGCGGGGAAGCCGTAGGCCGTGCTACGGAACTCGATGGGGTCTTCTTCCTTGATCTTGTCGTTGTACACGGGACGCTCGAAGATCCGGCCCGCGGTCGCGTCCGGACCGGCGATCATGTAGGCCAGCTGGCTGGCGACGTACAGCAGGCCGCCGCCGTTGTAGCGCATGTCGAGCACCAGGTCCTTGACGCCGGCTTCCTTGAACGTCGTGAAGGCGTCCAGCAGTTCCTTTTCCGATACCGCGTTGTGGGTCTCGAAGCTGAGGTAGCCGACCTTGCCGGTCGGGGTGTCGAACACCTGGACGTGCTTGACCGGGTCGACGCTGACCTCGGCGGCCGTCATCGTCACGCCATAGGCGCTGCCGTTGCGCAGCAGGGTGAACTGGTGGGCCGTGCCGGCGCTGTCGGGGAACAGGCCGGCGTTGATGCGCTCCACCCCCGCGGCGCTGTTGGCGTTGACGAAATCCACCCCGTCGACGAAGGTCAGCATGTCGCCGCGCTGCAGGCCGGCGGCCGCCGCCGGCGAGCCGGGTTCGACCAGCGTCACGAACCAGGTGCGCGGCGCCGTCGAGCTGTTGCGTTTCCAGGTCACGCCATAGCCCAGGTCGATGCCGGCGTTCTGGCTCTTTTCCCATTCCTCGGTCGGCTGGGTGAAATGGTATTTGTCCTTCGGCTGGCCCGAGGCGGTGCGCGCCGGCGTCTTGAGCACGTTGAAGTAGTCGATGGGGTTGGTGAAGTCCGCCATCTTGTAGGTGTTCGGGATTTCCTTGTACCAGAGGTAGTACTGGTTCGTGAACGCGCGCAGGAACATCAGCTCGTCGAGCAGGGTGCCCTGGCGGTCCGGGTAGCGCTCGCCCTTGAAGTCGACACCGGTGCGCGGCTTGGCGCACTGGTTCCAGTAGGTCGAGAAGGCATCGCCCAGCGTGTTCGGGTCGAGGTCGGCGGCCGACGGGGTGGTCGGCGTCGTCACCGGCGGCGTCGGGTTGCCCGTCGACGGCGGACGCGCGCCGACACCGGGCGAACCGCCGCCGCCGCCGCAAGCGGCGAGGACGCAGGACGCTGCAAACAGGGAAGCGATCAGGCGGCAAGCGGTCGTCGCGCGACCGGCAAAGGATGGCGAGCTCATGCGATTGATTATAGACGCGGCCAACCGCCCCAAGTGCAACCAACTGTAACAACTGGAGCTGAAGCACAACAAACCATGCCGATAGAAAATGGCCGGACGAGCCGGCCATGTCGGACTGCCGTCGACAGCCGTCAGGCTGCCCGCGGCGCGGCGCCGGAAGGCTGGTGGAAGGCCGCGACCAGCGCCGCTTCCTTCTCCCTGGCGGCCTTCAGGTGACGCTCCTTCACGTGGCCGTAGCCGCGGATGTCTTCGGGGATGCTGGCGATCGCCACCGCCTGCGGAAGGTTTTCAGGCGTCAGCTTCGGCAGCAGCGCCTCGACGGTCTGGCGGTACTGGCCGATCAGGGCACGCTCGGTGCGGCGCTCGGCGGTGTAGCCGAACACGTCGAACGGCGTGCCGCGCAGGCCTTTCAGTTTCGCCAGCACGCCGAAGGCGCCCATCATCCACGAACCGTATTCCTTCTTCAGCGCGCGGCCTTCCTTGTCGTGCCTGGCCAGCAGCGGCGGCGCCAGGTGGAATTTCAGCTTGATGTCGCCTTCGAACATGTTCGCGATCCTGGCCTTGAACGCCGGGTCGGTGTGCAGGCGGGCGACTTCGTACTCGTCCTTGTACGCCATCAGCTTGTAGAAGTAGCGCGCCACGGCTTCGGCCAGGCGCGTGCCCTTGCCGAGCCTGGCCTCTTCGGCGCGTACCCGGTCCACGAAGGCCTTGTATTGCGCGGCGTAGGCGGCGTTCTGGTAGGCGGTGAGCAGCTCGACGCGGCGGGTAATCAGGTCGTCGAGGGTTTCGCTGCGCTTGAATTCGATCACCTGGCTTGGCGTCGCCAGCTTCTTCACCGAGGCCAGGTCGTGCGCGGCCGTGCGGCCCCAGTTGAAGGCGGCCTTGTTGAACGGCACCGAGACGCCGTTCAGTTCGATCGCCTTCAGGAGCGAGGCCTCCTGCAGCGGCACGTGGCCCTTCTGGAAGGCGTAGCCGAGCATGAACATATTGGTCGCGATCGCGTCGCCCATCAGGGCGGTGGCGATCTTTCCGGCATCGACGAAGTCGACACTGCTCTCGCCGCAGGCCTGGACGATGGCGCCCTTCGACCCTTCGGCCGGGAACTGCCAGTCCGGGTTCTTGACGAACGCCGCGGTGGTGGCGCCGGTCGAGTTGACGGCGGCCCAGGTGCGGCCTTCGCCCATGCGGCTCAGGGCGTCACGGCTGGCCGTGACGATCTGGTCGCAGCCGATCACCAGATCCGCGCTGCCGGTGCCGACGCGGGTCGAGTGCAGGTCGGCCTGGTGCTCGGCCAGGCGCACGTGCGACATCACCGGGCCGCCCTTCTGGGCCAGGCCGGACTGGTCGAGCACCACGGCGCCCTTGCCTTCGACGTGGGCCGCCATCGCCAGGATCTGGCCGACGGTGACCACGCCGGTGCCGCCGACGCCGGCGATCAGGATGCCGAAGGGTTCGGCCACCGACGGGATGGCTGGCATCGGCAGTGCCGGCGGCGTGGCCTCGGCGGTCGCCGCTTTCTTCGGCTTCTTCAGGCCGCCGCCTTCGACGGTGACGAAGCTCGGGCAGAAGCCGGAGACGCAGGAGAAATCCTTGTTGCACGAGGACTGGTTGATCTGGCGCTTGCGGCCCAGTTCCGTCTCCAGCGGCTCGACCGACAGGCAGTTCGACTGCACCGAGCAGTCGCCGCAGCCTTCGCAGACGGCTTCGTTGATGACGGCGCGCTTGGCCGGGTCGGGGAACTCGCCTTTTTTCCGGCGGCGGCGCTTCTCGGAGGCGCAGGTCTGGTCGTAGATGACGGCGGACACGCCCGGCATCTCGCGCAGTTCCTTCTGCACGTCCATCAGTTCGGAACGGTGGCGCACGGTGACGCCTTCGGCCCAGGCGTAATCGTCCGGATACTTTTCCGGCTCGTCGGTAACGACGATGATCGGGCGTACGCCTTCGGCGGCGATCTGGCGCGTGATCATGCCCGGGTCGAGCGGGCCGTCGACGTTCTGGCCGCCGGTCATCGCGACCGCATCGTTGTACAAAATCTTGTAGGTGATGTTGACCTTCGCCGCCACCGCCGCGCGGATCGCCAGGATGCCCGAGTGGAAATAGGTGCCGTCGCCCAGGTTCACGAACACGTGCTTCTCGTCGGTGAACGGCGACTGGCCGATCCAGGTCGTGCCCTCGGCGCCCATGTGGGTGAAGGTCGAGGTTTCGCGGTCCATCCACAGCACCATGTAGTGGCAGCCGATGCCCGCCATGGCGCGCGAGCCTTCCGGCACCTTGGTGGAACTGTTGTGCGGGCAGCCAGAGCAGAAATAGGGGATGCGGTCGGTTTCCGGGTTCGCCTTGGCCGGGATGTTCCTGAGCACCAGCTCCTTGTTCTCCAGGTAGGCGATGCGTTCTTTCACGCGCTGCTCGACCGGGTGGCCGGCGCAGTAGTGCGAGATGCGCGAGGCGATGGCGCGCGCGATCTGGGCCGGGTTCAGCTCGTAGGTGGCCGGCAGCAGCCAGTCGCCGTGGCCCATGCGGTCCTTGTTGCTCCATTCGCCGGTGTCGTCGAACTTGCCGACCACGCGCGGACGCTCGCCGTCCGGCAGGTTGTACAGGGCTTCCTTGAGCGCGTATTCCATCACCTGGCGCTTCTCTTCGACCACCAGGATCTCGTCCAGGCCGCGCGCGAACTCGTGCACGCCTTCCGATTCGAGCGGCCAGGTCATGCCGACCTTGTACAGGCGCAGGCCGATGTCGCCCGCGGCTTGCTCGTCGATGCCGAGGTCGGCCAGGGCCTGGCGGGTGTCGACATAGCTCTTGCCGGCGGTGATGATGCCGATCTTCGGCTTCTTGCTGTCCCAGATAATCCGGTTCAACTTGTTCGCGCGCGCATAGGCCAGGGCGGCATACCACTTGAAGTTGCTCATGCGGACTTCCTGGTCCAGCACGGCGTCCGGCCAGCGGATGTTCAGGCCGCCCGGCGGCAATTCGAAGTCGGTCGGCAGCGCAATCTGCACGCGGTCCGGATCGAGGTCGACCACGGCGCCCGACTCGATGATGTCGGTGACGCACTTCATCGACACCCACAGGCCGGTATAGCGGCTCATGGCCCAGGCGTGCAGGCCGTAGTCGATGTATTCCTGCACCGACGAGGGATACAGGACCGGGATGCCGCAGTGGGTCAGGATGTGGTCAGACTGGTGCGCGGTCGAGGAGGACTTGGCCGCATGGTCGTCGCCGGCCAGCACCAGCACGCCGCCGTGCTTCGAGGAACCGGCGTTGTTGCCGTGCTTGAAAACGTCGCCGCAGCGGTCCACGCCCGGTCCCTTGCCGTACCACATGGCGAACACGCCGTCGTACTTGGCATCCTTGTACAGGTTGGTCTGCTGGGTGCCCCAGACGGCGGTGGCCGCCAGGTCTTCGTTCATGCCCGGGTGGAATTTGACGTGGTGGGCGTCGAGGTGCTTCTTCGCCTTCATCGCGGTCTGGTCGACGGCGGTGACCGGCGAGCCGCGGTAGCCGGTGATGTAGCCGGCGGTGTTCAGGCCGGCCTTGAGGTCGCGCTCGCGCTGGAGCATGGGCAGGCGGATCAGGGCCTGGGTGCCGGTCATGAAGGCGCGGCCGCGGTCGAGCGTCCACTTGTCGTCGAGGGTGATGTCGTGATTGGGATGCGCGTGCTGGGGCAGCGCCAGGTTGGTGCGCTCGAGGGGTGCGTTCATGCGGTGTCTCCGTGGTGTTCGCTGGGATGCGGAACCCGGCGCCCTGGCTCTTTGGTGGCCAATTCGGCGCGCGTGACTGGATTTGTCCAGCCTGCTCCCGTATGGCGCACAGTATAGGGCTGGTGATCCGGCATTAAATTCCAAACAATTCCCCCCGCCAGACGATTTGCGCAATAAAATTGCCGGGTTGGCGAATCTACCGAGGAAAACATGTCAAAAATCGAGCTCGACAAGACCGACCGCAAGATCCTGTCGGTCCTCCAGACGGACGGCCGGCTGTCGAACCAGGACGTGGCCGAGCGCGTCAACCTGTCCCCCTCCCCTTGCCTGCGCCGTATCAAGCGCCTGGAAGAGGCCGGGGTGATCCGCCAGTACGTGGCGCTGGTCGACCCGGACAAGATCGGGCTGGGCTTGTTGGCCTATGTGAACGTGCGCCTGGAGAAGCACAGCGAAGTGGCCGGCGGCGCGCGCGGCGCCCCCAGCCTGCCGGCGACCTCGCCGCGCAACGACTTCGCGGTGTCGGTCGGCACCTGGCCCGAAGTGGTGGCCTGCTATGCGATGACGGGGGAGATGGATTTCCTGCTGCGCGTGCACGTGGAGGACATGGACCACTTCTCGCGCTTCATGATGGGGACCCTGCTGAAGCATCCGGCGGTGCTGGATGTGAAGTCGAGTTTTGCGTTGCAACGCATTAAGGAAACGACGGCTCTGCCAGTGGCCGGATAAACGAATCGGACCTCCAGCGTTCTTTCTCAAGTCAACTCGGAGACCGTCATTCCGGCGAAGGCCGGAATCCAATTTGTGTGCATACCCGGAGGTACGCATAAAACCGTGGAACGCGAGGGAAATTGGGTTCCGGCCTACGCCGGAACGACGGTCTTTAGGGTAACAATGGAATGAGGCTTGCCTATTTCTTTCTCAAGTTAACTCGGAGACCGTCATTCCGGCGAAGGCCGGAATCCAATTTGTGTGCATACCCG
>DAMCRY010000091.1:6276-11284 GCA_032115075.1 Massilia sp.
GCCTACGCCGGAACGACGGTCTTTAGGGTAACAATGGAATGAGGCTTGCCTATTTTTTAGGCGTCAGCCACTTCACGGCCGCCCGCGCATTCGCCTTCACCGTATAATCGATCACCGCCCACTGCTCTTCCAGCGCCTCCGCCATGACGCTCGCCGGGCTCGGCGGCGGCAGCCGCAGGTAGGCGTCGGCCTCGCCGTATTCGCGCCTGATCTCCATGCCGGCCTTCCTGGCGATGTGCATCATGGTCTGGTTCGAGGTCAGGCACTGCATGTACAGGGTGTCCACGTCGGCATTGCGGCAGTGGATGGCGGCGCGCTGGAACAGGCGCGAGCCGACGCCCTGGCCGCGCGCGGATTTCGACACCGATACCCCGAACTCGGCCACCCGCTCCTTTTCCGTCGGCTTGCCCTTGTCGGCCGGCGCGAAGGCCAGGTGGCCGACGCCGACCAGCTGGAACACGCGGTTGACCACGCCGAACACGATGTCGCGCTTGAAGTCGAGCTTGGCCACGTAGGCCTGGATCTGCTCGTCCGGGATCATGCTGCCGAAGCGCAGCAGGCGGTCGTTGCTGTCGAGCGCCAGGAAGTGGCGCAGGATACGGCGGCGGTCGCGCTCGCCCAGTTCCTTGACGAGCACGGTCGGGCGCCCGGGCTTGCCCGTGTGCTTGCCACCCAGGCCGCGCAGCCAGCGCCCCAGCGGATTGTCCAGCATGGTGAATTCCCTTTTGTGCAGTGCAACAATGACGGCATTGTAGCGGATTCTACCGTACTGGCCTGCCCGCTCCGTCGCTATCGCCGGGAACGATCCACTGCGCCTCGGGGCTGACCACGAACACGCCCTTGCCCGAATTCTTGGCTTCGTACATGGCCTTGTCGGCTTCGGCCAGCAGCGCGGCCGAGCCGCGGGCGGCGCCGGCGTGGCCGCGGGCGCTGGAAATGCCGATGCTGGCCGAGATCGACACCGGATTGCCGTCCGCCTCGGTCACCGACTTGATCTGGTCGAGCGCCAGCTGGGCCACCCGCAGCGCGCCTTCGCGCGAGGCGACTTCTTCCAGCATGATCACGAACTCGTCGCCGCCCAGGCGCGCCAGCGCGTCCTCGGCGCGCAGCTTGTCCTTCACCCGGCGCGCGACCATCTGCAGCACCAGGTCGCCGGTCGCGTGGCCATAGGTATCGTTGACCGCCTTGAAGCCGTCCAGGTCGATGAACATGATCACCACCACCGAATCGCGGCGGGTGGCCCGGGCCAGCGCGCGTTCCAGCAGGCGCGTCAGCTGGCGGTAGTTGATCAGGCCGGTCAGGCTGTCGTGCTGGGCCAGGCGTTCCAGTTGCTTCGATTGCGCTTCCAGCTCGGCGGTGCGCTCGGCCACGCGGTGCTCCAGGTTCTCGTTGGCCGCCTGCAGCCGGTGGTTGACCTCGCCGATGATGCGGTAGCTGCGCCGCAGCCGCGCGCCCGCATAGGCCAGCAGCACCAGCAGCAGGGCCGAATAGGCGAACAGGTAGCCGCGGTAGCGTTCGCGCACGGCCAGCGCGGCATCGAAGGAGCGGTCGAACTCGCGTCCCAGGCGGTCGAGCGCGGCGCCGGTGGCGGTGGCGGCGATCTGCGCTTCGAGGCGGTTTTCCAGCGGGCGCTTCTCGAGGATGATGCGCGAGGCCTTGATGATGGCGTCCATCTTCTCGACCACGGCCGGCGAGAAGGCGATTTCCTGGGCCGCGATGTCGCCCAGGATCTCGTCGATGCGCGCGGCCAGCGGCGTCGAGGGCGCGACGTTGTAGCGCAGGATCGCGGTGAGCAGGTCGTTGAGCGAGGCGTCGAGCCGCACCACCAGCCTGGCCGGCGCCAGCGCGCCCTCGATGCCGCCCAGTTCCGTCTTGAGGTCGGCCACGGCCGGCGGCAGGAAGGTCAGCGCTTCGCGCAGCGGCGGATTGTGGCGCGCGAACTGGGACGCGAGCAGCTCCTTGCGGCCCAGCGCGTCGCTGAGCTGGGCATAGGCGCCGCGCATCAGCGGATCGCCGTCCTCGCGGACGACCTCGCCTAGGCGCGCGAGCAGGGCGCGCATGCGCGGCAGCTGGGTGGTCAGTTGCGGCGCGGACGGGGCGCGGCCGATGTGGGAACGCAGGATGTTGGCATCCCATTCGGCGTCGAGCTTTTCGAGTTCGCGCAGGCTGAGCATGACATCGTTGCGGATTTCGGGATCGGCCGCTTCGGAGCGGACGAACAGGAAGGCCAGCAGCAAGGCCAGGACCACGACCGCCGCGCCGGCGAGTTGCAGGCGGCGACGCGGTGTCAAGCTTGCTACCCGCTGCGCCAGCACGGCAACCATTTTGCTCCTCCGTTGAACCAGTAAAACCGTTGTTATCCAGAGAAGCATAGCGCAACCTTGCGGAACAGTCGCGCACCGCAATTGTGTCATTCTGTAACGTTGGTTCCGGCGCCGCCTCCGGATCGGGGAACGCGCACTACCCGGCCGCGTCAATGCCGCGCATCGTAGGGTGGTCGGCGGAGCCGGCCACCCTACGGATCAGTCGCGCACGTCGCGCAACTCGGCCTTCACCGCCGAAACGCGCGCCGCGTGCACCGCCTCGGGAATCTTCGCCTTGTCGTCGGCGAAGCGGGCGGCGACTTCGCCCGCGTTGACGGCGCGCGCCGCCCCCAGCGCCCGCAACAGATAGGGCCGCTGCGGATAGTCCTGGAAGCGCATCGGATGTTCCTCGTGCCCGCGTCCGCGCGCATCGCATTCGGACGCCAGCAGCATCTGGGCGAAGCGCTCCGGCTTGCGGAAGGCATCGCAGCGCTCGAACAGGGTGACGATGGTGTTCGGGCGCATCGCGAGCGCGCGGCTGACGTTGCCGTGCTCGCGCGCCGTCATCAGGGCCAGGTCGCGGCATTCGTTCGGCACCTTCAGGCGCTTGCACACGCCGGTGGCCAGCTTCATGCCGAGGAATTCGTGGCCGTGATGGGCCGGCCAGGTCTGTTCCGGCGTGACGCCCTTGCCGAGGTCGTGCAGCAGGGCCGCGAAGCGCACCTCGAGCGGCGCGTCCTGCTGGGCGGCGTAGTCGATCACCAGCATCAGGTGCACGCCGGTGTCGACTTCCGGATGGTGCGCCGGCGGCTGCGGCACGCCCCACAGGACATCGAGTTCGGGCAGGATGCGCGCCAGCGCCCCGCAGTCGCGCAGCACGGCGAACATGCGCGAGGGCCGCTCCTCCATCAGGCCGCGCGCCAGCTCCTGCCACACGCGTTCCGGCACCAGGGCGTCGACCTCGCCGCTGTCGACCATCCGGCGCATCAGCGCATTCGTGCTCTCGTGCACCCGGAAGTCCGGGAAGCGCGCGGCGAAGCGCGCCAGGCGCAGGATGCGCACCGGGTCTTCCGCGAACGCCTCGGAGACGTGGCGGAAGATGCGGTCCTGCAGGTCCTGCCGGCCGCCGTAGGGGTCGACGATGCTGCCGTCCTCGGCACGCGCCATCGCGTTGATGGTGAGGTCGCGCCGCACCAGGTCGTCCTCCAGGGTGACATCGGGCGAGGTATGGAACACGAAGCCGTGGTAGCCGGGCGCGGTCTTGCGCTCGGTGCGCGCCAGCGCGTACTCCTCCTGGGTCTCCGGGTGCAGGAAGACCGGGAAATCCTTGCCGACCGGGCGGAAGCCCTGGGCCACCATCTGCTCGGGAGTCGCGCCGACCACCACGTGGTCATGGTCCGTGACGGGCCGCCCGAGCAGGGCGTCGCGCACGGCGCCGCCGACGACATAGGTGCGCATGCCGCCGCTCGCCATCATTCGCCCGGCAGGTCGAGATCGTGCAGCGGGGTCGGGTCGACCTCGCGCATCGCCTCCTCGACCCAGCGCGCCACCGCCGGGTGGGCCAGCACGCGCTCGCAGTAGGCCTGCAGGGCCGGCGCCAGCGCCACGCCGTAGGTCTTGAAGCGGCACACCACCGGCGCATAGAAGGCGTCGGCGATCGAGAAGTCGCCGAACAGGAAGCTGTGGTGGCCGAAGCGCGCCAGGCAGTCTTCCCAGATCTCGCAAATGCGGCCGATGTCGGCCTGGGCGCCCGGCGTGCGGCCGCGGCCCGGCAGCCGGGCCTGGATGTTCATCGACATCTGGGTGCGCAGCTCGGCGAAGCCCGAGTGCATCTCGGCCACGATCGAGCGCGCCAGCGCGCGCGCGGCCACGTCCTGCGGCCACATGTGCTTGTCCGGGAACTGCTCGGCCAGGTACTCGACGATGGCCAGGCTGTCCCAGATCGTCATCTCGCCGGCCAGCAGCACCGGCACCCGGCCCGCGTGCGAGTAGCGCGCGATGTTGGCGGCGGTGTCCGGCTGGTCGAGCAGGACGCGGACCTCGGTGAACGGGATGCCGAAGGCCACTGCCGCCACCCAGGGACGCATCGACCACGAGGACACGTTCTTGTTGCCGATGACGAGGGTCAGGCCCGGCTGGCGGGCCTGCTCGAGGGTGGAAGACAGGGTCGGGTCGAGTTCGATGGTCTGCATGGTGTCCGGTTCAGGGTTAAGGGATTAGCGGCCCGCGCGCTCGCGCAAGGCATCGAGTTCGTCGACGGGCGCCAGGTAATGCGGCGCGACGGACTCGAGCGCTGTGAGCTTGATTCCCAGCGCGCCGGCTGTCAAGACTCCTTCATGGGGAACGAGCACATTGTCGGTCTTCATGGAGTCGAGGTTGTCGCGGCTGATCACCGGGTCGCCAGGCAGCAGCTCGAACAGCCGCGCCTGCATGCGCGCGGCCCAGCCGGGCAAGGGAATCACGCGCCGCTCGTGGCCGGCATAGCGGCCGGCCAGGCGCACCAGCTCGGCCAGGGTGTACACCGTCGGGCCGGCCAGCTCGACGGTGGCGCCGCGGGTCGGCCGATCGCTTGGCCGATCGTGCGGAAGGTGCGGATCGCGCAGGACGGCGGCGAAGGCGGCCACCACGTCCTCGACGTACACCGGCTGGAAGCGCGCATCGGCGCAGGCCAGCAGCTCGGCGGCGATGAAACGGGCTTGCTCGGC
>DAMCRY010000092.1:0-11230 GCA_032115075.1 Massilia sp.
GCGCATGGGTTACTTCATGGGCCTGTTCAACTTCTTCGTCGTGATCCCGCAGATCTGCAGCGGCCTGCTGCTGGGCGGCGTGACCAAGCATTTCTTCGGCGGCCACACCGTCATGACGGTGGCGCTGGGCGGCGCCTCGATGCTGCTGGCGGCCGTGCTGACGCTGTTCGTCACCGACCGCGCCGAACCGGTGAAACACGCGGTCAATCCGGCGCCCTGAGCGCCGGCCCGAGCGCGCGCGCCAATGATTTCGCGCCTGTCGTATCGTAACGTTTTATTAACATCGTCCTCCCGGACGATGTTGCACAACGTTCACGACAGGAGCGAAGCATGACCATCCAGACCGTCCCGACCACGTCGTTCGCCGGACAGCGGCCCGGCACCTCGGGCCTGCGCAAGAAGGTGACCGAATTCCAGCAGCCCGGCTACCTCGAGAATTTTGTCGAAGCCATCTTCCTGACCATCAAGGGAAACATCAGGGAAGGCTGCGCTCTGGTCGTCGGCGGCGACGGCCGCTACTTCAACCGCGAAGCGATCCAGGTCATCCTGCGCATGGCCGCCGCCCACGGCGTGGCGCGCGTGCTGGTCGGGCGCGGCGGCATCCTGTCCACGCCGGCCGTCAGCTGCGTGATCCGCAAGCGCGCGGCCTTCGGCGGCATCGTGCTGTCGGCCAGCCACAACCCGGGCGGCCCGGACGGCGACTTCGGCATCAAGTACAACATCGAGAACGGCGGCCCCGCGCCCGAGAAGATCACCGAGGCGATCTTCGCCAACACCCAGGCGCTGGCGTCCTACCACATCGCCGACGCCGGCCCGGTCGACCTCGACCGGCTCGGCGCCACCCGCGTCGCGGACATGGTGGTCGAGGTCATCGACCCGGTGGCGGACTACGCCGAACTGATGGGGCGCCTGTTCGACTTCGGTGCGATCCGCGATCTGTTCGCAAGCGGCTTCCGGATGCGCTTCGACGCCATGCACGCGGTCTCCGGACCCTATGCGAAAGCCATCATCGAGGGCCAGCTCGGGGCGCTCGCCGGCACCGTGGTCAACTGCAAGCCGCTGGAAGACTTCGGCGGCGGCCACCCGGACCCGAACCCGGTCAACGCGGCCGACCTGATCGCCCACATGAACGGCCCCGACGCGCCCGACTTCGGCGCCGCCTCTGACGGCGACGGCGACCGCAACATGATCGTCGGCCGCGGCCTGGCCGTGACGCCCTCGGACAGCCTGGCCATCATCGCCGCCAACGCCACCGTGGCGCCGGGCTATGCCTCGGGCATCACCGGCATCGCACGCTCGATGCCGACCTCGCAGGCGGCCGACCGCGTGGCGGAAAGCCTGGGCATCTCCTGCTTCGAGACCCCGACCGGCTGGAAGTATTTCGGCAACCTGATGGACGCCAACCTCGCCACCCTGTGCGGCGAGGAGAGCTACGGCACCGGCTCGCACCACATCCGCGAGAAGGACGGGCTGTGGGCGGTGCTGTTCTGGCTGAACCTGCTGGCCGTACGACGCAGGTCCGTGAACGACATCGTGCGCGAGCACTGGGCGAAGTTCGGCCGCAACTACTATTCGCGCCACGACTACGAAGCCGTGGACGTCACCGCCGCCGACGGCCTGATGTCCGCCCTGCGCGCCAGGCTCCCGGCGCTGGCCGGCCAGACCCTCGGAAGCTTCCGCGTCGCGGTCGCCGACGATTTCGCCTACACCGACCCGGTCGACGGTTCGCTCTCGACCCGCCAGGGCATCCGCATCGCCATGGTCGACGGCTCGCGCATCGTGTTCCGCCTGTCCGGCACCGGCACCGAAGGCGCCACCATCCGTCTCTACCTGGAGCGCTACGAAGCCGACCCGGCGCGCCACGACATCGACACGCAGGAAGCATTGTCGGAACTGATCGCCATCGCCGACCAGGTTTCCGAACTGCGCCAGCGCACCGGCCGGGAGAGCCCGTCCGTGATCACCTAATCATCCACCACCACACAGGAACCTGCATGAAACTTCCCGTCCTTGCCGCCTCCATGCTGCTTGCCTTCAGCGCCACCGCCGGCGCCGCTGCCCCGACGCCCAGCCAGCCGGCCGGCAAGCCCTTCGTGTGGGAGAACGCGACCGTCTACTTCCTGCTGACGGACCGCTTCAACAACGGCGACAAGGCGAACGACCTGGCCTACGGGCGCAAGGACGATGCCGCCAGGCTGCGCGGCTTCATGGGCGGCGACCTGAAGGGCATCACGGCCAGGATCGAGGAAGGGTATTTCAGGGACCTGGGCGTGACCGCCATCTGGCTCACGCCGCCGGTCGAGCAGATCCATGCGGGCACCGACGAGGGCACTGGCAAGAGCTATGGCTTCCATGGCTACTGGGCCAGGGATTTCACGACGGTCGACGCCAACCTCGGCACGGAAGCGGATTTCCGCACCTTCGTCGACACCGCGCACGCGCACGGCATCCGCGTGATCCTGGACGTGGTGATGAACCACACCGGGCCGGTGACGGAGCAGGACCCCGTATGGCCGTCGAGCTGGGTCCGCACCGGCCCGAAGTGCACCTACAAGGACGCCCCGACCACGATCGACTGCACACTGGTCGAGAACCTGCCGGACATCCTCACCAACAGCAATGCGAACGTGCCGCTGCCGCCGACGCTCGCCGCGAAGTGGAAGAAGGAAGGGCGCTACGAGCGCGAGGTGAAGGAGCTGGACGCTTTCTTCAAGCGCACCGGCTACCCGCGCGCGCCGCGCTACTACCTGGTCAAGTGGCATGCCGACTGGGTGCGCAAGTACGGCGTGGACGGCTTCCGCGCCGACACCGTCAAGCACACCGAGCCGGGCGTGTGGAAGGAACTCAAGCAGGAAGCCAGCCTCGCGTATGAGGAGTGGAAGCGCGCCAATCCGGCCAAGCGCCTCGGCAACCTGCCGTTCTTCATGACCTCCGAGGTTTACAACTATTCGATCAACCATGGCCGCAGTTTCGACCTGGGCGGCGGGACCAGGGTCGACTACCTGGCCAACGGCTTCGACAGCATGATCAACTTCAGCATGAAGACCGATGCCGCCCAGGGCTACGAGAAGCTGTTCTCGGATTATTCGAAAGCGCTGCACGGCCCGATGAAGGGCTACTCGGTGCTGAACTACGTCAGCTCGCACGACGACGGCAGCCCCTTCGACCCGGCGCGCCAGCGTCCGATCGAATCGGCCAACAAGCTGCTGCTGGCGCCGGGTTCGGCGCAGATCTACTACGGCGACGAGACCGCGCGCCTGTTGAATGTCGAGGACGCCACCGGCGACGCCAAGCTACGCTCCTTCATGAACTGGGACGAGCTGGTGGCCAACGCGCAGCGCGGCCAGCACCGCATCAAGGACATCCACGACCACTGGGCCAAGCTGGGCCGCTTCCGCGCGGCGCACCCGGCGGTGGGGGCAGGCGTGCACCAGATGCTGGCGCACAGCCCGTATACCTTCAAGCGCACCTGGGAAAAGGAGGGCGAGGGTGGGAAGATAAGCGACCGCGTGGTCGTCGCGCTCGACCTGCCGATGGACAAGGCGCTGCCGATCACGGTCGCCGGCGTGTTCAACGATGGCCAGACCGTGCGCGACGCGTATTCGGGCCAGGCCGCCGTGGTCAAGGAGGGCAAGGTGCAGTTCGCCCAGCCGTCGCCGGTGGCCCTGATCGCGCAGGACTGATCCGCTTGAGGGCGGCGGCCACGCGGCCGCCGCCTTTCCGTTAGACTGGCCGCTCCGTCAACCCAGCATCCTGCGACCATGCCTGTCCTGACCCGTGTTTCACGCGCGCTCGCCTGCGCCGCGTTTCTCTTTTCTCCCTTCCTGGTAGCGCAAGCAGCCGACGAACCGGCCTACGGCGCCGAGCTGGAAGGCTTCGACTATCCCTATCCGGTCCAGCGCTTCTCCTTCACCTCGCAGGGCGTGAAGCTGCAGATGGCGTATATGGACGTCAAGCCGGCCAAGCCGAACGGCCGCACCGTCGTGCTCATGCACGGCAAGAACTTCTGCGGCGCGACCTGGGCCGGCACCATCAAGGAGCTCGCCGACGCCGGCTATCGCGTGGTGGCGCCCGACCAGATGGGCTTCTGCAAGTCGACCAAGCCGGCCCACTACCAGTACACCTTCCAGCAGCTGGCCGAGAACACGCGCGCGCTGCTCGCGTCGATCGGCGTGAAGAACGCCATCGTGATGGGCCACTCGACCGGTGGCATGCTGGCGGTGCGCTACGGCCTGATGTTCCCGCAGCAGTCGGAGCAGCTGGTGCTGGTGAACCCGATCGGCCTGGAAGACTGGAAGGCGCTCGGCGTGCCTTCGCTGGGGGTGGACAAGTGGTACGAGCGCGAGCTGCAGACCACGGCCGAGCGCATCCGCAACTACGAGAAGGCGACCTACTACGTCGACACCTGGAAGCCGGAATACGAGCCCTGGGTGCAGATGCTGGCGGGGATGTACCGCGGGCCCGGCAAGCAGGTCGTGGCGTGGAACTCGGCGCTGCTGTACGACATGATCTATACCCAGCCGGTGGTGTACGAGTTCCCGCAGTTGAAGATGCCGGTGCTGCTGCTGATCGGGCTGAAGGACACCACCGCGATCGGCAAGGATGCGGCGCCCGCCGAGCTCCGGCCGAAGCTGGGCAACTATCCGGAGCTGGCGAAAAAGACGGCCAGCGCGATACCAAAGGCGACCCTGGTGACCTTCCCGGAGATGGGGCATGCGCCGCAGATGCAGGATCCGGTGCGGTTCCACAAGGCGCTGCTGAAGGGCCTTGTGCGTTGATGTCGTAGGGGTGAGCCGGTCCAGTGGACCGGATCACCCCTGCAACCCCTGGTGCCGGTATTCTTGCTTTTCGATCAATGGTATCCTAGCGCGATCCGGGATCCGTCCCGCCCAGCCTTGACCGCGATGACCGTTGAACCCGCTACCGACCTGAAACCTTCCCGTGCCGCCTTCGCCGACGGCCCGCGCCTGCTCGCCGACATCGGCGCCACGCACGCGCGCTTCGGCCTCGAGACCGCACCCGGCGTGCTGCGCCAGGTGGCGGTGCTGCTCTGCGACGACTACAGCGGCATCGTGCCGCTGCTGCATGCCTACCTGGGCCAGCTCGGGGGCGTGCGCATCAATCACGCCGCCTTCGCGCTGGCCAATCCGATCAGCGGCGACTTCATCCGCATGACCAACCGCGACTGGCAGTTCTCGACCGACGAGGTGCGCCGCGAACTCGGCCTGAGCACGCTGCTGATCGTGAACGACTTCACCGCGCTGGCGATGGCGCTGCCGGGCTTCCAGCCGCAGGACCTGCTGCAGGTCGGCGGCGGTGCGCCGCAGAGCCATGCGGTGGCCGGCGTGCTGGGGCCGGGCACCGGCCTGGGCGTGTCGGGCGTGATCCCGACCATGGACGGCTTCGTCACCCTCGGCAGCGAAGGCGGCCACGTCAACTTCGCGCCCGCCGACGAGCGCGAGTTCGCGATCCTGCAGTACGCCTGGCAGGAGTGGCCGCACGTGTCGAACGAACGCCTGATCTCCGGCCCCGGCATCGAACTGATGTACCGCGCGCTGGCCCGCCGAAACGGTGTCCAGGCGCCCGAGCGCAGCACCGCCGACATCGTCAGCGGCGCGCTCGACCAGCACGACGCGCTTTGCCTGGAAACCCTGGAAACCTTCGCCGGCATGCTGGGCAGCGCCGCCGCCAACCTGGCGGTGACCCTGGGCGCCTTCGGCGGCATCTTCATCGGCGGGGGCATCGTGCCGCGCATCGCCGAGTGGTTCGCCAGCTCGCCGTTCCGGGCGCGCTTCGAGGCCAAGGGCCGCTTCACCGACTACATCGCCCAGATCCCGACCTACGTCATCATGACGCCGAACCCGGCCCTGCACGGCGTCTCGCGCATCCTGTCCGAACACCTGCGCGGCCGCAGCGGCGCCAACACCCTGATGGACCGGGTGCAGCAGCTGCGCCACGAGCTGTCGCCGGCCGAGCAGCGCGTCGCCGCCCTGGTGCTGGAGCATCCGCGCAAGGTGCTGTCCGAGCCGATCGCCGAGATCGCGCGCCTGGCGGACGTGAGCCAGCCGACCGTGATCCGCTTCTGCCGCTCGCTGGGCTTCCAGGGCCTGGCCGAGTTCAAGCTGAAGTTCGCCGGCAGCCTGACCGGCACCATCCCCGTGCGCCACAGCCAGGTGCGCATGAGCGACAGCACCCACGACCTGTCGGCGAAAGTCATCGACAACACCGTGTCGGCGATCCTGAAGTTCCGCGACCAGCTCGACGTGCACGCGATCGACCGCGCCATCGAGCTGCTGCGCCGCGCGCGCCGCGTCGAGTTCTACGCGATGGGCAATGCGCGTGCGGTGGCGCTGGACGGCCAGCATAAATTCTTCCGCTTCCGCATCCCGGCCGCGCTGTACGGCGATTCGCACCTGTTCACCCTGGCCGCCGGCCTGCTGGGCCCGGGCGACGTGGTGATCGCGATCTCCAACGGCGGCCAGCTGCCGGAACTCCTGGCCGCGGTCGACACCGCGCGCGCCGCCG
Source organism: Massilia sp. (assembly GCA_032115075.1). Taxonomy (GTDB): domain Bacteria; phylum Pseudomonadota; class Gammaproteobacteria; order Burkholderiales; family Burkholderiaceae_D; genus Telluria. Next base: position 6,526 of record DAMCRY010000092.1, read on the forward strand.
GGGCCGACGTCATCGCCATCACCAGCAGCAAGTCCCAGCTGGCCAAGAAGGCCAGCGTCTGCCTGACGGTCGACCACAGCGAGGACAGCGCCACCTTCCTGTCGATGATCTCGCGCATCCTGCAGCTGCTCCTCATCGACATCATGTCGGTCGGGATTTCGCTCGGCGCGCATGGCGCGCAGGCCGATGCGGCGGGGCAGGGGGACGCGGAGCGCAGGCTGTTGATCTCGCACCTGGACATCTGAAACGCGGGGCCGGCCACCGCCGGTTTTCGACAGTCTGTTCCGCGCTTACGGCATTCTGTCGAACCGCGGATGTGTCCGCCCGGCCACCGCGCTACGATCCCTGCATCAGACTTTAGGGAGAGTATCTTGAGAACGATCGTTTCCGCCGCGCTGGCGGCCAGCCTGTTGTTCGCCCCCGCCGCCATGGCCCAGCAGCCGAAGGAAGCCGCCGCCGCCCGTGCCGCGGCGGAAAGCTGGCTGAAACTGGTCGACCAGGGCGACACCGGGGCCGCCTGGCGCGCCAGCTCGGTCAACGTGCGCAAGGAAACCAGCCAGTTCTTCTGGGGCTCCATCATCAACGCGAGCCGCGCGACCCTGGGCGACCTGAAGTCGCGCAAGCTGACCGGCAGTAGCGACAAGGGCAATGGGCAGCTGGCCTTCGAGTACGAATCGCGGTTCCAGAAGGACGCCAGGGTCAAGGAGACCGTCACCACCCTGCACGACAAGGACGGCGCCTGGCGCGTGACCGGCTACAACGTGTCGGCGAGCTCCTCCGACTGAGCTGTGCGTCGCCTCCACTGCGCTTCTGCTAAGGTTGGCCGAACCTGTGAGCAGAGGAGGCGGCATGGAACGTTACCTGATCGTTTATCGCGGGGCGACCGTCGACGAGGCGGAAGGCCCGCAGCACGACCCCGCGCGCTGGAATGCATGGTTCGATTCGCTGGGCGCTGCCCTGGTGGATCGCGGCGGCCTGGCGCGCAGCAGCGTCGAGGTGCCAAGCCGGCTGCGCGGTCCGAAGACCAGCAGCGCGTCGCTGTCGGGCTACTCCATCATCAGCGCGCCGGACTTCAACGAAGCCGTCCGCCTGGCCGAGGCCTGCCCGATCTTCGACGAAAAGGGCGAGGTCGAGATCGCCCGCCTGCTGGATTCCGCCTGAGCGGCCCAGCGCTGCCAGGCGAACAGTGGTGAGACCACCCGGAGCGGTGCGCATTGCTCCGGTCCCCGATCAGGTCTTGCAAGGCATTGCTCGAGTCCTGACTTGCGCAGAACCCGAGTAATGCCGCTCGCTGGCCAGCCAATCTCCCAATCTGCCAATCTGCCAATCTGCACTACTTCCTCCCGCTTCCCGCAAACGCCAATTCCGTAATACGTCAGGGTCGGCGATAACCACGCCTTCGAAGCGCTTCCACAGCCGTGTACGTCGATAACTTTTACACACCATGTGTCGCGCCAATACGGATGAGTTTAAGTCATTGATTTATATAAAGTTATTGTCGTGGCACGAGTATTGCTTAGAGCAGATTGCAATAACTTTTGATCGACAATTACTTTTATGGGGATACTATGAAACACGCGTTTCTGGCAGTTATCGGACTTGCATTGACCACCTCCTTCGTCCCGGAGGTCCAGGCATATCCGTCGAACTGGTCCTGCAGCGGCACATGCGGAACGATGGGGGCGGACGGAGTGGTGACGGCGCCGCCCGAAGGCAGCAGCTACGACTATGTTACGACACGGGGCGCAGGCAGCAATGACGGCTTGGGGCTGGGTGACGAGACGAACGGCTCGGTGTTGACATCGAATGTGTTCGATGCCAAGGCCGGCGACAACCTGCGCTTCTATTTCAACTTCGTCACCTCGGACGGGGCCGGCTTCAGCGACTACGCATGGGCGCGGCTGTTCAACCTGCAGACCAACGACTACACGTATCTGCTCACTGCCCGTACCCAGCCTTCGGGCACCATCATTCCCGGCACAGGGCTGCCGGACATCGGCGCCGTGCTGACCCCGGTCAGCGTGCCGATCATTGGCGGGGGGCCGAACTGGAGTGCGCTGGGCAACGATTCCGGCAGCTGCTACGACAGCGGTTGTGGCTATACCGGATGGGTGCGTTCCGACTACATCCTGGCCAGCGAGGGCCAGTATCGCCTGGAGTTCGGCGTCGTCAACTGGAATGATACTGCCTACAATACGGGCCTGGCCGTGAGCGGCGCCCAGATCAACGAGGAGCCGATCGGCGATGTGCCGGAACCGGCGAGCCTGCTGCTGATCGGCGGTGGCCTGGCAGGGCTGCTCGGCGCACGCCGGCGCAAACCGCAAGCACGCGGCTAGGCTTGCAAGCGCTCACCTTCGCGCCGGAACCATATGCAGTCGTGGTTCCGGTATGGGGGTGGGCATGGGAGGATGCGGGGACTACTCGGCCACGAACACGACGGCGGTACGCGCCGGCACCGTAAAGGTGGCGCTGCCTTCGTCGAAGCGCGCCTGGGCGGCCCGAGGGTCGGCCGCGCCGCTAGCCAGGTGCACTGGATGCAGCTTGAGGCGCCTGCCCTGCAGTTGCGGGTCGCGTATCCGCTTGTCCACCTTGTCCACGTTGACCAGATAGGCGATACCGGCGAAGCCCGCGCCGGGATAGCCCTTGCCGTCGATCCAGGCCGCCAGCACCGTCGGCTGCTGCTGCGGCCCGGTGTTGAAGAAGCGCAGGCGCTGCACGACGTCGTCGGTGGAGCGCATCCGGAACAGGGTCGAGCTGGCGCGGATCGCCAGCAGGTCGCGGAAGGCGTCGCGCGCGAAGGCGATATCGCGCGGCTGCGGCTTGATCGCATCGCTCCTGGCCAGGTAGGGCTTCAGCAGCGGCCAGTCCTTGCCGTTGTCGTCGCTCTGCGGCAGGCCGGTGCCGAAGTAGTTGTCCTGGTAGGTCCAGTCGATGCGGTTGAACCAGTCGCCCGCATTGAAGCTGTTCTTGTCCAGCGACTTCGAGCGCAGCGTGTCGATGCCGGCGTGGTAGTAGGCCACGCCCTGGCTGAAGGCGTTGATCGCCATGCCCAGCACCTGCACGCGCGCCCGTTCGTTCGGGCTGGTCGCCAGCGGCAGCTTGAGGACGTTGATGTCGAACAGCGTCTGGTTGTCGTGGTTCTCGACGTAGTTCACCACCTCGCCAGGCTGGCTCGCATAGCCGGCCGGCTGGTCGCCGTAGGCGATGTCTTCCAGCTTGCGGGTCTGGCCGTCGAAGGTCTGCAGCAGGAACGGACGCACCGAGCCGGCCAGGCCGACGCGGATCATGTCGGCCGCGCGCAGCAGGTCCACCGTCTTGTTCTCGCCACCCAGGGCATTCGGATCGTAGGCCAGGCCGTTGATGTAGCCCTGGCGGCGCACCATCGCCTCGCCCGAGTCGCCGGCGCCGCCGCCGCGCACGGCGTCGCGCGCACGGTCGCTGAAGGTGCCGATGCCGGAACCGTTCAGCGACAGCTGCGTGGCCTGCATGAAGCGCGCGCCATTGGCCACCTCGCCGAAGTTCCAGCCTTCGCCGATCAGCTGCACGTGGCGGCCCGCGGCTTTATTGACGCGCTGCTGCAGGCGTTCCATCGCGTCGCGCGGCTGGTGGCCCATCAGGTCGAAGCGGAAGGAATCGATCTTGTAGTGGCGCGTCCACAGTTCCGCCGAGTCGATCATCAGCTTGGCCATCATGGTGTTCTCGGTGGCCGTGTTGTCGCAGCAGGTGGAGCGCTCGATGCCGCCCGTCGCGTCGAGGCGGTGGTAGTAGCCCGGCACCACGCGGTCCAGCACCGACTTTTCTTCCTGGCCGGCGACGAAGGTGTGGTTGTAGACCACGTCGGTGCCGACGCGCAGGCCGGCCCGGTGCAGATCCATCACCATCTGGCGGAACTCGAGGATGCGGCGCGCGCCGTCCGCCGGATCGCTCGCGTAGCTGCCTTCGGGCGCGCTGTAGTGGTAGGGATCGTAGCCCCAGTTGAAGCAGTCCGTGTGGGCGGTCTTGCGGGTGAGCGCCTGCTGGGTCTCGCCGTCCGGGCTGCCCGCGGGCTGGGGCACGGCGCAGTCCTTTTCCGGGATGCTGCCGATGTCGTACACCGGCAGCAGGTGGATGTCGGTGAGGCCGGCTTTGGCGAGCGCCTTCAGGTGGCGCATGCCGTTCGATTCCGCTTCGCCGAAGGCGGTGTACTTGCCGCGCTTCTCGACCGGGACGCTGGGGTCGTTGATGGAAAAGTCGCGCACGTGCAGCTCGTAGATGACCATGTCGGTCTGCGCCTTGACGGTGGCGGGCGCGCGGGTGGCGTCCCAGCCCTTCGGCTTCAGGTTCGCGGCGTCCAGGTCGGCCACGTAGCTGCGCTTCGAATCGGTGGTGAGGCTGACCGAGTAGGGGTCGGTGACGAGGTTGCGTACCAGGCCCATGCCGTCGACGGCGACGTCCACCGCGTACCGGTAATAGCTGCCCGACAGGTCCTTCGCTACCTGCGCATGCCACGCGCCGGTGCGGGTGTCGAAGGCCATCTGGTGCACCGCGGTCGCGCGGCCGCTGCCGCCGTCGTAAGCGCACACCGCGGCGCTGCGTGCCGTGGGCGCCCACAGGCGGAAGCCCGTGCGGTGTTTTGTCGGCGTGGCGCCCAGGTCGGAAATGGCCTCGGCCGCCGCGTACAAGTCGTCCAACGCGCCGGCGGCCTGGATGCGGGTGGCGGCGCGCA
>DAMCRY010000093.1:0-1653 GCA_032115075.1 Massilia sp.
CGTGCCGGTGCATGGCGGGCGGCGCGGCAATCCGGTCGCCTTCGGCGCCCGCCACCGCGACGCCCTGCTGGCGCTGGGAGGCGACCAGGGCGCGCGCCGGTTGCTGCAGGCGGAGGAGGTGCGGGAAATCGAGGTTGCGGATGCGGGCATCCTGCGCGACATCGACACGCCCGCGGACCTGCCGGCCTGGTGATATATGCATGCCAATGTTTCCAGTCGTGATCGAATCCGATTACACTAGGGAGCATATCCCGGCCGCATGTCCATATAAATATGAAAAAACCTTCCCAGAAAAAGCAGCCCGCCATCCTCTACACCATCGTCCCCAAGGACCTGGCCGGCCACCTGTTCAACGTCACGGTCACGGTCGCCGCGCCCGACCCGGAAGGGCAGGTGTTCGCGCTGCCGGCCTGGATCCCGGGCAGCTACATGATCCGCGAGTTCGCCCGCAACATCGTGCGCATCCGCGCCGAGAGCGGCGGCCAGGACGTCGCGCTGACGAAACTGGACAAGCATTCCTGGCGTGCAGCACGCGTCGCCGGCCCGCTGACCCTGCATTACGAGGTCTATGCCTGGGACCTGTCGGTGCGCGCCGCCCACCTCGACCAGACCCATGGCTTCTTCAACGGCACCAGCGTGTTCCTGCGTGTCGCCGGCCAGGAAGCACTGCCCCACCAGGTCGACATCCAGCGCCCCGGCGATCCGGCCGCCAGGACCTGGCGCGTCGCCACCGCGATGAAGGAACTGGGCGCCAAGCGCTACGGCTTCGGCACCTATGTCGCCGCCGACTACGACGAGCTGATCGACCATCCGGTGGAGATGGGCGACTTCGAACTGGCCACCTTCAAGGCGCACGACATCCCGCACGACATCGTGGTCACCGGCCGCGTGCCGAACCTGGACATGGCGCGCCTGCAGGCCGACCTGAAAGCCATCTGCGAAACCCAGATCGCCTTCTTCGAGCCGCAGACGAACAAGGCGCCGATGGACCGCTACGTGTTCATGACCATGGCCGTCGGCGACGGCTACGGCGGCCTCGAGCACCGCGCCTCGACCGCCCTGATCTGCGCGCGCGCCGACCTGCCCAGCCTCGCGTCCCCGAAGAGCGCGGAGCCGGGCGAAGGCTACCTGCGCTTCCTGGGCCTGTGCAGCCACGAGTACTTCCACACCTGGAACGTCAAGCGCATCAAGCCGGCCGTGTTCGCGCCCTACGACCTGCAGGTCGAGAACTACACGCCGCTGCTGTGGCTGTTCGAAGGTTTCACTAGCTACTACGACGACCTGATGCTGGTGCGCGCCGGGATCATCGGCGAAGCGACCTATTTCAAGCTGCTGTCCAAGACCGTCGGCGGCGTCCTGCGCGGCAGCGGCCGCCTCAAGCAGAGCGTGGCCGAGTCGAGCTTCGACGCCTGGAGCAAGTACTATCGCCAGGACGAGAACTCGCCGAACGCCATCATCAGCTACTACACCAAGGGCTCGCTGATCGGCCTGGCCTTCGACCTGACCATCCGCGCCAAGACCAACGGCGCCAGGTCGCTGGACGACGTGATGCTGGCGCTGTGGGAACGCTTCGGGCGCGACTTCTACAAGGGCGCCGGCCGTGGCGTGACCGAGGCGGAAGTCGAGGCGATCTTCGACGAGGTCGCCGGCGCC
>DAMCRY010000093.1:1663-11224 GCA_032115075.1 Massilia sp.
CCCGCCTGCGCACCCAGTTCGAGCGCTGGGTGCGCGGCACCGAAGACCTGCCGCTGGCCAAGCTCTACGCCGGCTTCGGCGTCAAGCTGCTCGACGAGCGCAAGGGCGGCAAGCCTTCGCTCGACGCCGGCATCGGCCGCGACCCGCTGGGCGCCAAGCTGACCCAGGTCCACGAGGGCGGCGCCGCCCAGCGCGCCGGCCTGTCGGCCCACGACGTGGTGATCGCGATCGACGGCCTGCGCGTGAACGGCAACCCGTCCAACGTCGACACCTTGCTGTGCCGCTACCGTGTCGGCGACAAGGTGAAGATCCACGCCTTCCGCCGCGACGAGCTGATGGAATTCGACGTCACCCTGCAGGGCGACCGCGTGCCGGGCATCACCCTGTCGCAGGCGGTGGCCGGCAAGAAGTCGACTGCGCTGAAGCGCCCTAGCGCCGTCTAGCGCTTTTCGTAGGGTGGGCGGCCTTGCCGCCCACGCGTTCAAACATACTATGCTCTGATATTCGCGTGAAAACTGCCCTCAACCGCATCGCCTTCGCTTCGATCCTCTCCGTTGCCGTCGCACCTGCCATGGCACAGCTTTCCGCCCCGCTGAAAACCGACATCACGACCCGCGTCGACGCCATGTATCCCTGGCTCGACACGGTCTACAAGGACCTGCACGCCCACCCCGAAATCGCCTTCCAGGAAGTCCGCACCGCCGGCAAGCTCGCCGTCGAGATGCGCAAGCTCGGCTTCGCGGTCACCGAAAAGGTCGGCAAGACCGGCATCGTCGCCGTCCTGAAGAACGGCGCCGGTCCCACGGTGCTGGTGCGTACCGAGATGGACGGCCTGCCGATGGAAGAGAAGACCGGCCTGCCGTACGCCAGCCGCGCCAGGGCCGTCAGCAACGGCAGCGAGAGCTTCGTGACCCACAGCTGCGGCCACGACATCCACATGGCCGGCTGGCTCGGCACCGCGCGCACGCTGGCCGAGATGAAGTCGCAGTGGAAGGGCACCCTGGTCTTCATCGCCCAGCCGGCCGAGGAGATCGTCTCCGGCGCCAAGGCCATGCTGGACGACGGCCTGTTCACGCGCTTCCCGAAGCCGGACTATGCCTTCGCCCTGCATTCCTGGCCGCTGGCGCACGGCACGGTCGGCTTCAACGACGGCCCCGTGTCGTCGAACTCGGATGCGATCGAGATCGTGTTCAAGGGCCGCGGCGGCCACGGCTCGGCGCCCGACAAATCGCTCGACCCGATCACGATCGCGGCGCGCTTCGTGGTCGACGTGCAGACCGTGGTCAGCCGCGAGAAGGACCCGAAGGAGTTCGGCGTGGTGACCATCGGCGCCATCCACGGCGGCACGGTCGGCAACATCATCCCGGACAGCGTGCAGGTGCGCGGCACCATCCGTTCGTACAGCCCCGAGGTGCGCGCCAAGCTGCTGGACGGCGTGCGCCGCGTGGCCAACGCTTCCGCCGCCATGGCCGGCGCGCCCGCGCCGGACGTGCAGTTGATCAGCGGCGGCGCGGCCATCGTCAACAGCGCGGCGCTGGTGACGAAGACCGAGGCCGTGTTCAGGGACGCCTTCGGCGCCGCCAACGCCCAGCGCATGCCGGCGATGACGGCCAGCGAGGACTTCTCGCTGTTCGTCAACGAAGGCATTCCTTCGATGTTCTTCTTCACCGGCGTCTACGACCCGGAGGCGGTGCGCGAGGCCGAACGTCCGGGCGGCAAGCCGATCGCCTTCAACCATTCGCCCTTCTACGCGCCGGTGCCGGAACCGTCGATCAAGACGGCCGCGCGCGCGATGAGCCTGGCGGTGCTGAACGTCCTCGGCCGCTAAGCCAGGAACGTCAGTCCTGCGGCCCCGCCAGCGTACGCAGCTGGAAGCGGTAGTCGCGGTCGAACAGGAAGGTTTCCGAGAAGGTCATCGCGTCCGTGTTGGCCGCCAGCAGGCCATGGGGCCGGGGCAACGGGCCGCTGCGCAGCATCGAGGCCAGCGCCACCTTCGATGCATCCGGGTCGCGCGAGCGCTGCACCTGCACGTCGGTCAGCCGGCCATCCTTGTCCACGGTGATGTTCACCACCACGATCGCGGGCAGCAGGGGCGGCAGGCGGCCGCTGAAGGTGCGGTCGGCATTGCGCTCCAGGATGTGGCGCGCGACGTGCGCCTTGTAGGCATCCAGCGTGAGCGAAGGCGGTGGGACCGGCGCCGGTGTCGGCAGCGGCGCGACCGTGACGGCGACCCGTTCGGTGGGCGGCGCGCCCGCTGGAGGCGGGCTGGAGCAGGCGCACAGGAGCGCCGGCAGGGTAAGGAAGAGTGCTTTGCTGCGAAGAGAAATGTTCATGGCGGATGAATGCGCGTCGCAGGTTGGCGCCTCGGAGGGCGCTCAACTTCGACGCTGCAAGTCATCCGGAGTTCCGCACAGGCCCCGACAGGCGGCTGTGCGGCCGGCGAATCAACCGAACAGGCGCGCCAGTTCCGCGCCCGGCTCCGGCGCGCGCATGAAGGCTTCGCCGACCAGGAAGGCGTGCACGTTGGCGTCGCGCATGCGCTTGACGTCCGCCGGCCCCATGATGCCCGACTCGGTCACCACCAGGCGGTCCCCGGGGATGCGGGGCAGCAGGCCGAGGGTCGTATCGAGCGAGACCTCGAAGGTACGCAGGTTACGGTTGTTGATGCCCACCAGCGGGGTGTTCAGCTTCAGCGCCGCCGTCAGCTCCTCGCCGTCGTGCACCTCGACCAGCACGTCCAGCCCCAGGTCCAGCGCGCAGGCTTCGAGTTCCGCCATCAGGCCGTGGTCCAGCGCCGACACGATCAGGAGGATCGCATCCGCGCCCATCGCGCGCGCCTCGTAGACCTGGTAGGGGTCGACGATGAAGTCCTTGCGGATCACCGGCAGGCCGCATGCCGCGCGCGCCTGGCGCAGGTAGTCGACGGAACCCTGGAAGAACTGCACGTCGGTCAGCACCGACAGGCAGGCGGCGCCATGTTCGGCGTAACTGCGGGCGATGGCGGCCGGCTGGAAGTCAGGGCGCAGCACGCCCTTCGAGGGCGAGGCCTTCTTCACTTCCGCGATGATGCCGGCGTGGCCGGCGGCGATCTTGTTGCGCAGGCTGTTCTCGAAGCCGCGGATGCCCTGGCGCGCTTCGAGGTCGCTTTCGACCTCGTGGCGCAGGCTGTACAAGTCGCGCTGCTTCTTGGCCGCGGCCACTTCGTCGGCCTTGACGGCCAGGATCTTGTTGAGGATGTCGGACATAGGGAGTTCAGGTTTGCTTGGACAGTGCGAGCTTCACGCCGAGCCAGGCGAACAGGCCGCCCGTGGCGCGGTTGAGCCATAACGAGACGGTCGGATCCAGCTTGATGCGCTCGCTGGCCTTGGCCGTGGTCAGAGCGAGTGCGCTGCACCACAGCATGCCGTTGAAGTTGAAGATGCAGCCCAGGACGATGAAGGCCAGCGCCTTGTTCGGTGCATCGGCATGGATGAATTGCGGCACGAAGGCCAGGAAGAACAGGGCGACCTTCGGGTTGAGCACATTGGTGAGGAAGCCCTGGGCGAAAATCTTCCGGTAGGGCAGGGCGGGGAGCGCAGGCGCTGTCGTCTCGCGCGTCGCCTTGCGGCTGCGCAGCAGGCCGACCGCCATGGTGAGGATGTAGGCCGCGCCGACCAGTTTTACTACCGTGAACGCGGTCGCCGAGGTCGACAGCAGCGCCGACAGGCCCAGCGCGGCTGCGAAGATGTGCACCAGGGTGCCGGCGCCGATGCCGAGCGAGGCCGCGACGCCGGCACGCCAGCCCTGGGTGGCGCTGCGGGTCATGATCAGGAGCGAATCGGGACCCGGCATGATGTTCAGCAGCAGTCCGGAAATGATGAAGAGGGGGAGATCATGGATGCCGAACATGCTGCTTTCCTTCAGGCGTGGCCGCCGAGCTGGCGCGTGACGGTGACGAATTGCTCGAGCTTGGCGAGGGCCGCGCCGGACGCGATGGTGGCACGCGCTTTCGCCAGGCCTTCCTCGATCGAGGAAACGACCTCGGCCGCATACAGCGCGGTGCCGGCGTTCAGCGCCACGATGTCGGTAGCCGGTCCCGGTTCGCCGCGCAGCGCTTCCATCACCCGCTCCTTCGATTCCGCCGTGTTCGCCACCTTCAGGTTGCGGCTCGAGATCATCGACAGGCCGAAGTCTTCCGGGTGGATCTCGTACTCGCGGATTTCGCCGTTCACCAGTTCGCCGACCAGGGTGCCGGCGCCGAGCGAGACCTCGTCCATATTGTCGCGGCCCCACACCACCAGCGCATGCTGGGCGCCGAGGCGCTGCAGCACGCGCACCTGAATGCCGACCAGGTCGGGGTGGAATACTCCCATGAGTATATTGGGTGCCCCGGCCGGATTGGTCAGCGGACCCAGGATGTTGAAGATGCTGCGCACGCCCAGCTCGCGGCGCACCGGCGCCACGTGTTTCATGGCCGCGTGGTGGTTCGGTGCGAACATGAAGCCGATTCCGGTCTGGGCGATCGACTGGGCGATCTGCTCGGGCATCAGGTCGATCTGGGCGCCGAGCGATTCGATCAGGTCGGCACTGCCGCTCGACGAGGACACGCTGCGCCCGCCATGCTTTGCCACGCGCGCGCCGGCGGCGGCGGCCACGAACATCGAGGCGCTGGAAATATTGAAGGTGTTGGCGCCGTCGCCGCCCGTGCCGACGATGTCGAGCAGGTGGGTGGTGTCGGCCATCGGCACCTTGGTCGAGAATTCGCGCATCACCTGCGCGGCTGCGGTGATCTCGCCGATGGTTTCCTTCTTCACGCGCAGGCCCATGGTCAGGGCCGCGACCATGGTCGGCGACATCTCGCCGGACATGATCTGGCGGAACAGTGACAGCATCTCGTCGTGGAAGATCTCACGGTGTTCGATACAGCGCAGCAGGGCTTCTTGTGGGGTGATCGGCATGGCGGGTCCAGTATGGTGAAAATCGTTTGCGTATCGCGTGCTCCGCAGCCTTCGCTCCGTCATTCCCGCGCAGGCGGGAATCCAAGTTGCTTGCGTACCGATTGCTTCAGTGCTGGTGGCAACTCATGCAGAATTGGGTTCCCGCCTTCGCGGGAACGACGGTTTATGGGCCGCAGGTGTGTCTCAGCGCGCGAGAAAATTCTTGAACAGCGCGTGCCCATGCTCCGACAGGATCGATTCGGGATGGAACTGCACCCCCTCGATGTCGTACTCCTTGTGGCGCACGCCCATGATTTCGCCGTCGTCGGTCCATGCCGTCACTTCCAGGCAGTCCGGCAGCGAAGCGCGCTCGATCGCCAGCGAGTGGTAGCGGATCACGGTGAAGGGGCTGGGCAGGCCCTTGAACACGCCTTCGCCGGTGTGGGCGATCAGCGAGGTCTTGCCATGCATGACCTGCTTGGCGCGGATCACCTTGCCCCCGAAGGCTTCGCCGATGGCCTGGTGGCCCAGGCACACGCCGAGGATCGGCAGCTTGCCCTTGAATTCGCGCAGGATGTCGAGCGAGATGCCGGCATCCTTGGGCGCCTTCGGACCAGGAGAGATGCAGATGCGCTCGGGCGCCATCTTCTCGATCTGTTCGAGGGTGATCTCGTCGTTGCGCACGGTGCGCACGTCTTCGCCCAATTCGCCCAGGTACTGGACGATGTTGTAGGTGAAGGAATCGTAGTTGTCGATCATGAGCAGCATGTCAGAACTCCCCATCCAGGCCGTCTTGCACCTGTTCGGCCGCGCGCAGCACGGCGCGCGCCTTGTTTTCGGTTTCCTGCCATTCCATCTCGGGGATGGAATCGGCGACGATGCCGGCCGCGGCCTGCACGTAGAGATTGCCGTCCTTGATCACGCCGGTGCGGATCGCGATCGCCACGTCCATCTCGCCCCCAAAAGAAAGGTAGCCGCAGGCACCGCCGTAGATGCCGCGCTTGACGGGCTCGAGTTCGTCGATCACTTCCATCGCACGCACCTTGGGCGCGCCGGTGAGCGTACCGGCCGGGAAGGTGGCACGCAGCACGTCCAGGTTCGACATGCCGTCCTTGAGCTTGCCCTCGACGTTGGAGACGATGTGCTGCACGTGCGAGTATTTTTCGATGACCATGCGGTCGGTGACCTTGACGCTGCCGGTCTCGGCGATGCGGCCGATGTCGTTGCGCGCCAGATCGATCAGCATCACGTGTTCGGCGATCTCCTTCGGGTCGGCCAGCAGTTCGGCGGCCAGCTCGGCGTCGCGCTCGGGCGTCGCGCCGCGCGGGCGGGTGCCGGCGATCGGGCGCACGGTGACCTTCTTGCCGCCCTCCGGCAAGGCTTCGTTACGCACCAGGATCTCCGGCGAGGCGCCGACGATCTGCATGTCGCCGAAGTTGTAGTAGTACATGTACGGCGACGGGTTCAGCGAGCGCAGCGAGCGGTACAGCGACAGCGGCGAATCCACGTAGGGCTTGCGGATGCGCTGGCCGATCTGCACCTGCATCAGGTCGCCGGCCATCACGTACTCGTGGGCCCTGGCCACCGCCTTCAGGTAGTCTTCCTTTGAGAAGTCGCGCACCGCCTCGGTACGCACGGAGCTGGACGTGACCGGCGCATCGACGCTCCGGCGCAGCATCACGCGCAGGTCCTTCAGGCGCTGGCGCGCACGGCCATAGGCTTCCGGGTGCGCCGGGTCGGCGTAGACGATCAGGTAGAGCTTGCCCGACAGGTTGTCGATCACGGCCAGCTCTTCGGTCAGCATCAGCTGGATGTCCGGCAGGCCGAGTTCGTCCGGCGGGCAGGTATCGGCCAGCTTGCGCTCGATGTGGCGCACCGTGTCGTAGCCGAAGTAGCCGGCCAGGCCGCCGCAGAAGCGCGGCATGCCGGGGCGCAGCGCCACCTTGAAGCGCGACTGGTACTGCTCGATGAATTCGAGCGGGTTGCCCTCGAACGTTTCGGTCACTTCGCCGTTCTTCACGACTTCGAGACGGTTGCCGCTCGCGCGGATCAGGGTCGAAGCGGGCAGGCCGATGAAGGAATAGCGTCCGAAACGCTCGCCGCCGACCACCGACTCCAGCAGGAAGGTGTTCTTGCCGGTCTGCTGGGACTGGGCCAGCTTGAGGTAGAGCGTGAGCGGGGTTTCGAGGTCGGCGAAGGCTTCCGCGATCAAAGGAATGCGGTTGTAGCCCTGGTTGGCCAGCGATTTGAATTCGAGTTCGGTCATGCTTTTCTCCAGACCGCCCATGGGAGGGGAGGGCGGTGGTTCACTTCAAAAAACCTGCCGGAGTTCAGCGCAACACGCGCACGCCGGCAGCAATCAGAACGGGTTAGTTAGCCCAGGATTGCCAGCGTCGCCATAGCCAGGCCTCAAGGGCGCCGGTCTGGTTGACAGTGTGTTTTTTGGTGAAAAACATGTATAGATGACTTATTTTGCGGTGTCGTTATGCGCAGATAAGAGCGCGGCTGCTTCAAGCAGCGAACCCACTATACCATCAGAATTAATTTCTTGTACAGGGCGTCCGTGGTTATAACCATATGGCACCGTGAGCACGAAACAACCGGCGGCACGTGCGGCCTCGGCATCGTTGGACGAGTCGCCGATGGCCACGACGCAGGATGGCGGCAGGTCCAGCGCGGCGCAGGCGCCGAGCAGGGGCATCGGGTCGGGCTTCTTTCTTGCGAAGGAATCGCCGCCGAACACGCGCTCGAAATACGGCGCCAGGCCTTTTTGCTCGAGCAGGGGTTCGGCAAACGCGATCGGCTTGTTGGTCACGCAGACGAGGCGCAGGCCGGCGTCCCGCATGGCTTGCAGGCCTTCGATCACGCCGGGATAGAGCGTGGCGCGCTCGCCGTTGACGGCCAGGTAGTGGCGCTGGTAGCCGGCCAGCGCTTTCTCGAAGATCGCGTCGACGCGCGCCGCATCCCAGTCGAGCAGCAGCGCGTCGCGCACCAGTTTTTCGGAGCCCTTGCCGACCAGCGGCTTGATGGTGTCCTGCGTGATGGGCGCGAGGCCCAGGTCGGCGCGCATGCCGTTCAGGGCCGCTTCGAAGTCGGGCACCGTGTCGAGCATGGTGCCGTCCAGGTCGATGATGGCGGCCCGGATGCTTGCTGCGCCGGCCCGCATTATTGGCCGACCTTGGCCAGTTCGGCGCGCATCGCGTCGATCACGGCCTTGTAGTCCGGCTTGCCGAAGATGGCGGAACCGGCGACGAAGGTGTCCGCGCCCGCAGCGGCGGCGGCGGCGATGTTGTCGGCCTTGATGCCGCCGTCGACCTCGAGCATGATGTCGCGGCCCGATTCGTCGATCATGCGGCGCGCCTGCTCGATCTTCTTGAGCGCCTGCGGGATGAAGGACTGGCCGCCGAAGCCCGGGTTCACCGACATGATCAGGATCATGTCGATCTTGTCCATCACGTGCTCGAGGTAGTGCAGCGGGGTGTGCGGGTTGAACACCAGGCCGGCCTTGCAGCCGTGGTCGCGGATCAGCTGCAGCGAGCGGTCCACGTGCTCCGAGGCTTCCGGGTGGAAGGTGATGATGTTGGCGCCGGCCTTGGCGAAGTCCGGGATGATGCGGTCGACCGGCTTGACCATCAGGTGCACGTCGATCGGCACGTCCACGTGCGGACGGATCGCCTGGCACACCAGCGGGCCAATGGTGAGGTTGGGGACGTAGTGGTTGTCCATCACGTCGAAGTGGATGATGTCGGCGCCGGCGGCGACGACATTGCGCACTTCCTCGCCCAGGCGGGCGAAATCGGCGGACAGGATGCTGGGGGCGATGCGGTAGGTGGTCATGGTGACGGTGCGGGTAAAAAGGAAGCCGCTATTTTACGCCGATGAGGCCCCATGCCGCTGTGGCGGGACGCCTTTGGAGGGCGCTGCGCGGTATGATTGTCGTTTGCGCCACAGGTGGCGCTCCAGTCAATGTTATCGTTCACGCAAGGAAACCCCATGGCCGCCTATGAATTCGCTGTCGCCGTCAGGACCCAGTACCTGCCGGAACAGTCCAACCCCGACCGCGACCAGTACGTGTTCAGCTACACCATCACGATCCGGAACACCGGCAGCATCGCCGCCCAGCTGATCTCGCGCCACTGGGTGATCACCGACGCCAACAACCAGGTCCAGGAAGTGCGCGGCCTCGGCGTGGTCGGCCACCAGCCGCTGCTGCAGCCGGGCCAGCAGTTCGAATACACCAGCGGCACCCAGAGCGCCACGCCGCAGGGTTCGATGTACGGCGAATATTTCTGCGTGGCCGAGGACGGCCACCGCTTCGAAGTGCCGATCCCCGAATTCGTGCTGTCGCAGCCGGGCGCGCTGCACTGATCACTTCTGGTCCGGCTCCCGTTCTTCGGGCGCCGGCCGCTTGTGCGCGTCCTGCTGCACGTCCTCGCGTACGTCCTTGCGGCCGGCGAACATGGTCCACCAGACGATAAAGACGAGCAGGAACAGCGCCACCCCAGCTTCCACCATCAAGATCCACATATCGGTCCCTTTGTGCTTATGCTTTTGACACGCCGCAGTGTAACCGCTTCGCTTGCCCTCGTCGCCTTTTTGGCCGGCTGCTCGACCACGCCGCCACGGCAGCAGCCGGCCAAGCCCG
>DAMCRY010000094.1:0-7293 GCA_032115075.1 Massilia sp.
ACCCGCCTCGACGTCGACGCGTACATCCCGGGCCGCCCGCCCTATCTGCTGCGCGGCGGACGCCAGGTGCGTTCGGAAGTGGCGCGCGTGTTCGAAGTCGGCTACCGCGGCCAGCCGCTCGCCGGCCTGTCCACATCCGCGACCGTGTTCCACAACGACTACGACCACCTGCGCACCCAGGAAATCGATCCGACCTATACGTATCTCACCTTCGGCAGCCTGATGGAAGGCGAGGCCACCGGCATCGAGCTGTGGGGCAGCTACCAGCTGACGCAGGCCTGGCGCATGTCGGCCGGCTTCACGGCCCTGCACGAGCGCCTGCGCCTGAAGCCGGGCAGCAACGACGCGGCCGGGCCGGGGACGGCGGGCAAGGATCCGGAACACACGCTGCAGCTGCGCTCGCACTACGCCTTCGACGAACGGCGCGAGCTGGAAGTAGGGCTGCGCAAGGTGGCGGCGCTGGAGAATCCGGCGGTGCCGGGCTACTGGGCGCTGGATGCGCGCTTCGGCTGGCGCATCGCGCCGAACCTGGAAATGTCGGTGGTGGGGCAGAACCTGAATGGCGGCCACGCGGAATACGGGGCACCGGGGGTGCGGGCGGAGATCGACCGCACGGTGGGGATGAAGCTGGTGTGGGGGATGTGACGCGGCGTTCCTTATTCGGCCTGCGGCCGGAATGACGACGCGATACGTAGGGTGGGCAGCCGATGAATGGCCGCGCAGGCCGCATGACCGAAGTTTGAACGCGTGGGCGGAAGATCCGCCCACCCTACGATGATCCGGCCGGTAGTGCGTTAGATGGCCTTTGCCAGCTGCGCCGCGATACCGGTGTAGTTCGCCGGCGTCATTTGCAGCAGCAGGTCCTTCGCTTCCTGCGGAATCGCCAGCTTGCCGATGAACTCCTGCAGCGCCTCGCGGGTGATGCCCTTGCCGCGGGTGAGTTCCTTCAGCTGCTCGTACGGGTTCTCGATGCCGTAGCGGCGCATCACGGTCTGCACCGGCTCGGCCAGCACTTCCCAGCTCGCGTCCAGGTCCGCTTCCAGGCGCGCGGCGTTGACTTCCAGCTTGTTCAGGCCGCGCAGGCAGCTGTCGTAGGCCAGCAGCGCGTAGCCGAAGCCGACGCCGATATTGCGCAGCACGGTCGAATCGGTCAGGTCGCGCTGCATGCGCGAGACCGGCAGCTTCTCGGCCATGTGGCGCAGCACCGCATTGGCCAGGCCCAGGTTGCCTTCCGAGTTCTCGAAGTCGATCGGGTTGACCTTGTGGGGCATGGTCGACGAACCGATTTCCCCGGCGCGCAGCTTCTGCTTGAAGTAGCCGAGCGAGACATAGGTCCAGATGTCGCGGTTCAGGTCGAGCAGGATGGTGTTGGCGCGCGCGATGGCGTCGAACATCTCGGCCATGTAGTCGTGCGGCTCGATCTGGATGGTGTACGGGTTGAAGGTCAGCCCGAGACGGTTCTCGATCACGTCCTTCGAAAACGCCGGCCAGTCGAAGCCCGGGTAGGCCGACAGGTGGGCGTTGTAGTTGCCGACCGCGCCGTTCATCTTGCCGAGGATCTCGACGTCGGCGATGCGCTTGACGGCACGCTGCAGGCGCGCGACCACGTTGGCGAATTCCTTGCCCAGGGTGGTCGGGCTGGCGGTCTGGCCGTGGGTGCGCGACAGCATCGGCAGCTCGGCGTTCGCGTGCGCGATCTCGGTCAGCTTGGCGATGATGCTCTGCAGCGAAGGCAGCAGCACGCCGTCGCGCGCGGCCTTCAGCATCATGCCGTGCGAGGTGTTGTTGATGTCTTCCGAGGTGCAGCCGAAGTGGATGAACTCGCTCGCCGCGACCAGTTCCGGCACGTCCTTGACCTGCTCCTTGAGCCAGTACTCGACCGCCTTCACGTCGTGGTTGGTGACCGCCTCGATTTCCTTGATGCGCGCCGCCTCGGCGTCGCCGAAGTTCGCGGCCATGCGCTCGAGGTGAGCATTCGCTTCGGCGGAGAACGGCTTGATCTCCGGGAAGCCGGCCTGCGACAGCGCCTGCAGCCACGCGATTTCGACCTTCACGCGGTGGTGCATGAAGCCCGCTTCGGACAGGATCGGGCGCAGCTTGTCGGTTTTCGACGCGTAGCGGCCATCCAGCGGGGACAGGGCCGACAGGGCGGCCGATTGGGCGGAGGAGGGGACGGTAGAGGTCATGGCGGGCGGTCCGTGCAAAAACGCGGATTTTACCACTGGCCGGGGTGCGGGGCCTTGCGCGGGAGGTGTGGCGGCGCGGCGGGCGGGCCATCCGGCGCAGACAATCGGCAAATGGCCGATGCTATACTGGGAGCCACTCTTCTTACCCGCTCTCTTATGAAACTCATCGGTTCAGTCACCAGTCCCTATGTGCGCAAAGTCCGCGTCGTGATGGCGGAAAAAAAGCTCGATTTCAGCTTCGAGCTGGAGAATGTCTGGGTGCCGGAGACCACCATTCAGCAGGTCAACCCGCTGGGGAAAATCCCCTGTCTCGTGATGGAAGACGGCAGCACGCTGTACGACTCGCGCGTGATCGCCGAATACCTCGACACCATTTCGCCGGTGTGCAAGCTGCTGCCGCCGAACGGCCGCGACCGTACCGAAGTCAAGGTCTGGGAAGCGCTGGCCGACGGCGTGCTCGACGCCGCCATCCTGGTCTTCCTCGAGCGCCGCGAACGCACGCCGGAGCAGCAAAGCGACAAGTGGATCGCGCGCCAGATGGGCAAGGTGGACGCCGGCCTGCGCGAGATGTCCGCCAAGCTGGGCGATTCCGGCTACTGCATGGGCATCCACTACTCGCTGGCCGACGTCGCCGTCGGCTGCGCGCTGGGCTGGCTGTCGTTCCGCTTCCCCGACATCGACTGGCGCGGCGACCACCCGAACCTGGCGCGCCTGTTCGACAAGCTCTCCGAGCGCGCGTCGTTCCGCGACACCGTGCCGGTCGCCGCGTGAACCTGCCGGCCGCCAGCGGCGGCGCCGCCATCTTCGGCGAAGCGCTGGTCGACGACTTCCTCACCGAGCAGGTGGTCGGCGGCGCGCCCTTCAACGTGGCGCGCCACCTGGCCGCCTTCATGGCGCCGCAGCTGATGATCACCCGGATCGGCAACGACGCGCCGGGCCTGGCCGTGCGCGCCGAATTCGAGCGCTTCGCCATGAGCGAGGCCGGGCTGCAGGTCGACGCGATGGAAGAGACCGGCCGCGTGCTGGTCGAACGCGCCGCGCGCGGCCACCGCTTCACGATCCTGCCGAACCAGGCCTACGACTTCATCGAGCGCGAGGCGGCGCTCGCGGCGCTGGAAGCGGCGCAGCCGGGCATCGTCTATTTCGGCACCCTGGCGCAGCGCAACGAGCGCTCGCGCACCACCCTGAACGCGCTGCTCAAGGCCAGCGAGAAAAACGGCGCGCTACGCTATCTCGACCTCAACCTGCGCGACGGCCAGGTCGACGAACGCTGCGTCACCCGCTCGCTGCAGGCGGCCAGCATCGCCAAGGTCAACGAGGAAGAGTTGCAAGCCCTGTTCGGCTGGTACTTCCAGATCAAGCCGGACGATCCGGCCCTGTCGGCCGAGGAAGTGCGCGCCTCCTGCCAGGCGCTGCTGCAGATGTTCTCGCTTGACGCGCTGATCCTGACGCTGGGGCACCGCGGCTCGGCGTATTTCGGCGCCGACGGCCAGGTGCTGACGCACCGCGACAACCCGGTGCCGCCTTTCGTGATCGACACGGTGGGTGCGGGGGATGCGTTCTCGGCGATTTTCCTGCTGGGCAGGATGCGGGGATGGGCGCTGGACCTTACCCTGGCGCGGGCCAACGCCTTCGCGGGGGCGATCTGCGCGATCCCGGGAGCGGTGCCGCGCGACCTGGGTTTCTACGACCAGTGGATGATGAAATGGCGCTAGTGCTGGCGCCGGCCGCAAAGAGATCGGGCTCCCCTTGGGGAGCCCGATGCGTTTGGGGCGCTTACTCGCTGATCTGGCTCTGCAGGTAATTCTGGATGCCGACCTTCACGATCAGGTCCAGCTGCGTTTCCAGCCACTCGATATGTTCCTCGGTATCCTCGAGGATCATCAGGAACAGGTCGCGGGTCACGTAGTCCGCCGCCGCTTCCGCCGCCGCGATGCCTTCCTTGACCGTGACCTGGGCCGCGCGCTCGAGCTTGAGGTCGCATTCCAGCATTTCCTGGGTCGATTCGCCGATGAGCAGCTTGTGCAGGGCCTGCAGGTTCGGCAGGCCGTCGAGCATCAGGATGCGGTCGATCAGCTTGTCCGCATGCTTCATCTCGCCGATCGATTCGTCGTATTCCTTCTTCGCCAGCTTGCCGAAGCCCCAGTGGCGGTACATGCGTGCGTGCAGGAAGTACTGGTTGATCGCGGTGAGTTCGTTGGTCAGCTGTGCGTTCAGCAGACGGAGGACGTTTTGGTCGCCTTTCATGGGGATGCCCTTGATGGTTTTCGAATGGGCTCCATGATAACAAACAAGCCCGCTCGATATCGGCCCAAATGCAGCGAAAACGCCGAAAAAAAGCGCTTAAATGGCAGGAAAAACCAAAAAAACGGCCGGAATGGAAAGCGTTCTCACTCCATAGTAAAAATGCTTCTCACTACCGCGAAATGGAGAGGAAAACCGGGACGAAAAAACGCCCCGCGAGCAGGCGGGGCGAAGGAGAGAAATCTGGAATCAGGCCGCTTGCGGGACGCGGCGCACTTCGGTGATGGTGGTCTTGCTGTCGAGGTGCTCGTGCAGGACTTCGCGCGCATAGCTGACGCATTTGCCGCACATGGTGCCGACGCCCAGTTCCTTGTGCAGTTCGGCTACCGAGGAAATGCCGAGGTCGACCGCCTGGCGGATTTCACGGTCGGAGATGTTGTTGCAGACACAGACGATCATGTGACGATACCCTTGCTGTTTATGCTACAAAATGCGAATCATTCTCATTTGCGTTGCTATTTTCTGTAAACTCGGCCTTGAACGCAAGCGGTTTTTGCATGCCGTGTGCAGCTTTCCCGCACTTTTTTGCGCTTCCTTCACTGCCATGACAAGCTGCAAATAGAAATAATTCGCATTTAGGTTTATGATGTCACCATCGTTCCAGTCGCTGTCTCGTCAGCGCCACAATTTTTGGAAATCGCCATGACCCTAGCTCCCGCCCTGACCACACTCGACGCCCTGAAAGCGGGCCAGAGTGCGACCGTCGTCCACCTGGCGCCGCACGCCCCGCAGGGCGGCAGCGACGTCCAGCGCCGCCTGATGGAACTGGGCTTCGTGCCGGGCGAGCGCATCCGCGTGCTCAAGCGCGTGCTGGGCGGACCGCTGGCCGTCAAGGTCGGCGAATCGACCTTCGCGCTGCGCCGCTTCGAAGCGGCCCTCGTCTCGATCAAGCCGGAATAAGCGCATGGGTGTAATGGAACAGCAGGTGGCGTCGCGCACGCCCCTGGTCGCACTGCTCGGCAATCCCAACTGCGGCAAGACCGCCCTCTTCAACCGTCTCACCGGCTCGCGCCAGAAGGTCGCGAACTACGCCGGCGTGACCATCGAACGCAAGGAAGGCAGCTTCACGTCGCCGGCCGGCCGCGCCTTCCGCGTGCTCGACCTGCCGGGCGCCTACAGCCTGAGCGCCCAGACCCCGGACGAAGCCATCACGCGCGACGTGGTCGCCGGCCTGCGCGCGGGCGAACAGGCGCCGGACGCCATCCTGTGCGTGGTCAACGCGACCAACCTGCGCCTGAACCTGCGCATGGTGCTCGAGCTCAAGCGCCTTGGCCTGCCGATGGTGCTGGTCCTGAACATGGTCGACGTCGCGAAGAAGCGCGGCATCGCGATCGATACCGCCAAGCTGTCCGACGCCCTGGGCATGCCCGTGGTCGAAACCGTCGCCATCCAGGCCGGCGGCGAACGCGCGCTGCTGGCCACCCTCGACGGCATGGCCTTCGATTCGTCGGTCAAGCCGCAGCCGCTGTCGGCGATCGACGCCGTGCCGGTCGAGGAGACCCAGCGCGAAGTGCGCCGCATCCTCGACCTCGCCGTCGCCACCAGCGCCGACCGCGGCAACCTGACCGAGAAGATCGACAACGTGGTGCTGCATCCGGTGCTGGGGCCGTTCATCCTGGCCGCGCTGATGTTCCTGATCTTCCAGGCCGTCTTCAGCTGGGCCGGCACGCCGATGGACCTGATCGAGGCGGGCGTCGGGGCGCTGGGCGAGGCGGTCGGCAACCTGCTCGGCGAGGGCGTGCTGCACAGCCTGATCGTGGACGGCATCATCGCCGGCGTCGGCAGCGTGCTGGTGTTCCTGCCCCAGATCCTGATCCTGTTCTTCTTCATCCTGCTGCTGGAAGACGTGGGCTACCTGCCGCGCGCCGCCTTCCTGCTCGACCGCATCATGGGCAGCGTCGGCCTGTCGGGCCGCGCCTTCCTGCCGCTGCTGTCCTCGTTCGCCTGCGCGATCCCCGGCATCATGGCCGCGCGCACCATCCAGAACCCGCGCGACCGCCTGGTGACGATCATGATCGCGCCGCTGATGACGTGTTCCGCGCGCCTGCCGGTGTACGCCTTGCTCATCGCCGCCTTCATCCCGGACCGCGAAGTGGCCGGCCTGATGAACCTGCAGGGCCTGGTGCTGTTCGTGCTGTACATGGCCGGCATCCTGAGCGCCATGGCGGTGGCCTGGTACATGAAGCGCCGCAGCGACTTCAAGCAGCATGCGCTGATGATGGAACTGCCGGCCTACCACTGGCCGCAGCCGCGCGCGCTGGCCGTGGGCCTGTGGGAACGCGCCAAGGTGTTCCTCAAGCGCGTCGGCACGCTGATCCTCGCCATGATGGTCCTGCTCTGGCTGCTGTCGAGCTTCCCGGGCGCCCCGGAAGGCGCGACCCAGCCGCCGGTCTACTACAGCGTGGCCGGCATGATCGGACGCGCCCTGGAAGTGGTCCTGGCGCCGATCGGCTTCGGCTGGCAGATGGCGATCGCCCTGGTGCCAGGCATGGCCGCGCGCGAAGTGGCGGTCGGCGCCCTCGGCACCGTCTACGCGCTGTCGGGCGGCGACGAGGCCGCCAACGCGCTGGCCCCGATCCTCGCGCAAACCTGGTCGCTGGCCACCGGCCTGTCGGTGCTGACCTGGTACATCTACGCGCCGCACTGCCTGCCGACGCTGGCGACCGTGGCGCGCGAGACCGGCAGCCGCCGCTACGCCTGGATCATGGCGGGCTACATGTTCGGCCTGGCCTACGTGGCGTCCTTCATCGTCTACCGCGTCACCCTCGCCATCACTGGAGCATGACATGCAGGAACTGCTGGT